>NZ_ALNL01000019.1:0-113647 GCF_000293155.1 Mogibacterium sp. CM50 | reverse complement strand
TTTGGTCTACCTGGCTCATCAAGTGATGTCTCGATTATCTTGCTGTCAACCTCTACCTCTGGAAGTGCTGGTTCTTCACCGCCACCTCCGCCACTACCATTATCATCAACAATCTCTTTATCCGCTTCTGTACCTGACAACTGAAATTCTACATGGATTATCTTAGGTGTATTAGGGTTCTCATCTTTATTAAGGGTATATTTTACCTTCTTATTTACAGGTTTCTTATCTGGTGTATACTCATAGCGATGACCACTCTTTGAAACAACACGAAGCTTAACTGTTTCAAATTCGAATGATAAAGGCGCATCAACGACCTGTTGGTTATCAATTTTACGGTTATCAGTAGGATCCTTTTTAATATTCTTCACCTTGTACCACTTCGAACCATCCTTACTGTATTCAAGTCCAACGATGTAATCCTTGCTGTAACGTCCAACGAGGATTCTAAAGTTGTCGTACGAGAGCGACTGCTTGTGAATAACCTTTGCCTTTATTATTTTCTTATCACCATAAGATTTTAGGTCGTTTCCATTTTCAATAGCTTTGCCATCCTCATCTGTGATGCTGAGTCCATTGGCTGCAAAATCTTTCCACTCTGCTTCCCTAACAGAGCCATCTTTCTTAACAATCTTAACCTTAAGTTCCGAGAAGTCAACAGAATCACCCCTATTAACTTCTACTGTCTTAGTCTTTGGCTCAATAATTGAAATATCCTTTACATCAGAGTTAGTCTTATAATCGCTAGCCGACTTATTCGTAGCTTCCTTTGTCGCCGCCGAAATTCCGCTCGCACTTATCGTAGCTCCGCTCACGCTATCGAACATCTTCTTGCCCTCATAGCGGTCGTTCATATAAGCCTTTACAGTACGTGACATGAGAGCTATATCAGATACAGTGTTATTTCCTGATAGACCGCTCAGCATATCGACATACTTATCGCCAAGGAGATCCTTGACCTTAGCCTTAGGATTACTGCTTTTCCTTATCGCTTCGAAATACTCACGATATAATCCCATCTTAGCGATGTTCCAGCGACCCTCCTTGCCCTGCAGGAACGGTATCACGTTCTCTGCCTGGCTTCTAAATGGTCCCATGTCATCGCGATAATCGTCACCTACGCCGACCCTTAGATTCGATATCTCGCCATTCTTTACCGTAATATAAGTCTTAATTCCGCCCGGATTAAGGTATCCGATACCAATTCCAGTGTATTCTCCATCCTTGAGTTTATCTCCCGGATAGTGCTTACGAAGAGCTGCATCAACGTATTTTGGCTCTCCCGTCTCAGGGTTAACCGATGGGTTTGTATCATCTGTGTTTGGCTTTTTGTCACCTGTGCTAGGCTTGCTAGTATTGGTGACGTTAGTCTTGCCAGCACCTGCAAGTGCATTTCTCACCGCATCGATGATTCCACGGCTGGAATATGTAGCTCCAGAGACTGTGTCTACACTCTTGCCTGGACGTCCTAGCAGTCTACCTATAACAGCCTTTGCACGATTAAAGAAGGGTGCATCGTCACTGTGTGAAAGTATCTCGACATTGGTAATATTACCACCAGAAACAGTTACACGAACTCTAATTGGTCCATTGAAACCCTGACCTGATCCAATATATACACCATCTTTTAGGTTAGCACTTCCGATTGCAAAAGTTCCTGCTACATTACCTTTTCTTCCCTTAGCGGATCTAGAGTCTTTCTTGACTGGCGTTACCTTAGCCTGCTGCTTCGATCCAGCCTTGCGCAGAGCATCAGCAACCGCCTTCTTGATTGCATTTGAAGAAATAGTCGCACCTGAAATAGAGTCGACATTAACATTGCCACTTCTCAGAATATTTCCTATTACAGCAGAAGCTCTGTTGAAATACTCAGGAGTCTCTGTGTGAGACACAACTTTGATATCTGTCAGCTTTCCATCCTTGATGGTGATGCGGACAGTAAGGGGTCCGCCGTAACCGGTTGCAGTACCCTCGTATTCTCCATCTTTAAGGTCTTCTGTGGAAACTTCAGAGCCTATAGTTTGAGCTTCTTTGGCCTGCTGCTTGGCAATGGAGTTATGCTTATCTATGACCTGTGCGGCCGAGTACGCCATGGCTGCTGTCACAGCCGCCGCGACAATGAAAGCAAGAACTCCCTTAATACCGGATGTTTTCATCATTTCTCCTTCTCCTTCAATATCCTTAAATTAGTGTGTTAAAATAAATTTTATGTAAGTTAGAGAGATTTTACAAAAGTTAGTTTATTCAAACTAACTGCATATTATTGTACGGGATTCTTTGTAGATGTGCAATGACTTTTGAAGTAATATTTTACTTTTTTGGTAAAGTTTATATTATGTCTGGGAAGTACTATATTGTAATATCGTGAAGTGAAGCTTTTGAGTTAGACGAATTTAATGTACAATCCTCTTATGGTAAAAAATATAGGTATATAACTTATATCTGCTATATTTATTAAGCAAGGTCACACATGACGTACGATATCCGAGGATTGGGAAATGTGACCAATTTGTGCTGATATTTAGAGGTGAGTCACCTCATGCTTGTCGAAGCTGTAGTGATATAGATACAGAACCACAGCGCATAACAAGAATATATCAGAGATGGAGTTGAATGCCTCGGAAGAATCCGGGAGAAAGGAACAAATCCAATCACCATTCTCGATGATTGGATTATACGTGTTATATGATTAAAACTCGTTTGCTATCACTGCTGCAAGGAGCAAAGCGTTTCATCGCCATGCAAGTGCTATGGCAGTGGATTTCACTGCTGGCTCAAATCGTTCTATCTTATATCGCTGCCCGCATTCTCGCCGGCAGCTTTCACGTCGACTCTGATTTCAGATTGTTAATCGCAGTTCCAATCTGTATAGCTATTCGCTATATCTGCGATATCAAGTATACAAAAGTCAGCTTTCTCACATCATCAGGCATCAAACGGGTGCTGCGGACTAGGATTTACGAGAAGATGATTCGTCTGGGAGCGTCATACCGCGAACAGATCAGCACCGCCGAGGTTGTACAAATGCAGGGGGAAGGGGTCGAGCAGCTCGAAACGTATTTCGGTCGTTACCTCAGCCAACTGTTCTACTCGGTGCTCGCTCCTCTAACTCTGTTCTGCGCCATCATCAGCTTCAATATGCGCGCTGCAATAATTTTACTGGCTATTGTTCCACTTATTCCAGTAGTTATGGGACTAGTCATGTCGGTAGCTAAACGGATACTCGGGCACTATTTTGAAATATATTACGGGCTCGGAGACCATTTCCTTGAACGCCTCTCCGGCATGACTACTCTTAAGATATATCAGGCCGACCAGGCAGCTGCTGACGACATGGATCGTGAGGCTGAACAGTTCCGACGTGTCACCATGAAGGTTCTCTCTATGCAGCTCAACAGCACTGTTATCATGGATCTGGTCGCATACGGCGGTGCAGCTGTCGGCATCATCACTGCCCTTCTTCAATACAGAGTCGGTGCGATTTCTCTTACCGGCATGTTTCTCACTATATTGTTAGCCGCTGAATTCTTCCTGCCTATGAGGCTTCTCGGCAGCTTCTTTCATATCGGTATGAACGGCATCAAGGCGAGCGACAGAATATTTGCATTTCTCGATCTCCCTGAGCCGGACTCCGACGGGCAAACGCTCGCAAACGGGCCACTGCATATCTCCGTCAAGGATCTGGGGTTTGGATATACAGATGACCGCACGGTTCTTGAGGATATCAGTCTTGATATTCCATCCGGTTCATTTGTGTCCATAGTTGGCGTCTCCGGCTCCGGCAAATCCACCATCGCATCCATCCTCATGGGCAGACACAGAAGGTATTCCGGCAGCGTTGCTGTGAACGGAATAGATTTACAGGAGCTATGCGAGGCAACACTGATGGAGCATATCACATATATCGGTACCCACAGCTGGATTTTTAAAGGCACTGTACGAGAACACCTGCTTGAGGGCAACAGCGACGCCTCCGACGTAGATATGCTTCGTGCACTGCGTCAGGTCAACCTGCTGGATTTCATAGAATCAGAAAATGGGCTGGACACCGAGTTAGCTGCTGACGGCGCTAACCTCTCCGGCGGGCAGCGCCAGCGACTGGCGCTTGCACGGGCACTACTGCACGACACGCCTGTCTATATATTTGACGAAGCCACATCTAACATTGATGCCGAGAGCGAACAGATGATACTCGATGTCATTCACGAGTTGGCTCACACCAAGTCTGTCCTGATGATTTCGCACAGGCTCGCAAATATCACAACCAGCGACAAGATTTACATGCTCGAGCATGGCCGTATCGTTGAATCAGGCACGCATCGCGAGCTGCTGGGTAATAGAGGTCCATATGCCAAGCTATATAGCGAACAGGCAGCACTTGAATCTTATGTAAGCAGCGGATCCGGAAGCAGCAAGCGAAGCGACTCGCTAACTGAACCGAAAGCTTACAATAACGGCGACAACTATACCGGTCTGTACAACGGCAATAATCCGGACGATAAGCGCTTTAAGCATATGAATACAGGGACTCTCAATGAACCTACAGACGGAACCGCACACATCTCCAAGGTGCTTGCTCCTAGAAGAAGCGGCTTCCGGATAATGTCTGAACTCATCGGCCTCATCCGCCCTCTGCGAGGCGTCATGCTTCTTGGTATAACGCTGGGGGTGCTTGGCTTCCTCTGCGCGATATTCCTGACCGTAATCGCAGGCTATGCGCTATCCACGGGAATTCCACGCACACTGCTAATCTGCCTGATGACAATTGCACTGCTACGCGGCATCCTGCACTACGGTGAGCAGTACTGCAACCACTACATAGCGTTTCGGATACTGGCACTGATCAGGCATCAGACCTTTGCAGCTCTGAGACGCCTTTGCCCTGCCAAGCTCGAGGGACGTGACAAGGGAGATCTCCTGCAAATCATCACCTCGGACATCGAACTGCTCGAGGTATTCTTCGCACACACTATCTCCCCTATTTTCATCGCCTTCATTACTTCGCTGTTTATGATTATATTTATCTGCAGGCTGAACTTGGCCGCAGGACTGGTTGCGCTCATCTCCTATCTGACAATAGGTGTGTTTATCCCGATCTGGAACGGCAGACGAAGCGGACACAGCGGAGCAACGTACAGGAGCGAGATGGGACTTTTGAACGATTTTGCACTCGGTAATCTCTACGGACTGGATGAGACTATTCAGTACGGTATGGGAGCTGTCCGCCTCAGCGAGATGAATCAGCGTTCCGGACACCTTTCAAGATTGCAATTGATGCTCAGCAAATACGAGGGATCACAACGCGGGTTCACTAATCTGATGATTCAAGCATTCTCTTGGACGATGCTGCTCATGATGATGAATTTCAGCAATTCCGGAAGTGCGACTCGCACCGAAATGATACTTTGCACGCTTGCCATGATGGCTTCGTTCGGACCGGTCGTAGCACTGTCATCACTATCAAACAATCTGAACCAGACTCTGGCATGCGGAGACAGAGTGCTGTCACTGCTGGAAGAAATACCGGAGGTCGAAGAAGTCTCCGGTTGCGAATCTATGGTGTACGAGGACGCAGCCGTAGAGGATGTGACCTTCGCATACGGTAAGACTGTCGTGCTGGAAAGAATCTCGCTGAAAATCGCACCTAACAGTGTAACCGGCATCGGTGGTGCAAGCGGAATCGGCAAGTCGACTCTGCTCAAATTGATAATGCGTTTCTGGGATGTGCAGTCGGGACGCGTAGTTATAAACGGGAGAAATATCCGAAGCGTCAACACAAACGATCTCAGGACTGCAGAGAGCTACCTGACGCAGGATACAGTCATCTTCCACGATACTCTGGCTACGAATATCTCTATCGGCAAGTTAAGTGCCACTCAGGACGAGATAGAAACCGCAGCCAAGAAGGCCGGAATCCACGACTTCATCATGACGCTGCCACAGGGCTATAGAACTAAGGCCGGCGAACTCGGTGACACCCTGTCCGGCGGTGAGAAGCAACGCATCGGGCTGGCGAGAGCATTCCTACACGATGCTCCGCTTATGCTGCTTGATGAACCGACTAGCAATCTGGATGCGCTCAACGAAGCACTGATACTCAAATCTATTGCCGAAAGCCGAGCGAACAAGACAGTTGTGATCGTCTCACATAGGCCGTCGACAATGTCCATTGCCGATGAAGTTGTGGAGCTCAGGAGTGAGCGGATCTCGTAAGCCGGAAGGTGCAATCTTGATGTATGCATATACATTCTCAACGGGTCTATACCAAAGTTTGTGTAAACCTTCAAACTGATGTAGGATAAAATCACTCAGTATGGAGGTTATTTTATGGCAAGAAGAAAAGACAGTCCACAAAAAGCAGCGGTGAGAGAAATGATGCGTGATTATCTGAAAAATAATGATATCAGCATCAAAAATGGTGCCGATGTAAACAGCATCATGCGAGACATGATGTCTGTTCTTTTGGAAGGTGCTTTAGATGAAGAGCTGGATGAGGAATTAGGCTATTCCAAGTATGATTATCGAAACAAAGAAACCGATAACAGTCGAAATGGACATTCCGGCAAAACCATGCACACAAGTTACGGAGATATGGATGTAGCTATTCCAAGGGATCGTAACGGTGAGTATGAGCCTCAGCTTATTAAAAAGTACCAAAACACCGTAACACAGGACATGGAAGAAAAAATACTTTCAATGTATGCAAAGGGAATGACTACCGGAGATATCGAATCCCATATGCGAGAATTATACGATGTCGCTATTTCTGATAGTACAATCAGCCGGATTACGGACAAAATACTTCCGATCGTAAAAGAATGGCAGGAACGTCCTTTGGAGGAGGTGTACGCTGTAGTGTTTATGGATGCTATACACTATCACGTTCGTAGTGAGGGACGTATTGTAAAACGTGCAGTCTACATTGCCCTTGGCATAGATATGAACGGTAAAAAAGATGTTCTTGGTATGTATGTCGGAGAAAACGAAAGCGCCAAGTTCTGGCTCTCCATCATGAATGGACTTAAGAATCGTGGAGTGGAAGATATCCTGATAGCATGCGTTGACGGTTTAAATGGGTTTCCACAGGCAATTGAGGCTGTTTATCCCAAGACAGAGATTCAGCAGTGTATCATTCATCAGATTCGCAATTCAACAAAATTTGTTTCATACAAGGATATCAAAAAGCTGATGGCAGATTTAAAGCTTGTATATGCAGCTCCGACTGAAGAGACAGCTTTAAATGAACTGGAAGTGTTCAAGGATAAATGGGATCTAAAGTACCCAAAAATCTATAAATCCTGGCATGATAACTGGACCACATTATCCACTTATTTTAAGTATCCTGAGGCTGTGCGACGTCTAATCTACACCACTAACGCCATTGAAGGATTCAATCGCCAGCTTCGGAAGGTAACCAAAAGCAAGACCGTTTTTCCGTCAGATGACAGCCTGCTAAAAATGCTGTATCTTGCGACTATGGATATCAGCAAGAAATGGACAGGTCACAGGCAGGATTGGGGACAGATCCATTCCCAGCTGGAAATCTATTTTGAAGAACATCTGGAAGGAAGAAACCTGTAGGATAGACTTGTTTTAGGCAGGTCATATTGACATACCTAAAAACATCTGTATAATGCAGATACGGGCAGAAACCAAAATCGGCTCTGCCCATTCGTAACTATTAATAAATCTTATATCAGTTTTTATAGTTTACACAAAACTTGAAACGGTCTCTTCTCAACGATTCCTTACTTACTATAGATATTTAAAGCAACATGATGCGCCCATTCTTACCGCCATTCTTACTGCGAAAATGTCCGGAGAGACTCTTGATCTTGATAGAATAAATAGCAAAAAAAGGGGCAGGTCATCTTACAGCCTGCTCCTTTATACTCTTCCCATATAATTGTATGAACCATTTCCAGCAGTCTTCTCGTCGTCACAACATCAATAAATTCCCATAATAATTTCGCATAATCATATAATCATAATATCACACAATACTGTTTCAGATGCTAGATCAGTGCATCTATGAAATACCCATACATGCATACTCTGTCGTAACAAATCTCTTGCCAAGGTTCCTTGAACGTGCCATCTTCACTGATGAAGAAGCCCGGATCCATGAATCTGGGGATGATGAACTCAGATGTCTTCTGATCCCAGTTGTTGCCATGGCTAAAATCTATGCCGTGTCCGGTATTCTTGGTCATGATTGCCTCGAGCAGCGGTGCCGAGACTGATGTAACCGGCACTACCATGTCCGGCTTATCCAAAAGACCTCTCCTCTTATCGCTGGTGTAAATCGCGAAGTTGTTGACCGGACCCGGTGCAACGCATACTACACGACGGATATCGTTGATATTCACCTCGTGCTTCATACCGATAATCATGTCGTTCCTGAGCTTGATCTGCTTTTCCTTAAGCGATTGCGCTATAGTTATGACGTGGTCACCTATATTGTTAGGAAAATCGCTCGTCAACCTGTGCGCTGCGAATGCAATCAAAAGCGACTTGGTCTCCCTGATGTTGTGCCCCTCATAGTACGGATTGACATCCAGCATGATATCAACACTTTTCTTAGAAGTGTCCAGGCTATAAAAAGTCAGTGTATAGCTGCTGTTCGAGTTGGTATATCCGGTAACATGTATATGCCTGAGATCATCAAACTTGATGTTGAGCACCCCCTTGGTTTTATGCTCATAGCTGAAGCTGTCGCGGCGAACTGTCAGGGAATACTTTACGTTCTCAAACGTCAGGTTCTGAGTGTCAAATATTGTCTTCATTGTTGCTCCTTGTAAATTGCATATTGAACTCATAGGGAAGTTCACAATATTTTCCTTTCTTTTTCCTTACCTCGAATTTCTCTATATGATTCATATACTTCCATGCAGATGCTGTGGATTAATATCAGCTCTTACAGCAGAACCCTATTGCTGACTGTTTGTTTAAAAGGCTATAACCACAGCTCTATATCTAAGTGTTAATGAGTTGATAATGCATGACGTTTCATACTAAGCACAGCAAATCGTTCGTCTCACAGAAATGATATCGACTGACATTTTTTAAGGTCAGCCTTGCTTGTTTGTTGTGTCATATCGTTATTCTATTCTCAAAAATCACTTGACTTCACATAGTTAATCTTGCGAAGGCTTTTATTAATACACCGTCCGTTCTATTGTAATGTTATACGTTGAATTCGTCCACATATTCTCGAAAAAAGTTGAAATATGTCCATGTATTGGTAAGCCCTGTCCACTTTGGGAGATTAGACTTTCCCTTTCTCCCGTATTTCTCGGGGATTTATACATTCATATATTTAGTGTATTCTCAACAATTCGTTGTTAGAGTGATGACTCTAAACTTAAGCCAGTATGTGCGCCTTGGAAAATCGGTGCAAAAACGCACAAAGGAAAGTCTAGTTAGTGAATGCTCACTATTAAACCGTAGTTAGTTTTCATTTGTAACACCTCTCTATTCATATTTACATTTCAATATGCTTCTATTAAACCGAAAGCTCATAGTTAAGCTCTTGCCTGTAAGATAGATTTACATTTCAATATGCTTCTATTAAACCGCTCACCAGGCAGCTAATGCTTGACAGAAAAAAAGATTTACATTTCAATATGCTTCTATTAAACCATTCCGAAGCTTAAACAAGAATACAGGGCGAGAAAAATTTACATTTCAATATGCTTCTATTAAACCTTTCATTTTCTGGCTTAAGTTCAATGCCACTCACATATTTACATTTCAATATGCTTCTATTAAACCCAGATTGTTGAAATCAAGAGCATTAATCGGTTCGGTATTTACATTTCAATATGCTTCTATTAAACCCGGAGAAGGTTATTAACTACATAGGCTCATCACCTGATTTACATTTCAATATGCTTCTATTAAACCCTTGACGAGGCGAAGCGAGCCGCGGAGAAAATGACATTTACATTTCAATATGCTTCTATTAAACCAGTGAGGCACAACCGGGGGATGTAATCATCTTTTGTATTTACATTTCAATATGCTTCTATTAAATAAACCTCGAATGCCACTTCGTATCTAGCCGCGCCCTTCATATTTACATTTCAATATGCTTCTATTAAACCCCCAACAGCAATCTGATAACAGTAGACATCTGCAAGTTTACATTTCAATATGCTTCTATTAAACCTGAAAATGTGAAGATATCGCTTCCTGTAAATGCTACGTTTACATTTCAATATGCTTCTATTAAACCGGGCTGGGACATTGACATGGATCAAAGCTATAACAAGTTTACATTTCAATATGCTTCTATTAAACCTATCTCCTTGCGGATTGGAATCAAATTTAGATTCAAAGTTTACATTTCAATATGCTTCTATTAAACCCATTCACATTCGTATAGTGTAACTCGTAAGGAATCGTTTACATTTCAATATGCTTCTATTAAACCTGGTTAGAAGAAATAAAAGAGCCTCACTATTTGTATGTTTACATTTCAATATGCTTCTATTAAACCCCGAAAAAATCGGTTTACAGCCGAGTTTACAAGTTGTTTACATTTCAATATGCTTCTATTAAACCAGTATTGGTATATTTGATTCTCCAGCTATATCCGATGTTTACATTTCAATATGCTTCTATTAAACCCTTTTTTCACTGTTACTTACTGTTTGTGCTAATGAGTTTACATTTCAATATGCTTCTATTAAACCTGTTGAACGCGAGTCCATATCAATTGCATACTTAGTGTTTACATTTCAATATGCTTCTATTAAACCGCAAACCCAACCCTTAAACTTACCATTATCTAACATGTTTACATTTCAATATGCTTCTATTAAACCCAGTTCACTAACCTCATGCAACCAGCTCATAAAAACGTTTACATTTCAATATGCTTCTATTAAACCATGACTCTGGCCCATATATCTCTACAACTCTTCCTTCGTTTACATTTCAATATGCTTCTATTAAACCCTGTCTAAAGCTGCAATTTTTGAAACACCAGTATGTAACGTTTACATTTCAATATGCTTCTATTAAACCGTGTACCAGTCGCAAATATTTGAAAGGATTGAGAAGTTTACATTTCAATATGCTTCTATTAAACCCAGCCTCTTTCATTTGCGCCCTGATTTTAGATTCATGTTTACATTTCAATATGCTTCTATTAAACCAACGAGTGCCACAATTCCAGCAACAACAAGAATTATGTTTACATTTCAATATGCTTCTATTAAACCGACTAGGCGACTACGACCGTTCCGCTGGATACACTATGTTTACATTTCAATATGCTTCTATTAAACCCTCGCGGATAACACCAACAGAGAAAGGCTCAAGCATGTTTACATTTCAATATGCTTCTATTAAACCCCGTTGCTCTACTATGCTGTTATATCAACGCTTCGACGGGCATTTTTTGTCTACTTCCTTTTTTATACAATTTCGACACTGTAATTTTTAAGATCATGGCCTTAATTATTTCTATTGGATGTTGGAAATTCAATATCCAATAGAATTCTGTCGAAGTACTGCAGTTTTTACATTACTACACATCGACATCTTTGACAATACAAATAACCACTTTACGATGCCATTTTACCCAAGCTCCATAAATTATACAAGTTATTATTTTTTATCATGTACAAGTTCACTTCGCTTTTATAATCAGCAATATTCATTGAACATTTAGTTCTATACAAAGTCCATTGACTTAATAACTTTTCAAGCAAACACGTAAACTTATTTTATTTCTTTGAAACGCTTCAACCGATGAGGATTACGCAGAATACTTTAAGCCTGTAAAGTAATTGATGGTTCCCTTTTCAGAGAAAATTAGACATCTTATCGTCTTCCAATCCCCAAAATTCTTTTTCTAACCATTTTTCATTCCTGCTTTTAAAAATAATCACCGAATCTACATCCTTTCGTATGTGTTTTGACAACTCGGTTTGCAATCTCATATATTGCAGTTCCGTCAACTCACCTTCAAAAACAGACTTTTGTATGTGTGTCAAATACTTCTTGCATATCTTAAATATATTTCGCAATACTTTTGCCCCGACTTCATCCATTTCAACATCATAGACTAGAATACAGTACATTCATATCACCACCATATCTTAAACCCTTCATATTCTTTTTCTTCGGTCAAGTGCTTAATCAATTTATAACATTCCAGTCTGAATAAATATCTATATGATACGTCCCTATTTAATTCTTTGTGTTTTATAGTACGCTGAAGTCGTTTGTCATATTCTTCCACTATGATTTTTCTTGCAGATTCTTTTAAATATAAATAATTTGATTCTTTTTCAAAATCATCTTCACTTATCATATTTTTATTAAGTAATGAAAATATCATTCTCTCTGCGATAAGCGGCTTAAATATTTCTGCAATATCTAAAGAAAGTGAAAACCTTGCCACCCCGGGTTCATGCAGATAACTTACTGTCGGATTGAGCTGTGTCTTATATATTTCTGCTAATGCAGTTGTATACACTAAAGAATTGGCAAATGACAATAAAGTATTTATCATATTTTCAGGCGGATGCTTTATGCGCTTTGTAAAATTGACATTTTGTTTAATAATGTCATTCCATGATTCATAGTACTTTTTCCTGATATTCCCCTCTATTCCCATCAACTCTTCAATACTATTTGTCCGATTCAATTTCTCTCTAAGCAATGCTATCTCTTTAAGAACTCCTTCCAGATTTACACCTCTCCCGTTGTAATATCTCACATTTCTATAAATATTATATGATGCCGCATCAATAAACTTTTTTGCAAGCATAAGCCTTTTCTCATACTCGGAATAATGTCCTACCTGCTTCACGAGTAAAAACCCACTCACATTTTTATCTCGCGGTGAAAAAGAGCCCGAATAAAATCCATAATAGTTAAATACATGTAATAAAATTTCCTTTTGCGCCAAAAAATTTAAAAGTTTGGTATTCAGATTTATTTCGCCAAATACATAAAGATCGGAGACTGTTTCACAAGGAATGTCTTTCTTAATTTTATCTTCAGTTACTACCCTTATACTGTTATCTTTTCGTTGAAGTGTTCCACTTTTAAAAATGTAGTAATTTCTGTTCATGTCACTCTCCTCAAATAAAACAAAATTCGTAGTATGCACATTTTGAACATATCTTTTTTCTAGCAAGTATCGGTGGCTGTGGCATATCTACAATTCTTTTAATTTCATCCAAAGTATTCTCGATTTCTTTCCTGTCTCTATCTTCAAGATGAACTACCTCTCTCTTTTTTATTTTAGGAAAGTCTAAAATTCCTTTTTCGATTTCTATTCCCTTATTCTCAAGTATCCACATGTAATACTTAAGTTGCCAAATCGAAGCAATTTCTACACTTCTTGATTTTTTAACTTCATGGACGATTCTCCAGCTTTGTAAAAAATCTATGCTTATCATATCATCTACCATGATATGTTTCTTTTCTCTACTATATGATTCTTCATCAATAAGCTTTCCAATTTGAACTAAATCACTCGTGTGTTCCATATCAAGTTGGTGTGAAAAATACCATAGTTTACGATCACATACATAGTGATAGTATATCATTGCTCCGGTGACAGCTTTCATATATTTCATCCTCCTTGTTTGATACAACTATCCCCCATACTTTTTACCTTGTGGTTTATTCATATACTGAATAATATTACTTTTTAAATAATATTACTTTCTATCTCTTTACTTTCTTTAGTTATACTTATTAAGCCCATCTCCGGATTATATTCCGCATCTATGATCTTAATTTCTTCATATTTGCCGAGTTTTATCGTAGCTTTAGGTCTTACATTTTCCAGCTGATATCTCTCTATACCCAATGTGAAGGCTTTTAATTTCTCCCTGTTCTCTATTTTTTCTTCCATGCTCAAGTTTCTGTCACTCAGGCTCTTTTCCAATATTTCTATCTCACCTATATTATTCTCAAAAACTACTAATGGAATAACTGTTTCTGTAGTTATATCCCTAAACAACTTTTGTGCATCCGGCTTTGTATTTTCTGCCGGCAAATAAAGAGTTGGCTGTTCAATACATTTTTTAATTTTGTCATAATACTTACGGCATTTAGAACCCTTCATATTTTCCGTGCTGTAAATATCCCTCACCAAATTCATCTTATCTATTTCTCTTAATTCTCTTGGAGCGGTTTTAAAATATTCCCTCAATTTTTCTTTTGATAGTTCAAAAATATTTTCGTCTATATTATATCCTGCTCCGGAACATTTCTTTTCACCACCGTCAAAAACATAACAATTAGCTCCGTCTCCATTCCAGCTTCGTTTCCTATAACACCTTCCCATCCTCTGAAAAAGTCCGTTGACATCCGATAGTTCCGTAATCAAAATGTCAAAATCTACATCCAGTGATGCTTCAGCAATCGAGCTTGCAATCCATATTCCTTTTCTATTATCTTTTGTACCGCCCTCATCTATTTTTCCGAAACTTAAAATAGCTTTCTCTTTTTCAATTCTGTCCTTATAAATATATTTTCCATGCAGCATGTTCAATTCACTCTCGTCAATTGATTTACTATCAGAGCTATTTTCTTGTAAATCCATTTTATTACTGAGTTCTTTATAAACTTCCTTGCATTTATTTACTGTATTACATACTACCAACACTCTGTTATTGTTATATTTTTCAAATATGAAATCTGCTGTTATCCCCTCCTCATGCCATTCTACACTATGCCTTATTCTTTTTTCATCTACAAACGGTTCCGGCATTATAAACTTAAGCCCGCAGCTTTCCATTATATCCCTTAGGAATCCCGGAAAAGTCGCTGTCATTATAGCAAAACGTCCTCCCAGTTCTGTTACCATTTTTAATCCGCATATCAAAAATCCGATGATCTCGGGTCCATACATTTGAATTTCATCAATTACTATCTTTGAATATGAAAGTGTTGCAAGCTTTGCTTCATACCCTCTATATCGGAACACTGTTGTGAATAATTGATCAACAGTACATACGGTCAACGGCAGTGAAAGCTGCTTTGTTACTGTAAAATAATTTTCTATGTCTAAATTCTCATCACTTTCGCTCTGCAGCTGCAAATATATTCCTCGCGTTTCACTGTGAAGTAAACCAAGTCTCTCTTCTATAAATTTGTTATCTAAAATTTCCTCCTTTATTCTCATATATATTGCATTTATTGCAGTTCTTACAGGCAGTGTAAAAAAGCCTTTATTATTTCCTATCCACCATAATCCGGCTTCCGTCTTTCCCATTCCCGTTTGCGCAATAACTACAAGATTTTCATCCCTATTGTCTTTCATAAAGTTCTGTAAATCGTTCCACTCAGGCTTATCTATATTTTTACCTATAGCGCTCTTTTGAAGCTTCTCCATAAAAGAATTCAGTTTGTTTTCTAAAAAGTCATTTTCTATTTCAACCGGAACATGAGCACTTGCAGCATAATCCACCCTGTTTAAGCAACCTTTTAAGAGTACATATTCGCCGAGCAAATTACTTTTATCGCTATTTGAAAACCTGTTAATATATTTATCTCTAAAATGCAACTTTTCCGGTATCCTGACCTTATCATATTTAAAATTTTTAACTATATATTGTAGTGAATCTTTCTCTCTGTTAATATTTTTTTCCAGGTTGTCCGTGAAATCACTTTTTTCGAAGCTTTCTCTATCGTGGTGATAAAAAATGGCAGAAAATAGGAGGTACATAGCATCATCTAAATCATCAAAGTTCTTGAAATCATCAGCTCCTTGAAAATCTTCTTTAAGTCGCTTTGCATCCAAAAATAGCGTGCTCAAAATTCCATGTGGAACTTCATCTTCCACCTTTTCAGCATTTCGAATTTTTCGCTGAAATTTTGAGTTCATCTTACCCAAATCATGATATAAACACGCTTGTTCAAGCAATGTCCAATTAACATTACAATTCTTATAAAATTTTTTCAACCTCTCATATTCTTGAAGCACCTTATCTGTATGTTCTTGAATGGTTTCTTCCGTATATGATTTTGCCAAAAACTCCTTCTCCGCCATTTTAATTACCTTGCTACCCTTAGTTAAGCGAAGAATACAAATTCTTCATCTTCATCACATAAAAATTTCTCATCCATATCGGCATATATGTGTGAAGTATATAAAGCTTCAACTCTATTCCATGCCCTGATATATTTGGTTTTTTTAGAATTTCCATAGTTTAACTTATCGTATTCCTTATTTAATAAAAGTCTCGTCCCCCTTTGAGTAAGGCCCTTACCTGCTTTCCTACGAAGAACAGAATTTCCTAAATAATCATATCCTACAATCAGCTCTTCCTCCCCTGTATTCTTGTAGTATTTCAAAGGTATGTATGCGTAACGACCTATTTCCATTGACTTGTCATCGTCTATTTCCTTTAGCATAATTTTAGTTTTCCCTACTTCTTTGATTGTGACAAGATCCTCTCTTCGCCCTAATGACGGATATTCCCACGGATTTTTAAAAGCTCTGCAAATCTCTTCTGTTTTACTCTGTTCTTCAGGACATATGTGTATCACAAGCTCTACTTGAGATAACAACTCTATAGTGGCAACACCTCTGCCCACACCAAGACCGTTTACATTCAGTTGATGCCTTCCTGCCTCAAAATTCGTTCCATTTTTAAATTCATACCTTGTATATAAATCATTTACTTTAGATTTATATTGACCCTGTATGCTTATTTGCATATTTACGTATTCTTCATACCGACACATATTGTGTATCATACCGATTACTGTTGAATAAGGTGGAAGCGGATATGATTCTTTAAGCTGAAAACTCATTGGCTTTTTATAATTGACCAAATCCTGCTCAATTCGAATTCTAACAGCTTCCTTACCATCAAAATCAACCGGTTTTATACTTTCTCTATCAGCCTGCATAATATTCACGAACCTTTCCTTTAAGTTCTTCAAAAAACTTCGGCATACTGACTGCATTTAATTCACTTTTAATAGCCGTATCGTTATCAAATTTCCCCATAACTAAACCGCAATAGGTATTCTCTTTAACAGCTTCAAACATCATATCTTTAATCGACTCAATATTTAATTTATTATCCTTAACATCTATACAGTTATGAAAAAAAGGGTTTTTCGTGTCATACACACCGCCTATCGCAAAAAGCGGCTTTAAATCTTCTCTTCTTCCCCTTATATCACGATACAGCATAGAAATTGTATCAAGCAACTTGCATACACGCCTTGCTCTCTCATTCTTATCCAATTCAATTTCATATACTTTATCAATCCCTATCTGATCCAGATCTGCGGTGACGGTATAGGCGTAATAAGATTTATGAATTTCAGATTGAGCAATATTCATATTCTCATTCAATCTGTCTGCTAAGCCTTTATTGGTTAAGAAGTCTAAATCACCTTTATAGGTCTCTAATGAAATTGCATTGGATAATCTGACTTTTGCGGAACGTTTCTTACCTCCTGTCCCCTTTTCCGTCTTTAAATATCCAAAGAAATCAATTTCCGGGTAATCCGTAATTGTCGCATCCTTATCAAACTGAATCACTTTTTTTTCACCTGCTCCTTCCGAACTTACTTTTGCAAGTGGTTCTTCCAGCTGTTCAATAATATTATACCTGATTGCCTGACGAGAAATATATGAATACTGCTCTCCATTATCTCTTGCAACTTTTTTCAATGATGCCACATTTCCTATCGCTTCACCGTAGTTTGCACTCTCCGCTTCAAATATTGCTGTAATTGTCAATCCTTTTGCTTTTAAATTGTTTCCCATCTTAATTCTCCTCATTTCCTTTCTCATCAACTTTTTTTTCATCCGTGTATCCGATCATACCTGTTACAAATGCATAACCTATATTCTTAAATTTCAAATCGTTTTCCAGATTTTCCGCAAATATAGCCGGTATTGGTTTTTGCACATACATATGTGCATTGATCATCGTATCCATAAATGCGTATTTATTATTTGTTTTTAACGCATTCAACATTCGATATGCAATACTTCCAAGTTTTTTATTATATCCTGTTCCTTTTGCTTTAACATTCGTTTCATTGCTTATATCATTTGATTTAACATCCGCTTTATTGCCTGAATTATCTTTTTTCTCATCTCCGTATGCATCTCTTAAGTAATAACCATGACTTTTCGCGATTCTTATCATGTTTTTATCGTCTTTTTCCATTACTCCTACCTCCCTTAAATATTCCGCGTTTATTTTTAATATATTCTCTATCGTGCTCATACTATACATTGCTTTATCAGGTATGGACAGTTTGTAATGTATCAATTTATGAATAAGCAGGAATTGATTTTCATTGTTCACCAATCTGTTCATAACTTCATCATACAAATACATCGTTGCATTTCCTTCCGAAAGTCTACCGTTTTGTATCCTTTCGAAACATTTATCACAATTTTCAATCGTCTTCAATATAAATTTTGTTATTATATTGAATGTGTAAGATACATTATCACTATCCTGGTCATGGGAAAATCTGATCACTTGAACATCCGACAATTCGTATCCCGGTGTTTCATTTATTTTTCTGCTCATTTGTTTTTGCAAAGCCCTATAAATTACAGTACCGCCTTCCGAGCTTTGTAAAACATCCTTTTTTATAATTTGATTAATTCGCACGATTTCTTGCAAATCCATCGAAGAATTCACAAAAATTCCTCTGTTATACAGATACGTAAATCCTGCAGGAACGCACGCATAAACCAATCTACACACGGGACAAATCGCCACGTAATTATTGAAGTCCCAGACGTGGGAAGTTTTCCTGTTTACATCAAAACCTATTTCTCGCATAAAGCTCAAATCGATGTCCAAATTTTTGATCTTGGCATTACATGTTACACACCGATACTTTGATTTTAGCCTACTGCTATCTATTTCATCCAAATATTCCTTAACAGGTTCAACAAAATAATTGCTGAATTCTTCATATATGTCGGGATTTTTATTCTGAGGATTCATTATACTGATATTACTCCAAGCATTCTTTATAATCGAATACATGGCATTTTTACCGCCGATATATTTTCTTACCTCCTTGCGCTTAAAAAACTCCACCGTCTCTTTAAGTATGTCCATCTGTTTTTTGATTTCACTCTGCTTGTCGAAAACTGTTTCATTTTTCTTCAATGATACTTTCTTCAATTCTTTTTCTTTTGCTATAGGATCAAAACCGAAGTCAAGCATTTTATAAGCACTTACATAACTGTTGCTCTTCAAATATCTCTTTACTTGTTCAATCTGCGAATTAAGTCTATCTAAACTGTGTGTATTGAAATTTTCGAAATTACTGTCTTCATGGTTTTGCAAAAAATCTTCAAAAGAAGTAATCCTATGTATTGAAAAAGTTTTTTCATAGGTGTCTATCAAATAAGAAAAATATTTTTCTTCAAAGTTTTCCAATCTTGAAACGGGGAATGTCAACTCATCTTGTGAAAGGGATATGTCTTCACTGTCATCAATATTGTTATGTTTCAAAATATTGTACAACCCTAAAATCCCGCAATTGAACAACCAATCAGAATTTTTTATTGTTATTCCATTCATCACAGTCCTCCCAATTTTAAAGTCCTTATTGACTATTTACCAGATTGCTATAAACTTGAAAGCATGCCGAAACCGGTACTTTTAAACGACCCTATCCCTGCCTTATAAAAGTATTCTAAGATATATGGCTTTGCCTCCATTTTAAACATGCAAATATTGGCCAATACTTCTATCCCGTAATGTTTAACTGTCACTTCCTTATTTTTTATAAGCGAAATTCTTATATCAGCCAGGTCGTAAGAAGAGTCTTTTATACTCTCTAAAATCTGGCCTCTTGCATTCTCAACAAATAAAGTTCTTCCCTTTTTAGAATCCAAGCTATAAAACCAGTCTTTATTGGTTTTGCCATCATGTTCTCTAATTACACATGGAGACAAAGATTTAAAAGTTGCCGATTCTATCATAAAAGTTTTTTCTTGCTTCAGTTCGATTTTCTCTATTTTCATTGTAATGCCTTTATATGAATACTCCCTTCCTCGTCCGTTAATCATAGCATTATAAAATTGTATACCCATCGACAAATCATGTGTGGAAAAATTTAAACAAATTCTTTTATTCGGAATCCTGATCGTTTCTCTAAGGAATTCACATTCCGGCATATATAACGAAAATGTGAAATCTTTTCTATTTGTTTCTCCTTTTATATACAGTGATTCAAAAAACCGTTTATCATTTTCTGCAATATGATGTTTAATGAATGAAAGAAACATTCTGTTTTTATCTTTTGGAATTTCATCACTATCTAAGGAAATTACAATTTGATATCTCATATCTTCTTGTATGATTAGCTCATAGGCTAAATCATACTCTCCTTTCCTTTTTTACTGTCTGTGTCATAATACATTCAGATACTGTGAACTTTTTATTTTCTTTCTGTAGCATTGACTATTTAATTGGAGTGTATTGCCGCTACATTATCTGAAATGTTTATTAGTTGGATGTTGCCGGAGGCTTTGCTTTCCGAGTACTTATATCGATCAAGTTTACGAGGATAATCGTAAGGTGGACCTGACAGTATCTAATCTTTATGAAAGGAGGCGTTTTCAATGATCTATGTTGGCATTGATATCGCCAAGCTTAATCACTATGCCTCTGCCATCGATTCCGATGGCGTGGTACTCATCGAGCCGTTCGAATTCTTGAATGACAATGAGGGCTTTTACACCCTGTTATCCAAGCTCAATTCCTTTGAATTGGATGACATCATCATTGGTCTTGAATCCACTGCTCACTATGGCAACAACCTGGTTTCTTTCCTTGTCACCAAAGGTCTGCACGTCTGTGTCATCAATCCGATACAGACCGCCACTTTGCGGAAGAACAATATCCGCAAAACCAAGACGGACAAGGTCGATACTCTGGTGATTGCTAAAGCCGTCGCATTGATGGATCACCCAAGATTTGTTACTCTGTATAATATTGCTCTCATGCAACTGAAGAATCTAGGGAGATTCCGGATGAAGCTTGTTAAGCAGCGTTCTCGCACCAAGATACAGCTCACTGCTTACTTGGATCAGGTCTTCCCTGAACTCCAGTATTTCTTCAAGTCCAGTATTCATCAAAAGACGGTATACGCTATCCTAAAAGAGGCGCCCTCTGCTACCCAGATTGCTTCCATGCATCTGACTCATCTTAAAAACCTTCTTCTGTCTAATTCCCACGGACACTTCAAGAAGGAAACGGCCTTAGAATTAAGAGTTCTGGCACAGAAGTCCGTCGGCACTGCCGACAGATCTCTATCCATTCAGATTACTCAATCTATCGCCCAGATTGATCTACTGGATAGTCAAATCGATGCGGTAGAGTCTGAGATGAAAGACATTGTTATATCTCTCGACTCTGTTATCATGACCATACCGGGTATCGGTCCCATCAACGGGGGAATGATTCTCGGTGAAATCGGTGACATTAACCGCTTTCCCAAGCCTCGCAAGCTGCTTGCCTTTGCGGGTCTTGACCCATCCGTTTACCAATCCGGAAACTTCATTGCGAAGAAAACAAAAATGTCAAAACGGGGATCTTCCGCCCTTCGTTATGCCCTCATGAACGCTGCTCACAATATTGTGAAGTACAATCAGACATTCAAGGAATACTATGATTGTAAAAGGGCCGAAGGCCGTGGCCATTACAATGCTCTTGGACATTGCGCTGGCAAGCTTGTCCGTGTCATCTACAAGATGCTTAAGGACAATGTGGAATTTAACTTAGATTAGATTCCATCCATATGTTTTTGAGGCTTCCTTCTGGGATGTCTTTTTAGGTTGCGCTTCTTTCTAAATGCAACTTATTCTATTTTCTTCTGAAATTTACCTTGACTTTTCATAGTTGGTCTCCTCCCAAGTTTATTTAAGCTAGTATCATAATAACCGTCTTATCGAATTTTATCAACCATTATATTTGTATTTATAAAATACAAATATAATTTATATATTGTGTACTTCTGTACTTTCCCTTTTACCATATCTAATAAGAAGTCTTATGAGTGAATATAAAAATTAAAAACACTCGATTTTATTTTCTAAACCATGGCTTCCTACTAACACCTATAGGTTTCGGCTTTTGAAAAACACATGAACCTAAAAAATATAAATTTCTTTATTTATATCATTTACATCTCTCCGATTTCAGATTACAATCATTACAGCTTTATAGCTGACTTTTACTTTCAATTTATTTAATAGAAACAAGTTTGAAATATAAAATTATAATTGTACTTATACATTTTCCTTAATAGAAGCATATTGAACATTGGTCTGGAACCAACATTTCTACATATCATCTGATACGCTTTTCTATATTTTCATATCGTTTAAACTCTACTGTACACAAAAATTGCAGCACCTCGTTTTATCATTATCCAAAGGTCATTTCCA
Source organism: Mogibacterium sp. CM50 (assembly GCF_000293155.1). NCBI lineage: Bacteria > Bacillati > Bacillota > Clostridia > Peptostreptococcales > Anaerovoracaceae > Mogibacterium > Mogibacterium sp. CM50. The sequence goes on along the minus strand of NZ_ALNL01000019.1, from coordinate 91,221 downwards.
ATAATTCCTGTACTGTATCCTTGCTCCTAACTCGGATCATATTATCATCTGCCCTAGCTCGCGAAAGCAAATTCATGCTTCCGTACCATATTATTTCATAGTCTATAATGGCAAAATGTTCATGCATATGATCCTGAAGCATAACCTTTATGCCGCAATTCTCCGGTGTCTGTACAAGAGCTTTAGTATCTTCAACCTTTTTGTCCTATAAGCCTAATTAAATTTAAAAATCCCTACAACCGCTTAAACTTACGGTTTATAGGGATTGGTATTACTACTCCAGCTCCACCGTTCCCGGTGGCTTGGATGTCAGGTCATAGAATACGCGATTCACATGATCCACCTCATTGATTATTCTATTCATCACCTTCTGCAGCACCGACCACGGTATCTCCACGGCCTCTGCTGTCATGAAATCCACTGTCTCGACCGCACGAATTGCCACCGCATAGTCATATGTGCGGAAATCGCCCATGACTCCAACCGACCTCATATTAGTAAGCGCTGCAAAATACTGGCTTATCGACTTGTCTAGGCCTGCCTTAGCTATCTCATCGCGATAGATTGCATCTGCCTCCTGCACGATTTTAACCTTTTCTGCAGTGACCTCTCCGATGATTCTGATGCCTAGTCCCGGTCCCGGGAATGGCTGGCGATCTACCAGATAGTCCGGGAGTCCGAGCTCTCTGCCCAGTTCACGCACCTCGTCCTTGAACAGCATGCGCAGCGGCTCGATTATCTCCTTGAAATCAACGTGGTCGGGAAGTCCGCCCACGTTATGGTGCGACTTGATTACGGCTGATTTGCCGAGGCCGCTCTCGATTATATCCGGGTAAATCGTCCCCTGTGCCAGATAATCGATTGCGCCGATCCTCTTGGCTTCCTCTTCAAAAACTCTGATAAATTCTTCGCCGATAATCTTACGCTTTGTCTCCGGATCTGTAACACCAGCAAGCTTAGCGTAATATCTCTCCTGCGCATTTATACGCACGAAGTTGATGTCATACACGCCATCGCTGCCGAAAATCGACTCAACCTGGTCGCCCTCGTCCTTGCGAAGCAGACCGTGATCTACAAATACGCATGTCAGCTGCTTGCCTATTGCCTTTGCCAGAAGCGCTGCAACTACGCTGGAATCAACGCCACCGGATAGTGCGAGCAGAACCTTACCGTCGCCGACCTTCTCGCGAACCGCCTCGATCTGCGTCTCTGCGAACGAGTCCATTTTCCAGTCCTGATCGCAGTTACATACACCGAGGATGAAGTTGCTGAGCAGCGTCGTCCCCTCAACGGTGTGGTTAACCTCCGGATGGAACTGCACAGCGTAGAATCCTTGAGAAGCATCCTCCATGCCGGCAACCGGACAGTTGTCGGTGTGCGCTGTAACCGTGAATCCGGCCGGCACCTCGCTGATGTAGTCCGTGTGGCTCATCCACACTACTGTGTTGTCGTTCACTCCTGCAAAAAGGCCGTCCTTGCAGTCTACCGCAGTCTCCGTACGGCCGTATTCGCTCGTTGGCGCTGTTCCGATCTTGCCGCCGAGCATATGCGCCATAAGTTGCGCTCCGTAGCAGATGCCGAGGATTGGCAGTCCGAGCTCAAACACACCTTTGTCAATAGCCGGAGCCCCCTCACCATATGCGGACTGAGGTCCGCCGGTAAAGATGATTCCACATGGGTCAAAATCCTTGATCTTGTCTACAGTGAGTCCGTCAAAATTACGAACCTCCGAGTACACGCCCAGTTCACGAACCCTGCGGGCGATGAGCTGATTGTACTGTCCACCGAAATCGATAATTAATATCTTGTTAGCCATTGTCGCTCCTAACGTCTTACTATTGCGACACTGTTATCCTTGTATCAGGAATCGGGCTTAATATTAAAGCACGGTAATCCTAATGTCACATAGAACAACTGAAAATGTTCGCTTCGCTGTTTGCTTATATTAAAACACGGTAATCCTAACGTCTTACTGTTGCCACACTGTTATCCTTGAGTACAACATCGTGTGCGCCGCCTTCAATTATACTCGTCGCTGAAACGAGGGTGAGCTTGGAATTTCTCTGAAGCTCCTGAATGCTGACAACTCCACAGTTGCACATTGTCGATTTAACCTTGCTGAGTGAGAGGTTTACGTTATCGTGCAGTGAACCTGCATATGGGACGTAGGAATCAACCCCCTCCTCGAACTTGAGCTTAGCCTCGCCGCCCAGGTCGTATCTCTGCCAATTGCGAGCCCTTGCGGAACCCTCGCCCCAGTACTCCTTCATGTAGTTGCCATTTACCATCACCTTAGCAGATGGTGACTCGTCGAATCTTGCAAAATATCTGCCCAGCATGATGAAGTCCGCACCCATAGCGAGAGCAAGTGTCATATGGTAATCATATACGATTCCGCCATCCGAGCAGATTGGAATGTACTCACCTGTCTTCTCAAACCACTCGTCTCTTGCCGCTGCTACCTCGAGCACTGCGGAAGCCTGTCCACGGCCGATCCCCTTCTGTTCTCTGGTGATGCAGATTGATCCACCGCCGATTCCAATCTTGACGAAGTCTGCGCCGCTTTTGGCCAGGAAGTCGAAGCCTTCCTTATCTACTACGTTTCCGGCTCCAATCTTAACACTGTCGCCGTACTTCTCTCTTACCCACTTAAGCGTTCTCGCCTGCCACTCGGAATACCCTTCAGAGGAGTCGATAGTTAGTATGTCTACCCCGGCCTCTACGAGAGCCGGAATTCTTTCTTCGTAGTCGCGGGTATTTACACCGGCTCCTACGATGAAGCTCTTGTTGTCGTCGAGCAGCTCATTTGGATTCGCCTTGTGGGAATCGTAGTCCTTTCTGAATACAAACGCCACTAGACATCCGTCTTTGTCCACGATTGGCAACTGATTGACCTTGTTGTCCCAGATGATGTCGTTAGCCTCGGACAGTGTGATACCTGCATTGCCGTACACGAGGTTCTCGAGAGGTGTCATGAACTCAGATACCTTGGTGTCTGTGCTGAGTCTGCTGATTCTGTAATCCTTGCTTGTAACAAGTCCCAACAGCTTGCCGTGGCCTGTACCGTCATCTGTAACCGCAACTGTCGAATGTCCTGAATTCTGCTTGATTGCGAGTACATCGGCCAGCGTGCCATCCGGCTTGACATTGGTGTCACTTGGCACAAATCCGGCCTTGTAGGACTTAACCTTTTTGACCATTGCCGCCTGGCTTTCGATTGACTGCGAACCGAAGATGAAAGAAATTCCACCCTCCTTTGCAAGTGCAACTGCCATACCGTCATCTGATACAGCCTGCATTACAGCGGAAACAAGTGGAATATTAGCCATAATCTTAGGCTCTTCGCCTTTTTTGAATTTTGTGATTGGAGTTTTGAGCGACACATTCTCAGGCCTGGCTTCAGCGCTGGAAAAGCCCGGCACAAGAAGGTACTCGCTAAAAGTTCTTGATGGTTCTGCTAGAACAATTGCCATTGTGCACCTCTCTCTTTCTATATATAAACGTGAAATTGAAATTAAAGATATTAATTGAAAATTATAGCACAATAGACCGCATTCCGATAGTATCCGGGCGCTAATTTAATAAAAAACAGGTTGCAACCAGACAAAGGGTAAAACACCCGGTCACAACCTCAAATTCGAGAGCACAATGTCGTTGTTGACATATTATTGATTTCTAAGGAGCAAAACATGTCGGTTATATATCGGATTCCGCTCCTGTAGCTCCAGTGCTCGGATTATCTGACGGACTCCGCTCCTGTAGCTCCAGTGCTCGGATTATCTGACGAACTTCGCTCCCGCAGCTCCAGTGCTCGGATTATCTGACGGACTCCACTCCTGTAGATTCAGTGCTCAGATTATCTTGCGGACTCCGCTCCCACAGCTCCAATGCTCGGATTATCTGACGAACTTCGCTCCCGCAGCTCCGGTGCTCGGATTCATTGCAGCTGAGCCCTGCCGGCTCGAGCATTCCACTTATCACCTCAGTTATCGGCACCCAGTACCGCCTAATTCTTGAGGAACCTTAAGCGCAACGGATACAGGATTATCTCCATCAAACATCCAATACCGCCTAGTTCTCGAGGAACAGCTTGATATCATCTTCAACTGTTCCAATTCCGGCGATTCCAAAGTTCTCGACTAGCACCTTAGCGACGTTAGGCGAGAGGAATCCCGGTAGTGTAGGCCCAAGGTGAATGTTCTTGACGCCGAGGTATAGAAGTGCGAGCAGTACGATTACGGCCTTCTGTTCATACCATGCGATGTTGTAAGCGATTGGCAGCTCGTTGATATCGTCGAGATCAAACACTTCCTTGAGCTTAAGCGCAATCAATGCCAGCGAATATGAATCGTTGCACTGTCCCGCATCGAGGACTCTTGGAATACCGTTGATGTCACCGAGATCCAGCTTGTTATACTTGTATTTTGCGCATCCGGCTGTGAGGATCACTGTATCATTTGGCAGAGCCTTTGCAAACTCTGTGTAGTAGTTCCTCGACTGCATTCTGCCGTCGCAGCCTGCCATAACGAAGAACTTTCTGATAGCACCAGACTTAACTGCCTCAACTACCTTGTCGGCCAGTGCAAACACCTGCTCGTGTGCAAATCCGCCGACAATCTCACCTGTCTCGATTTCAGTTGGAGCCGGACACTTCTTGGCCATCTCGATGATTTCGGAGAAATCCTTAGTCTCGCCATACTTGCCATCGATGTGCTTACATCCCGGATAACCGGCTGCTCCTGTTGTAAACAGTCTGTCCTTGTAGCTGTCTGCCGGTGGAACGATACAGTTTGTAGTCATCAGAATCGGTCCGTTGAAGCTTGCAAATTCTTCCTTCTGCTTCCACCAGGCATTTCCGTAGTTTCCTGCGAAATGCTCATACTTCTTGAATACCGGGTAATACTGACCTGCCAGCATCTCGGAATGAGTGTATACATCTACGCCTGTTCCTTCTGTCTGCTCTAACAGCATCTCGAGGTCCTTGAGGTCGTGTCCGGAGATGAGGATTGCAGGGTTCTTGCGAACTCCGATGTTAACCTTTGTAATCTCCGGGTTGCCATAGGCGGAAGTATTTGCCTCGTCCAGCAGAGCCATTCCGTCTACACCGTACTTTCCTGTCTCAAGTGTGAGTGCAACGAGCTCGTCTGCCGTCAACGAATCATCCAGTGTAGCAGCGAGTGCTCTCTGCATAAATCCGTCAACCTCGGCATTGTCCTTGAGAAGTGCATTTGCATGCTTGCTGTATGCTGACAGACCCTTAAGTCCGTACGTAATCAGTTCTCTCAGAGATCTGATATCCTCGTTCTCTGTCGATAGAACTCCGACCTCGGAACTTGCCGCCTTGGCTGCAAATTCACCTACGCAGCCGTTCCATTTAGCTGCATCCGGAAGCTTGCCGGTATCATCCAGCTGCTTGAGGAGCTGATCCTTGCAAGTCAATGTCTCAACGATCTTAGCGGTAATCGCCTCATCATCGAAATTTGCATTTGTGATAGTGGTAAATAGATTGAGCGATACCAGGTGATTAACCTGTTCACCTACCTCCTTACCTTCGGCTCTCAGCTGTGTAGTAACTGCAGAAAGACCTTTAGTTACGTATACCAACAAATCCTGTAATGCGGCTGTCTCCGGGAGTTTGCCACATACTCCTCTCATCGTACAGCCTGTACCCTTTGCCGTCTCCTGACACTGGAAACAAAACATCTTATTCTCCATCTGCTTCTCCTTTCAACTACTATATATCGACCTCGCCTCCGCTCAGCCGTCGTCTCCGGTCATTCTCCAGTCCCTCACCCGGAACAAATCTAACCTGAATATCCTTACTTAGGTCTGCTAAGTTTTATGTCATATTCCATAGTCCTCAACCTGTGAACGAGTTTAACACTTAGAAAAGGTGTTGATGAGTGTTCTTCCAAGTACGTGCTGAACCTTAACCTGTGAGTAAGTCTAACACTTAAAAAAGGTGGAATCTGTAACCTATGTTACAATTCCACCTTGTGCTAATGTTTTTATGTCAGAACACCGGCGCACCTACGCTCGGCATTTGAAGCGTTGCTCCACCAATGATGCGCATCGACGGCGCGCTCGAAATTCGCACACGCACGGCTAACGCCGTATAGCCATAGCTGAAGCGATATAGTCACATATCAGTTGAGAGCTTTGCTCAAATTCATACACATGTACGAATTTGAAAAATATATCCGCATATCAGTTGAGGGCTTCTATCTCGGCCGGATCAAGTACAAATATCTTGCGCCCCTTAATCTCAACCAATCCATCATCCTGCATCTTCATCAACTCACGAGAAATCGACGGCCTCGTCACACCGAGGAACTCGGCAAGCTCCTCACGTGTCATATCGATCGGCTTGGTCATATCCCTATCATTATAGATGGACAGCATCTTGGCGATTTTCTGACGAAGAGTCGGACAAGACAGGATTCGCAGTCTCATATTTAGCGCATAAGCATTCCCGGCAAAAATCATAAGCAAATTGCTTGTCAGCTGCTTGTGATAATCGCAGCCGTTGACACACGTGCCTGTCATGAAGTCGCGCGGCAACACGACTATCCTGGTCTCGCACGTAGCCTGTGCAAATACCCCATATTCCTTCTTACCTAGGAACAGCAAAATGTCTCCAAATATATCTCCCGTACTTGAGAATGTCCCGATTACTCTTCTGTTGCCGTCAAACGAATCGTAGCCGACTCGTACCCCGCCCTCGAGCAGGATGTGAAGCTTGTTGGGCTCATCCTCTTCAGTGAAAATCATCTCACCTTTCCTGTAGGTGACACAAAGCGCGTCGCTACAGGTAAAGCATTTACCCACATCCTCTACGGACATACCCTTAAACAGGGGGCTAACCATCAGCCGCCGCGCTATATCCATGTCAGTCCTTGCCGAAACCCTTCTTGACATCTCGCCTCGCTTATTACATCATGCCCATTCCGCCGCCTGCGGGCATAGCAGGTGCAGCAGGAATATCTTCCTTAATCTCCGTGATTCCTGCTTCTGTTGTGAGCAGCATTCCTGCTACACTGGAAGCGTTCTGAAGCGCCGATCTGGTAACCTTAACCGGATCCACGATTCCCGCTTCAATCATGTCTACATACTCCTCGGTAGCAGCGTTGAAGCCCACACCCTTCTTGGAGCCCTTAACCTCGGCAACGATTACGCTGCCTTCAAATCCGGCGTTTTCAGCAATCTGTCTAACCGGCTCCTCAAGTGCTCTGATGACGATTCTGGCACCGGTTCTCATGTCGCCCTCAAGACTCTCAGCATACTCGGAAACTTTATCAATTGCGCCGATCAGTGAAGTACCGCCACCGGCTACAATTCCTTCCTCAACGGCAGCTCTGGTAGCATTGAGCGCATCCTCAAGTCTGAGCTTCTTCTCCTTGAGTTCAGTCTCTGTTGCTGCTCCGGCGTTGATAACTGCAACTCCACCTACCAGCTTAGCAAGTCTCTCCTGCAGCTTCTCTTTATCAAAATCAGAGGTTGTCTCTTCGATTTCACCCTTGATCTTCTCAATTCTCTCATCGATCTCAGCCTTGTCCCCGGCGCCGTTTACGATTACAGTATGGTCCTTATTAACCTTGACTGTACCTGCTTTTCCGAGCATGTCGACTGTAGCTTCCTTGAGCTCATATCCCAGCTCCTCGCTGATGACCGTACCACCTGTGAGGATCGCAATATCCTCCATCATAGCCTTTCTTCTGTCACCGAATCCGGGTGCCTTTACAGCTACTACATCAAGCGTTCCTCTCAGCTTGTTAACAACAAGTGTTGCCAGAGCCTCACCGTCTACATCGTCAGCAACGATGAGCAGCTTCTTGCCGGACTTCATGATGTCCTCCAGCAGCGGAACCAAATCCTGAATGTTGCTAATCTTCTTATCTGTCAGCAGGATGTACGGGTTATCGAGAACAGCCTCCATCTTCTCTGATGTAGCTGCCATATAAGGAGACAGATAACCTCTATCAAACTGCATACCCTCTACAACGTCGAGAGTAGTTCCGAGCGACCTCGACTCCTCAACAGTGATAACGCCGTCCTTACCGACCTTCTCCATAGCCTCGGAGATAAGTGTACCAATCTCCTTATCATCGGCGGAAACAGCTGCAACCTGAGCTACGCTATCCTTATCATCAACCTTGACTGCGCTGCTCTTGAGGTATTCAACCGCAACATCTACCGCGCTGCTGATACCCTTCTTGAGAATCATCGGGTTAGCTCCGGCAGTTACATTCTTGAATCCCTCGCGAACAATTGCCTGTGTGAGCAATGTAGCTGTAGTAGTTCCGTCACCCGCTACATCATTAGTCTTGGTAGCAACCTCCTTGACAAGCTGAGCTCCCATGTTCTCAACCTGATCCTCAAGCTCGATTTCCTTGGCAATCGAAACACCGTCGTTGGTGATCAACGGTGATCCATATGATCTCTCAATCAGGACATTTCTGCCCTTAGGTCCTAGTGTAATCTTAACTGTATCTGCCAGCTTATCAACTCCTGCGAGGAGCTTTCTTCTCGAGTCTTCTCCGTAATGCAAATCCTTTGCCATCTTAGTTACCTCCTATTGTACTGCATGTACATCCGCACCTGATTATGTGTACATATATGAGATGCGGAGTTGAAATCTACATTTCTATTATTTATTGTTATTGCCTATCGTTCTACCCAAATAGAGCTCTCGACTGTAGCTATTCGATTACAGCGAGGATATCCTTCTGGCTCATTATGATGTACTCCTCGCCGGCGTATTTCAGCTCTGTGCCGCCATACTTGGAGAAGATTACCTTATCTCCAACCTTGACTTCCATCTTTTCGTCTTCCGTTCCGGGACCAACGGCCAGAACCTCAGCCTCCTGCGGCTTTTCCTTGGCGCTTGCCGACAGGATAAGCCCGCCCTCAGTCTTTTCCAATGCTTCGCTGCGCTTAATTACAACTCTTGCGCCTAATGGCTTTATTCCTATACTCATTTGAAACCTCCCAATCGTTTAATTGTTAGCACTCAAAATATGCGAGTGCTAATCTCTATAACTAATTTTACTCAGCACCCATGATGTTGTCAACACGGCACTATGAATTAAATGTGAAGATATCTTCACTGCATACTTCTATAAAAATAAAACAGATATTGCTGTGCTATTCCGCCAAGTTCACCAAAATGCTCGTCGGCAAACTTCTGCATTCCCTTAACATCTTTGATGTCAAACCCGTAAAGCTCTGCCATTATCTTCTTCATCCAGACATCTATAGGAAAGGCTGTAAAATCCCTGAGTCCGAAGAGCAATATGCAGTTTGCAACCTTAGGTCCCACGCCTAAATACGATAGCAACGCCTTGTGCTTCTCTTCTGCCGAGCCTGTTGGCACACCCTGCTCCTTATAATGCTCCGGGGCCGCTGCCAGATATGTATTCCTATACCCCAGCTTGAGTGCCGCAAGCTCCTCGAGAGTTGCTTCAGCCAGCTGCTCAGGAGTCGGAAAAGCATACCTTACCTCTCCCATAAATTCTCCAATCTCAGTACCGTAGCTCCTCGCCAGCGACTCAATGCACTTCTTGATACGCGGGATGTTATTGTTCTGAGATACGATGAACGATATCAAGACCTCCCAATAATCCTGATTGAGAATCCTTATGCCATAGCACGTGTCTATCGCCTCATCGAGCTTTGAGTCACTCGCAAGCAACGCTCTCTTCATATCTCCATATCCGGTGTCCAGGTCAAAATAGCTGCACCAGTATTCCTCACTGCCACCTGTGCACTCAACTACAAGTGTGCTCGCATCATCTTTGTGTTTCAGCACGACATGTGCTGCATTGCCGCCGGCTACTCCTATATACGAGCCGTCTCCGCATTCGTTCCATCGGAAGCATTGCCCGCACTCAAATATGTGGGCTAGCTCTATATCGTGTAAATTGTCAAATCTAATAGTCCTAATGTTGTCCATTCTTCATTCCTGCGCCAAATTCTCCTGATTCATCTAATTATGATCTCCCAGCGTTCTTAATATTGTCCATCCTTCATCCCTGCGTCAAATACAATAAGCATGCCTTGCCTCACGGCATCCCAATGCGCCCTTTTCACATAGGTAAATCAATGTTATTCGCAAATATTCATTCAGCAAATTTCTTCGTGCTATCTGTATCTGTATATTCGCTATTATACATGAAATCCTCCATATAACAGATAGGCGCTATTAATATAAACCATAAGAGCTATCAATGTAAAACCAGCAGTACGCTTCATACCGCTGGTCTCATATGTTACCACTATTATAAATGATAAATGCGGCGAAATTCATCGCTGTTTATTCGCCATCAGTGCATAAATACTATTGATTTTCTCAAAGACTACCTTACAGCCGTTATCTCAACTTCGCAGAGTGCACCTGCAGGAAGTGCAGTGATTGCAACGCACGATCTAGCCGGCTTCGAAGTGAAATATTCAGCATATACTTCATTGAACACCTTGAAATCGCTCATATCCAAAATGTAGCAGGTTGTCTTGACAACGTTGTCGTAGGTCATACCGTTAGCCTTGAGAATCTCTCCTACGTTCTTGCAGGCCTGCTCCGCCTGTGTCTGAATGTCATCACCTACAAACTTCCCTGTTGCAGGATCGATTCCAATTGCGCCGGAAGCATATAGTATGTTTCCTGCCAGGACTGCCTGAGAATAAGGACCGAGAGCCGCAGGAGCGTTCTTGGTATCGGTATATTCGAACATCTGGTTACCTCCTAATTACCTCACATATCTTTCATCTAAACTATTATGTCTTGATTGTATCACTCTAACCGGACGAGTTCAAATAATGCTCAAGCCTTCTTACTCTGCCAGCTCTCTGACTGCTGTCACTATCAGCTTGCCTTCACGCGATATGAACTCTATATCCACATTTCCAAAAGCCAGCCTCGAAGGCTTATCCGAATCTCTGTCATATGCATCGCGAGGATCCAGCTGCAGTATGCCGATAATCGGTTTTCTATACTGCTCCTCCACCTTGGCTAGGAGGTGATCCGGGAATTCGACCTCCACGCACGTCATTTGAGCTCCCGGGATATCATCTTTTTCTCCGGCTCTCTCGGGATCTCCATGCTCTTCAGTTTTTCCGCACTTTCCGGTTTCTCCGCATTCTTCCGTTTTTCCGGACGCTTCGGGCCGGGCAACAAAGCCTTCTGTCGCTTCGGTAATCGCATCGCTGTACGGCAAATACGGCTTGATATCGTATATCGGCGTACCGTCGAGGAGATCCGCACCTTCTACTATCAGGCTCACCTGCCCATCCTCATATCTCACTTCCACCAGCTTAACTGCTGACATTCCAAGAGAGTTCGGTCTGTATGGAGATCTGGTAGCAAATACGCCCATGCGAACCGAACCACCCAGCCGTGGAGGCCTGACAGTTGGTCGCCATGCCGGATGTGGCTCTCTCATATTGAGCCGGTTTTCCGAAAAGCCCCATATCAACCAAATATGAGAGAACTTATCGAGCCCTCTCACAGCTTCAGGAATATTAAATTCATGGTCAAAGACTATCTCCGACCGCAGCCCGTCAACCATCCGGGGCTGCCGCGGTATACCGTACTTCTGCCGAAAAGCGGAGCGCATGTGCGCAACCGGGCGAATTTCATATAATTTCATATAATCTAATCTGTCCATATTTTAAACTATTAAGCCCATACAAATTCCTTTGGCGATGCCCCTATCTCAAAGTGATATTTTACAATACCGAGATCAACCTTGCTCATCGGACCCATGCCTGACTTGACCTTGATCCTGTCACCACTCAGCGCGAAGCTGAACCTCTGCCGGTTAAACGCAGTTGGAGCCATCAGCGCCATCTCAACTCCATCCTTGAACCAATCAGGTGTCTCCTCAAAGCCGGCAACCTTGGACGCTTTCGCGTCGAACACCTCGCCTGCAGTCTTAGACTTTCTATCAGAGCCCATGGTCTTGCCGTAACCGACTGCTATAACCGCTACGATCTTTTCATCGGCTCTGACGACGATAGCTTCCTTAACCTTCTTATAAGTTCCTCCGACCCAGCAAGTATTGAGTCCATGCTGTATGCACCGAATCACCAGCTTCTCGCCATAGTATCCGGCCATCTCGTCCAGGTCCGGGCGTTTTGGGCCCACAACAGCAATATAGTTGCGAACATTTGAGAACTTACCGTATCTGGCAAGCAAGCTCGAAAAGGCCTTCGGTTCGTCCTGAATCAGCTGGAAATGCAAATTCCCCTCGCGGTTACACTGCTGAATCATCACCTTGAGATCCTCAACGGCTTTATTATCTATCGGTCTATCCTCATACGCGCGCACTGAATGGCGCAACTTCACACACTCTCTTAGTTCCATAATCCCCTCCTAAAATTGATCGATGATCATCATATCATTATCAGATTCAGTATTTAGTATCGACAAGACTACTACCAAAAATTGATCGACGATCATTATAACACCATCAAATTCAGTATTAGTGCCGGCAGGGCCACTACCAAAACTTGATTGATGACCATTACATTATCAGATTCAGTATTAGTGCCGGCAAGGCTACTACCAAAATTTGATTGATGACCATTATATCATTATGCGTCGATTGTGGATACCTTGAATGTTATATCGCCCAGAGCGTCAAGCAGCACCTTCACCGTATCAAGTGAAGTGAGCGTCGTTACGTTATTCTCAGCGGCACACCTTCTGATACGATTGCCCATAGAATTTGCATCTACAGAGCGAATGTCACCGATGTTAATCAAGTATGTCACATATCCCTGTCTGAGCTCATTTGCCACAGCGTCCATGCTGTTGTCCGTGTGTGGGAAGCTCCTGGTCTTGACGCCGTTCGCCTTGAGGAACTGTGCCGTACCCTCGGTCGCTTCGATATTAAAGCCCAAGTCGTAGAATCTCCTGATGAGCGGCAGTGCATCTGCTTTAGACTCGTCATTTATAGATGCAAATACTGTTCCGTAGTTCTGCATCCTCATGCCTGCAGCCTGCATTGCCTTATAAAAAGCTCGCATCAGATCGTCGTCATATCCGATGGCTTCGCCGGTGGATTTCATCTCAGGAGACAGTCTTATATCCATTCCTGACAGCTTAGCAAACGAGAAGGCCGGAACCTTGACGTACCACCTCTTCTTTTCCATAGGTGGCACTCCCTTGAGTCCCTGTTCCTCCAGACTTATGCCCAGCATCACCTTAGAAGCGATGTCTGCAAGGTTGTAGCCGGTAGCCTTGGAGAGAAACGGAACTGTTCTCGAAGACCTTGGATTCACCTCTATTATGTACACCTGTTCAGAAGGATCCACTATGAACTGGATATTAAACAGGCCTCTAATACCTATTCCCAGCCCCAGCTTCTCGGTGTATGCTCGGATAATCTCTTTGACACTGTCTGAAATCGAGCATGGTGGATATACGCTGATCGAATCTCCGGAGTGCACTCCTGTACGCTCTACAAGCTCCATAATGCCGGGGATAAATACATCCTTACCATCGCAGATGGCATCTACCTCAACCTCCTTACCTCTGATGTAATGATCGACCAGAACCGGTTTATCCTCATCTATCTCAACCGCAGTCCTCAGATACTGCCTCAGTTGCTCTTCATCTGCAACTATCCTCATCGCTCTGCCGCCAAGCACGAAGCTGGGTCTGACAAGTACCGGATATCCTATCTCTCTTGCTACCCTGCAGCCCTCATCAATATCCGTCACTGCCTTGCCCTCCGGCTTGTCGATGTCAAGCCTCTGCATCAGCTTGTCGAATTCATCTCTATCCTCTGCAGCGTTAATCGCCGTGCAATCGGTGCCGATAATGTTGACACCGCGCTCATCGAGCGCACTTGCAAGGTTGACAGCGGTCTGTCCTCCAAGGGATACTATTACACCTTCGGGCTGCTCAAGTCTCAGGATATTCATAACATCCTCGATGCACAGCGGCTCAAAATACAACTTATCGGCTGTCGTGTAATCCGTCGACACGGTCTCCGGATTGTTGTTAATGATAATTGCCTCACAGCCCTGACTGCGCAGCGACTTGACTGCCTGCACAGTCGAATAATCGAACTCTACACCCTGTCCTATTCTGATAGGACCAGATCCCAGAACGACGACCTTGCGTCTACCGCTATCGGCGATATGTGTGTTCCCGCTGTCATTAAAGGTCGAGTAGAAGTAAGGAACGTATGCATCCTTGGATGCTGCACATGAATCGATCATATCGTACGTCGGGAACAGCTCCACTGCCTCGCGAAGCCTCCACACTTGTGCCTCAGGCATGTTCCAAAGCCTTGCTATCTCTGCATCTGAGAATCCGTACTGCTTGGCAATTCTCAGCCTTGCGACATCGTTTCTGTGCTCACGCAGCTCATTCTCAATGTCCACGATATTCTCAAGCATCTCTATGAAGTACTCATTGATCGCTGTCAGCTTACAAATTTCAGACCTGCTGATACCCCTGCGAAGCAGTTCGGCAATGGCAAATATCCTGTCGTCACGCCCCTCTACTATATACGACTTCATGTCATCCGTATCCCATGAATCGAATTTCTCCATGTAGACGTGAGCTACACCTATCTCTAGCGATCGCACAGCCTTAAGCATACTCTCCTCGAGGCTTCTGCCGATACTCATAACCTCGCCGGTCGCCTTCATCTGGGTTCCCAGCTTGTTGTCCGCATCTGCGAATTTGTCGAACGGGAACCTCGGCACCTTGCTCACTATGTAGTCGACAACCGGCTCGACTGATGCCGGCTGATCGATAATCTCTATCTCGTCCAAAGTCATTCCGACTGCTATCTTGGCTGTAATTCTCGCGATCGGATAACCGCTGGCCTTGGAAGCGAGCGCTGACGAACGGGATACCCTAGGGTTAACTTCTATCAGGTAATATTCCGAAGAATTCGGATTGAGCGCAAACTGAACGTTACAGCCCCCCTCGATGCGCAGTGCGCGGATAATCTTGAGTGCGCTCGACTTGAGCATAGCGCAGTCCGACTCACTCACTGTCTGTGTCGGACACACTACAATCGAGTCGCCAGTGTGTATACCCACCGGGTCTATGTTCTCCATATCGCATATGGCAATCGCTGTGTCATTACCGTCACGCATTACCTCGTACTCTATCTCCTTGTATCCCTTGATGCTCTTCTCAATGAGCACCTGATGAGTTGGAGAAATCGCAAGTGCACGGCGAATCATCTCTCTAAATTCCGTTTCGTCATCCGCAAATCCGCCGCCCGTGCCTCCGAGCGTAAACGCCGGCCTGAGCACAACCGGGAATCCAATCCCGCGAGCAATCTCGAGCCCTTCATCTTCATCATTTGCAACCTCAGATTGCAACACCGGCTCACCGAGTTCCTCGCACAGCTCCTTGAACAGCTCCCTGTCCTCGGCACGCTCGATGCTGTCACTCTTGGTACCAAGCAGCTCCGCTCGGCACTCGCGCAGCACACCTTTTTTATCCAGCTGCATTGCGAGATTGAGTCCGGTCTGTCCGCCGATTCCCGGCAGAATGGCATCAGGTCTCTCGTACCTGATTATCCTGGCGAGATATTCCAAGGTGAGCGGTTCCATATAAACCTTGTCCGCCATCGACGTATCAGTCATTATCGTCGCAGGATTGGAATTGCACAATACCACTTCATAACCCTCTTCTCTAAGCGCTATGCATGCCTGGGTACCGGCGTAGTCGAACTCTGCTGCCTGTCCGATCACGATTGGCCCCGACCCGATTACGAGAATTTTCCTGATGTCACTTCTTCTTGCCATTTTCCTCACCCTTCCTGTTATCTAAATGCATCATCTCATTCGTACATACTGACTGTTCATAAAAAAAGACTTCGATCACCGGAATTAAAAATCCAATGTCGAAGTCTTAATCGTATCGTAATATTCAAAATACAAATCGCGAAACACTCGCCTCTGCATGTCTGCACCTCTCTGCGTCAGTATTTATAATTTAACCTTATGTATTGTACCATAGCCAACACAAAAGTCCAGAGGTAAAATTGATAAATACACAAAAATACAATGTGCATTTATATGCTTTGAGATGTTTCGGCTCTATGTAACTGTAACTACTTTGCCTGCTTGCTGTGCTTACTGTGACTCCATATCTCTTCAGCGCTCGGATTCCACTGCTTAGCATATGGGATACACTTCTCCTCAAGGTGCTCCGCCGACTCAGGCGAAATCATATCTGTAGAGTGAGCACCGGATTCATTGACCATCTTGGACAGCCTTCCCGGATTCTCCAGCATTGGACACGGCTTGAGCGGATTGCTGTTAAACGGCTGGTTGTGGTGATATGCCATGAACAGTGGACTCTTGAGAGCTTCCAGAATTGTTTTTTCCCGGATATTCGAATCGGAGTAGTGGATGAATACGCATGGCTCCATGTCCCCTGCAGAATTGATGTGGAAGTAGTTTCTTCCACCTGCTATGCAGCCGCCGATGTACTCACCATCGTTCTGGAAATCGATAGTGAATATGGTCTGAGGATAATCCTTAGACCTGATGAAGCGAACTCTCTCCATAACATGCTTGCGCTGCTCAGCATTAGGCATCAGGCTCGGATCAGCATCGTTGCCGACCGGCATGTAGTGGAAGTACCAAGCAAGCTTGCAGCCGTGTTCAACCAGCATCTGTATGAAGTCATCGTTGGTAACGTACTCGTAGTTAACGCTTGTGTAGCAAATCGACACTCCGTACAGCAGGTGATATTTCTGCATCAGCTTCATAGCATTTATAACCCGCTGGTACACACCCCTGCCGCGGCGAGAGTCTGTCGACTCCTCGGTACCCTCTATACTCATTGCGAAGGATATGTTTCCAACACGTTGAACGTCCTTGCAGAAGGCATCGTCAATCAGCGTTCCGTTGGTAAAAATATGGAACTCGCTGTCGTTGAACTCCTCCGCCAGCTTGATGATGTCGTCCTTGCGAACCAGCGGCTCTCCGCCTGTCATGATGTACACGTAGGTGCCCATCTCGTTACCCTGCTTGATGATGCTGGCCATCTCATCATAGCTTAGATTGTTTTTATATCCGTATTCAGCAGCCCAGCAGCCGGTGCACTTGAGGTTGCAAGCAGAAGTAGGGTCGAACAAAATTGCCCATGGAATATTGCAATTCTCTTCGCGCTGAAGCCTGTTTCTCTCTTTGTTTCCTCTGAATGCAGCGTTGTAGCCGACATTGGTAACGAAGTGCTTGATGACGTTCTCGTCGACTTCATTTACCATATTTGTCGCATACGCAACCCAGCTTGAGTTTGGATCGGCAAACTCGCTTCTGATGCGCTCTATAGCCTTCTTGCCACTGTTTTCCTTATCGCTCTTAGGAATAAGATATTTGTCGAAAATATTTACTATATCCAGCATTCCTTCCTGTGGATTTTTCTTGACTTTCTTGAAGCCGATATCAACTGCCTTGTTGAAAGCAGCCAATGTTGCCTTATCTAATATTGACATAGCAACCTCCTTTTTCAAACTGACCAAATGTCATTTATTTTGGTAATTATATTACTTTAACTACAAAATTGCAAACGCCCGTCACGTATCGGTACTGAAATATAAACACGAAAAGACCCTCCGGCACTGAGTCCAATGAGAGTCCTTCTTCATTTATTGTACTACTTACAACCAGTTTTTGACACTAGTTATAGTGCACAAACCATAATATTCAATTTGTATGTCTATCAACGTCAGCTTTAAATTGTTTCGGATAAACTGCGTACCATCCGAACGTGTATTTATTAAATTTGACGCATGTCCTTTATCTTTTTAACATCAACAGTCGCAATCTGCGATTACTCACGCGGTAGATTTGTTTACAAAAGTCTAACGGCTAAGTTCGAGCGCATAGCTTACCGACGACAACGCATACAGCGGCGCTGTCTCAGCTCGCATGATGCGTGGCCCGAGTCCGACGCAGACTGCACCGGCTTCTGTAAATTTCTCAATCTCCCTACCCGTGATTCCGCCCTCAGGTCCAAATATGAAGAGAAGTCTGTCACCCTCCGAGACTTCCCCGAGCGCCGCAGCAAGCGCTGACTTTTCTCTCGCCTTGGCGGATTCCTCGTAAGCGACAAATACTCTGTCAAAATCAGCAAAGCTATCTACAAGCTCCTTGCTTCGCTCGACAAGATCAATCTCAGGGATGAGGTTGCGCTTGCTCTGTTCAGCCGCACCCTGCACGACCTTGTCAAGCTTCTCCTTGAGCCCGGTCAGCTTCTTGGCATCCCATTTGACAACCGACCTCTCAGCCGGAAAGCCCCAGATAGCAGCGGCTCCCAACTCCGTGGCTTTCTGAGCTATAAACCGGAATTTGTCACCCTTAGGGAATCCGCAGGCGACAGTCACATCCACAGGCAGTTCAACATTTTCATCCAGCTCTTCTATGATGCGCATAGTTCCGGATTCAACATCCTCAACGGCTGCCAGTCTTTTAATGCCATCAGGGAAGACGAGCACGGCCTCATCGCCTGTGTGAAGCCTCATGACTCGGAACATGTGCTTGAGAGTGTCTTTATCCGTAATCTCAACGGTACCCGAGCCAGGGCTTCCGAATACGAAGTATTGTTGCATGGGTTTCTCCTGTATTCCTATATAATCATGACCACCGGCTGAGCCGGTGGTTTATTGATTCACCTCGTTATCGCTCGGCGAATCCACTGCTAAAGCAGATACAAGAAAAGACCTGAAACTCAACAGTTTCAAGCCTTTTCAAACCTTGGTACCGCATCCGGGAATCGAACCCGAGATTCAGCCGTGAGAGGGCTGCGTCTTAACCTCTTGACCAATGCGGCATATTTCGTGTCACGATTGCGACACGAAACAGTATACATAATATAACGGACCTTGTCCAGTATTTTTTAATTTTTTGTCAGTATGTTTTTTGTCAGCACTTAAAATTCCGCTAAACAGTCTATCGTTTATAGCCTATAGCCGTAACAGTCGCCGCAAACTCTGCTAACACTGACGCTTTCGGTCTTACACTGTCTCGCTAGCAGATCCTTGGCAGCAGCTCGCCGCTTGGTGGCGGCAGCAAAGTCTCTGTGCCAATTTCAGTCGTCATTATTACATGCCCCGGCATCTCTGACATCGCCTCACCTATTACCACTGCCCCCTCTGTGTGGTCGGAGCTGCGGAGTGCTGCGAGTACATCGTCAGCGGATTTTGCAGGAACGAACATCACAAGTCTGCCCTCACAGGCCAGGTACAGCGGCTCCAGACCCAGTATTCCGGTGATACCCGCAACCTCAGAGTCGAGTGGAATGGACTCGGTGTCGAGCCTGACGCCCACATTGCTCTGGTCAGCAATCTCATATAGAACAGTCCCGACACCGCCGCGAGTCGCATCGCGAATGACGTGGATATCCGGAGCTGCATCGAGAGCTGCATGAACTGCGCTCCATAGAGGTGCACAATCGCTTGTCACGTTGGCCTCCATGCCATAGCGATCTCGCTCAAGCAGGATAGTGCAGCCGTGACGGCCTATATCGCCGGTGACTATAATCTTGTCACCGGGCTTGGCATTTGTACCGGTCGGGTTCACACCTTCAATTATCTCACCGACTCCGGTCGTCGTGATGAACACACCGTCGACCTGTCCCCTCCCTGCAACCTTAGTATCTCCGGAAACGATTGAAATTCCAACCTCGTGAGCCGTCTTGGCCATAGCGGCAGCGATGCGGTCGAGCTTCGCCAGGGGGAAGCCTTCCTCGATTACGAAAGCGCATGAGATATACAGCGGCTTTGCACCCATGCACGCCAGGTCGTTGACAGTGCCGCAGATGGAGAGCTTACCGATGTTTCCGCCGGGGAACTCTGCCGGAGATACGATAAATCCGTCTGTTGACATTGCCATCCTGCCGGTTGGCGACGGCAGAACCGCAGCGTCGTCAGAAGTCAAGTATTCGTTGTCAAAATATTTTTTAAAAATCCCGCCAATCAGATCGGATGTCTGCTTGCCACCTGCTCCGTGAGCCAGAGTTATTATCTGTTCCATATGTCGCCTCCGTATTTATAGAACGCCGAGCACGCGCCCTCGCCGGACACCATGCACGCACCGATTGGATGCTCAGGCGTACAGCCCTTGCCGAACACCTTACAGTCATACGGCTTAAATTTGCCGAGCAGCACCTCGCCACACCTGCAGGCAGGATTCGGTGTGCCTTCAAGCTCGGGCAAATCAAACTTTATGCGCGCATCATATTCCGAATATTCGGGTCTGAGCTTTAGCCCGGAATTCTTGATAACTCCAAGTCCGCGCCATTCCGAATCGCACGGCTCCATCAGTGAATCGACCAGCTTGCGAGCAGTCGGACTACCCTCTTCGGTAACTACTGCCGGATAGCAATTCAGCGCAAACGGTTCTCCTTCTTCGACCTTTTTGATTATGGCTGCAAGCGCAACCAGTACCTCAGATCCTGTAAATCCGGCGACTACACCGGAAATACCATACTCATCCCGCAGCCTGTAGTAATCCGCCATGCCGGTCATCGTACTGACATGACCCGGATACAGGAACGCATCCGCACTTCCCTTGAGCGCCAGATACGCATTGAACATCGTTTTGTTGGCAGTTAAAATCGAGAAATTCTGCGCCCCGGCCTTTTGTGCTTCGCGCACAGACATCACACTGCCCGGTGTAGTGGTCTCAAATCCGACTGCAAGGAACACAACCTGCTCATCGGGATGTTTCTTCGCATACTCAAGCGAGTCGAGCGGCGAGTATACGACATTTACCTTTGCCCCCTTGCTGCGCGCTCCTGCCAGGCTCATCTCCGTTCCGGGAACTCTGATCAGATCACCAAAGGTCGTGATTGTCACGTGCTTGTCCAGAGCCAACATCACCGCCTCATCTATATACGATATAGGCGTAACGCAAACCGGACAGCCCGGTCCCGAGATCAGCTCTATACTGTCCGGCAGCAGTCTCCTGATGCCAAGCTTAAAAATCTCATGCGTATGCGTCCCGCACACCTCCATGATGCGGAGTTTTGATCCGTTATACGAAGTAATAATGTCACGTGCCTTTGTGGCACTCTCATTAATTGGCATCTATTTCCTCCATGACCGAATCAGCTTCTGCAGCATCATCGCCTGCAATCCTGGCAATTGCAAGTCCCGCATGTACCATGACGTAGTCTCCGGGAGCAAGATCGGAAATCAGCTCCGCCGAGACGCGCCTCTTGACACCGCCGGCGTCAATAACAGCCATATTATCTTCAATATTGGCAACCTTTGCTCTTAATCCCACGCACATAAGTGCACCTCCATCATTTTGTCATCTAATTCTATTGTACCCTAATTAGCTCTATAACTCCGATACACCCTGATTGACTCTATAACTCTGATTGGCTCTGATTCTCAAGTGCAGCTATTCCTGCTGCTGCCTGTCCGAGAGCTATACCGCCGTCATTGGTCGGCACCATAGAGTGCTTGAGTACTCTGAATCCTTCGCGCCTCAAGCCTTCATCTACCAGCCTCAGCAACAGCAGGTTTTGGAACACGCCGCCTGACAGCGCTACTACATCGGTGGCTGTTCTGGTGCGCTGGTAGCAGCACGACATTACGATCATATCAGCCAGCGCCTTATGGAAGAAATAAGCTAGCTGATCTATATCCTGGCCGGACAGTCGCCTTGCCGCCAGCTCCATGAGCAAGGTGTCTGTACACAGCTCGAATCGGTCTTGATCGATATTGATCAGCCTGCCCGCATATGGAGCGAGGCTTATTCCTTGTGCTTCGGCGCGTTCGGCTGCGAACTGGAGCGCCATTGAAGCCTCGCCTTCGAAGGTGCCGGATGCCTTGATACCGAGCACTGCGCTGACTGCATCAAAGAGTCTGCCGGCACTTGTCGACTTGACTGTATTGACGTTGTTGCCGAGCATGAAGTCGATGCTGCGTCTGCCCTGCGCATCGCCGAGCCCGAGCGTCGCGGCGATGCGTCCGGCCGGCTCACTTCCGAGCGCTGTGCTGATTATTGAGTAGGCAATCCGCCATCCTTCCCTGGATGCGATGTCCCCGCCGGCATGCATGAACGGCGTGATATTTCCAACCCTTTCAAAGCTATTTGCATCACCCAGCAAAAACTCTCCGCCCCATATCGTACCGTCCGGTCCATAACCGGTCCCATCAAAAGTCACTCCAAGAGCAGTGCCCTCATACTCGTTTTCTGCCATGCATGCAACCATGTGCGCATGATGGTGCTGAACCTCCATAACCGGTACTCCTTCCCGCTCTGCTATCACTTTCGCCATCTCACTCGTATTATATCCGGGGTGCATGTCGCTCACTATCATCTCAGGTTTAATCTCAAAAAGTCTTTCCATCCTACGCACTGCTGCATCAAGTGCCCGAACGCTCCTCATATCAGCCATATCTCCGATATATGGCGATGGATAATATAACCCTTTTGCACTTAGGCAAAAGGCGTTTTTGAGTTCCCCCCCTATCCCGAGTACCGCGTGATTACTTTCTTCCTTTGCAACAATCGGTAATGGCGAATATCCTCTGGAACGCCTGATCATATACGGTCTATGGTCATAAAATGCCATTACGGTATCGTCGGCTCTAATGCGAATTTCTCTGGAATTTGAGAGTATTATATCGCACATTGGCGCCAAGTACCCTGATGCCTCTTCATCATTCATGCAGATTGGGGCTCCTGAAGGGTTGCCGCTAGTCATCACCAACACATCAGAAATCGGCTCATCCCCCGGATAATCGAAGAGCAGCATATGCACCGGTGTGTACGGCAGCATAACCCCCAGGTTAGGATTGTGTGGGGCTACTGATGCTGCAACTCTAGTTCCCTGAACTGATTGTTCCTCATTATCAGTCACCGAAATATCATGCTTCTGAAGCTCTATGCCTGAACTCAGTCTCTCAGATTTCTTAGGTATCAGTATGATCGGTTTCTGCGGTCCGGTAAGCAGCGTCATCATCTCCGCCTCCGGCTCACATTCGCGCGCAACCACATCCGGATCCCGCATCATCACAGCAAACGGCTTCATCGGGCGCGCCTTCAGCTGTCTGAGGCGCCGAACCGCTGCTTCATTCGCGGCGTCGCAGCACAGATGAAACCCTCCAATCCCCTTGATAGCAGCGATGCCGCCGGATCTAATCACAGCCCTGGTCCTGAGCAGAGCCGCCGTGCCATATTCCTTAGCACGCGGCCTGTAGATTCCGGCCTCGGATTCGGCACCCTGCTTGATATGAGCATCAGCTTGTGCTGCGCCATATTCCCCGGTGCACGGACTGTCGGTCACGGCCTCGGATTCGGCACCCTGCTCGATACGAGAATCAGCTTGTGCCGCATCACATTCTACGGTGTGCGGACTAACCGCTCCGACTTCGGCCACGCCGCCGAGTGTGTAGAGCTCCGGCCCGCAATCATTGCAGCATACAGGCTGTGCGTGATACCGCCTCGAATTCATATCCGTATATTCATGATTGCAGTCCTCGCACATAGGAAAATCGGCCATGCTGGTTTTATCTCTATCATAAGGCATAGAATCCAGAATTGTTAATCTGGGACCGCACTGTGTGCAGTTGATAAAGGGATGCAGATATCTCCTGTCATCAGGATTGTACAGCTCTCTGGCGCAATCAGGGCAGATGGCAATATCAGGAGATACAAATATCTGACCTTCCTCATGCTTGCTCTCTAATATTTTGAATCCGGATCCTGCGTTATTGTTCTTAGCCGCACCTCTCTGCCCCGTTATCAGCTCAGGTGCCGGAGCACCGTTCTCGGGCTCAAGCGTCTTCACCTTGACCTTGACAATCGCAGATCTCTCAGGAGCCTCTGCCTCCAGTGCATGAATAAACTCATCTATTACGTCTACTGTAGCAGAAGCTGCAATTTCAACATAAGAACCCTTGTTACAGACGCTTCCGGATATTTGATATCTATCTGCAAGCCTATTGACAAATGGTCTGAAGCCTACTCCCTGCACTATTCCATAAAGCCTAATAAGTTTGGTTATCAATTACAGCACCTCTCCGGCCTTCTCCCAATACTCGGCGTCAGAGTCTGCGGAATAAAGTGAAGCGGATATAGCGAAATGCGGCAGGCTGAGGAATGTTCCTTGCCAGCCGGGCAACGCTCTTTTAAGTAGCGGATCGCCAATGACCATATCGTATCCGCGAGCTTCCACAAGCTTCATGAGATCATCCTCTTCGTTCAGCTTTACATCCGAGTCGAATCTAGCCTCCTTATTCAGCATGAACCAGCTCGCAACATCCACCGATTCAAGCGAAGAGTCGGAATCAGTATCAAGCACAACGCTCCTTAGCGAATTTGCAAGAACCTGCTGGTGTATTATCAGCACCCTTGTCGGATTATGGCTGCATACCCTTGCGGCAAAGTCTTGCAATCGAGCCTCGGGCAGCGGATATCGTATCTCGTACGGAACTCCGAATCTATCTCGAAGCCATCGAGCCGCCTTGATTCCACCGGGAGATACGACGATATTCCTGTTCACGCGAGCCGCTTTGCCAACAGCTGCGAGGTCATCGTTGATACCGTATATGACCGGATTTTCGATTCCCATCTCCGCAAGCGCTGCCAGCATATCTGAATAATCGCCGCTTCCCGGCGTATCCAGCGGTGTAAAGCCTATCACCCCGACGGTTCTATTATTTCTATTGCATACGTCACCCGCATCCCGATTTGTTAAATGCAATCGGCCTACACAACCTGTTCTGTTATCTCTACTGCATGCGTCATCCGCATCGCTTACCGGCGCTTCCACATTTGAATCAGTATCGGCATTGGGGCCGTCCTCGACCGGTTCATCAGCTGACAATCCTGCTGCTTCCATCGAACTCCCTGAATTCAGTACCTTTGCTCCGGAGCCGCCGTTTTCCGGCATGTAGCTTTTGAACAGCTGCAAAAAAGCCTTGCTTATACCATCGTCATAGAGGTCGATTCCGTTCGTCTCGACCGACACGACAGGAAGCCCGTAATCCTCTTCCATCAGCCTCTTGAGCGCCCTGTAATCCGTCGCAATCACCGACGGAACCGGTGTCCCGATCAGTCCGACGAACTTAGCATCCACATCTCGCAATGCATCCTTGGTCTTCTTGATCAGGAGCTCGTCGCGTCCGAGAATCGCATCCAGGTCTCTGAGTCCGGCACTGAAAATCGCGCTCTTCTCCTTCTCCCAGCGCGGCTCGTCATATCCGCAGATATTACCGACACAACCGCCGGCATCCATTATTATCAGCATTCCGCCGTAGTGGAACAGCACCGAAACGGCTCCCGACTGATCCGGTGTGAACGGCGATAGATATTTCCTAAGCCCTTTCATCAGCGAGCCTCCTCTCTACCGCCTCAACAAAGTGGACCAGTCCTTTGTAGCCAAACGGCTGAATCTCGTCATTCCAGTGCACATTTATCGATTCAGGATAGTAGAACTGTGCGTCAATTCCAATAGATATATCGACCTTTTCACTGCCATCATAGTTCATCATCGTCGGAGACAACGTCGAATATACCTTTAACTCCGGATTGAGCTCTGCGAGTTCGTTGATAAACGGGAAGTCATCGCCACTTATATTTGCAAAAACTGCCTTGACGCGCAGCCCCAGCTTTTCGAGTGCAAGTGCCATCTCGATAGAATTTCCATTTACTACCTGACCTATTGCAAAAGTCCTGCCCTCGCACTCCCTCTGCAGCCTCGCACAGGCATCATTCGCCTCGTTGTAGTATTCCGAATCATCGATAGCACTTCCGAGGGCCGCAGCAAAAAGCGCATATTGACGGCGAATTCTATCTATTTCATACAGTCTGCTTAGCTCTGCATATGGTATTCCCAATCTCGCCTCCAGCGCAAACGCAGCCTTCCTTGACTCAGGATTTAATATCAGGTTGAAGTCGGCTCCGCCCATCTCCATATAATCATCGAGGGTTGTCTTCCTCCCTACCTCATGGATTGTCTTGACTCCAAGCTGTCCGAGGATATCATATAGCTCCGAATCGTCTTCGAGATGGGTGAAATTCCCGAGCAGATTAACAGTCCCGCCTATTGGCTTTCGCTTCTCGAGCAGTGAGTAGATAGCTTCCCTTACCGCAACCATAGGTGGATTTTTGCCTTCGCGCATCAGCGCATACATATATGTAGGAACCACATGAATTCCTGTTCGCTCTTCAGCCTTGCGACAGACACGTTCCAGGTCGGTTCCGAGGAGTGCATCCACGCATGTGATGCAGATGACCACAACCTTGGGCTTGACCTCGCACACCTCGCAGATTTCCTCTATTGCCTGCGGTATATCGGTGAGGTGACGCCCTGTGACCAGATCGGTTTCGCTCATTTGGAGGAAGAACATCCTGTCGCTGTAGCCGCCCTCGTCCGCGAGAATCGTGGTGTTACGGCCGCAGCATGCCGGTGCAACGACCAGCATCACCGATTCCGGTATCACGAGTCCTGCCCGCTTGACGCCGAAGCCCTGCGCGCCGGGAGAATTATATGTCAGCGTCGCCGGTGAACTGTATACCAGGTGATCGTTACCAATCAGTTCAGACGGAATCGTACCTGCCGCAGCGAGTTCTCCGATAGTTGTATAGTAAGCATCTCTCGCCATTACGCGTTCTCCTTGATCAGATAGTCTGAGAGCGCCATAAATCTCTTGGCGATATCAGAATCCGGATTGCCTTCGACGACAGTCTTGCCCTGATCCTCCCAGTCGATGATTTCCTGACTGCGAGGAATCTCTCCGACGATCGGAACGCCGGCCTCATCCGCAAAGGCCTGTACCTTCGCTGTCTCGTGCTCGACGTTCCTGTGGTTGAGCACGATGCCCTTCACCTTGGCATATCCGCGGTCTGCAAAATTATCAACAGCCGTCTTGATGTTGCCGGCAGCATAGAGAGCCATCCTCTCTCCCGAGGTTACGATGAGTATATCCTCCGCGAAGCCCTCTCTGATAGGGGCCGCAAAGCCTCCACAGACAACGTCTCCCAGCACATCGTACAGCACTACGTCCGGCTCGAACCTGCCAAACACATCCAGGTCGTCAATCAGATTGAACGTCGAGATTATTCCTCTTCCGGCACATCCGATCCCCGGCGTCGGACCCCCGGTCTCGATGCACTTCACTCCGCCAAAGCCGGTCTTGACCATTTCGTCAATCGTCGGTTCATCGTCGTTTTCTCTCATAAAATTCATTACCGGCATCAGCGGCTCACCGCCGAGCAGATTGATTGTCGAATCCGCCTTCGGATCGCAGCCAATCTGAAGCACCTTATAGCCTTTAACTGCAAAAGCTGCCGCGAGGTTGGCTGTAACCGTTGATTTTCCAATGCCGCCCTTGCCATATATAGCCACTTTAATCATTTATCCCCCTACACAAAAAGACTTCAACCACTCGGGCAGAAGTCTCCGAAAACAAGCTCTTCCCACACGGTGCCCGTTGTGGTCAGTCCGCATTTAACTATTGAAATTATACTATCGCATTCGATTACACGCAACTAAAGGTATTTTAATCACAATCATTTACAATTTTTTACCCCACTGATAAAATATTTTTAAACATCGTATCTCAAAGCAAGTAGTAACATGAAGCTATAAGCTTTTGAGATATAATTATGTTTAACAAGGAAGTAATTTCTATGAAAAGAATTGCAATATACGGTAAAGGCGGTATCGGTAAGTCGACCACCGTCTCCAACATGTCCGCTGCACTGGCCGGGCAGGGATACACGGTCATGCAGATTGGCTGCGATCCGAAGGCGGATTCAACTATCAGCTTGCGCCGGGGACGTGAACTCACCCCGGTTCTCGATACATATAGAGATAAAGTCAAGGATATTGAACTCGAGGACATGTACACGATCGGATATAACGGAGTAATCTGCGTCGAGGCCGGAGGTCCGACTCCCGGTATCGGGTGCGCGGGTCGCGGGGTAGCAAAAGCCTTGGATTTACTGAAGCAAAGGAACTTCGAACAGGTGCTCCATCCAGATGTAGTCTTCTATGATGTTCTCGGTGACGTAGTCTGCGGCGGATTCTCCATGCCGCTACGCCGGAACTATGCTGACGATGTATATGTGATTTCATCGGGTGAACAGATGGCCATATATGCAGCCATGAATCTCGGCCTTGCGATGGAGAGTTTCAAGCGCCGCGGCCACAACGGACTGTCGGGTATCATCGCCAACAAGCGCAGCGTCCACGGTGAGGACGAGAAGCTGCAGACACTCAGCGAGGATCTCGAGTGTCCGATAGTCGGAGTTATCGAGCACAGTATGGTTGTAAAAAAAGCGTCTGACGACGCACTCACGGTCGCCGAGGCATATCCGAGTGACCCGATGGTGGATGTTTACACGAAGATCGCACTGGATTTAATAAACAGGGAGTAAAAATGCTGATTGATCTACACAAGCCCGATTTAAGCAAGGCACAGGTGCGGCTGGGCGACCTTAACACGCTGACACCGTTCCCGCGCAAGCTCGAATATTCATGTCCCTCACGCGGCGGATGGACGATTGCGCACACGCCGATGATCATACCGGGTTCTCACATGATATATATCGGAGCGTCTGCCTGTCTGCGCGGAGTAGTGCTATCGGCTGCAGAATACGAGGGCCTCGACAGATACTCGATGGTGATGATTGAGGAGAAGGACATCCTCAGCGGTCAGATGGAGGAGCTGTTCATCGAGGGTGTTACAGATATACTGAATAAATTGAAGCACAGGCCAACATGCGTGCTGCCGTTCACCGGCTGCATCCACTACTTTTTGGCTACGGATATCGAATATATCTACGACGAGCTGTCAGCTCGCTTCCCGGATATAGACTTCATATCCGCGCAGATGACGCCAACCATGAAGCTTAACGACCACACTCCTGAAGAGGATATGTGCCGCTCGATGTATCTGTGCATCGAGGAGCAACCGCTAAACGGCAAAGTAGTGAATTTCATCGGTGACAACTTCCCGATCGCCACTACCGGAGACCATATGAAGCTGCTGCATAAGCACGGTTTTCGCACTCATGACCCGGCAGCTATGGATGATTATGCAGAATACAAGGCTATGGGAGAGAGCTTTCTCAACATCTATTCCCTGCCTGTCGCAGCATGGTCGGCGGCATGTCTCGAGGAGAGACTCGGGCAGCAGTTCATCTACATGCCATACACATATATTTATGACGAGATAGACCGTGACATGACCAGGCTTGCAGCTGTGCTGGATGTCGAAGCTCCTGACCTCACCGATATGCGAACAGAGGCTGAAGAATCTCTTACAAATGCACTGTCGATTGTAGGCACTGCCCCGATCGGGATAGATTATATGAGTACACCGCGCTTTCTCAGTCTGGCAAGACTGCTGCTGTCTCACGGCTTCAATGTCACCGAGATTTACGGTGACAGCCTTACCCCGGACAGCATGCCCGACCTGGAGTGGCTGAAGCAGCATTATCCGGACATACCGCTCAAGGCTACACAGGATTTCCGCGCTCGCTTCTACCCTCGAGACGAGGAAGCGGACGGCAAGGTTATCGCTATCGGTCAGAAGGCTGCGTATTTCATGGGTACCGGACATTTTGTAAATATGATTACCAACAACGGTCGGTACGGTTATGATGCTATCAAGAGTTTAGCTGCTGAGCTCATAGACGCATACGAAAACGAGAAGGATACGAAATCCATCATACAGGTCAAGGCTTGGGGGTGCTCGGCATGAAGCAGGTAGCGAGAGTTTTATCTACATATTCGGCAGACCTGTTTGGTGTATGTTCTGTACTGTACGAGCTGGGTGGACTGGTCGTTATGCACGATGCTTCGGGCTGCAATTCAACCTACAACACACACGACGAGCCGCGCTGGTACGACGTGGACAGCATGATATATATCTCGGGTCTAATCGAGAACGATGTCATACTCGGCAACGACGAGAAGCTGATATGCGATGTGGTTGAAGCCGCAAACGAGACTCATCCAAAGTTCATAGCTATCTCGGCAGCTCTCATACCGCTCTTCATGAGCACTGATATGAAGGGAATAGCGCGTATAATCGAGAATCGAACGGGAATTCCGACCTTCGGATTTACAACCAACGCCATGGACACATACGTGCTCGGCGGCAATATGGTCTATGAGGAGCTGCTGGATAGATTCTGCCCTCCACATGCAAAGCTTGAGGAAGATGAAAACAGCTGCGCATCACAAGAATCTGCTGCGCCTGGTGGATCGGCTGCATCGAATGTACCAATTGCACCGCTTGTCCCGGCTGAAACGCCGGCTGCACCTTCAGCTTCGCTCTCTGTCAACCTGCTCGGCATAACTCCGCTTGACTTCTCGGTGGTCGGAAACGTGGAAGCCCTGAATAAGTATTTTGCAGACAGGAACATCCGCGTCAACTGCTGCATGACCATGAGCTGCACGCTCGAGGAGATAGCTCGAGCGCATATAGCTGATGTCAACGTCGTGTGCTCTTCACTCGCGATTTCAGGCGCACACGTGTTGCATAAGAAATACGGTACTCCTGCAGTTCTGGGACTGCCGACCGGGAAGTCTGCCGGCACGGAGCTGGAGCGGCTAATAAGAGCATCGGCTGCGGACAACAGATCAAGAATACTAGGTACAAGCGCGCTCTACGATACACTTCCGTATGAATCTCACAGCAGGAGGTTCGGTGCCCAATATTCGCTAAAGAATAGAACAGACGGAGGAACATGGATTATCGGAGAAGCAGTGAACGCATCCGGCATCCGCTACGCTCTCGAGCATGATCTGGGCGTTCCAGACGTGCATATACTATGCCCTACTCAGCTTGATGCACACGTACTCCGCTCCGGCGATGTGACTGTTCGCGACGAGGCTGATATAGAAGCTGTCCTGAACGGTGCTGCCACTGTGATTGCCGATCCTATATATCGGCGGATTCTGACAAAGGATGAAAACGGCAAGCTGCCACATTTTATAAATATGCCCCACGAAGCATATTCAGGCAGGATGTATAGGAGTCACATACCTGTATTTATAGGAGAGGAATTCACCGATCGGTTAGCCGAGAAGCTATCCGGTGCAGAGGAATTCATCGCTGTCAACGATATCATGAAGGTAAATAAGCCTTATAAGCAGAATAGGAAAGCGCAAGGTGCGGACGAAGCCCTCGAGCTCTAAGGCTCCATATACCCGCTTAAGATGATAGGCCTGTCTCCCCAGCTTTCTTCCTGCTAAACGCCCTCAAAATAGATTTTCAGCTGAGAATAGATCTGTCCTCGGCCATGCCGATGACAGATCTGTTTTTCATGGTATCAATCGTGATATCAATTATGATAAGATACAGCATTTTCAATAGGCTGTCGTACAACGTGAAATAGTCTTGCTTTTTGTGGTCTGTTTTTCTGGCGTAATATCACAATGGATCAAACCGGCAATGGCTGGTTTATTGTGCCAAAACTCGAAAGAAGCAGACCGTTAACGTTGGGATCGTAGATTCTGTCGTTGATGCTCTGCTTTTCCCATGATAAGTGACTGTCACTTTTTATTCAATGCGACAGCCTCATGTATATTAGCTATTTATTAAGTTTTCGCTTACTGATGCGAACATGGGTCTTTCGGCAAATCCACATAAATTACAGAATTTTGACCTTAACTTAAAGTCACATTCATTGTAGTTTAAGTATCTTCCAACTATTGAATCAACAATACCTTTTGCAAAAAGCTCATTTCCTTTGTCAAGTTTATCTCTTAGTTGCTTTATTTCATCATAGTTCACCTTGTCCTTCAAACAGTTTAGCTTTAAGTCTGTCATCAAAAGTTGCGTTGAAATAGAATCATCATTTTCATATGTTTTCTCGACAGCCGGCAGTAGCAACTCGCTACTTAATGATCTTGCAACTTGATGTATCATTGAGCGAGCCATCCCCACCACAATGACATTAATTAGTGTTCTAATGCGATTTTCAATTTCTTCTCGTGATATATTTGATTTATTTTTTACGGAAGATTCATATACAAAGTTAATTAAGTCATCCTTTAGATACTTCATTGTCTCAATAATTGCATTTACTGAACGCATTCCGAGCCTATGCATTTCGTCAATTATCTTTATTTTATTCTGACCACTTATATCAGCAGGATAATTCTGTAAAATTTGTCCAAGTACTTCAATGGTTTTTAATGCTGCAACAATCTCCGCAAAATTCTTATCCTCCTCTGATATCGTATCATCAATGTAGTCTTCTCCCTTGCTTACTTCACCATCGTTCATTCCCATCTTATCCATTTGCTTCAACTCAGCATCTTTATTAGATTCTACATTTTCATTTGATGAAATCTTTTGCGGAATAAAATGTTTTACTGCATCTTTAATTTCGCAAAAAATCGGATTATCTTTTGAGTAGTCGAACTCCTCAAAGTTATCCAATTTTTCATAAGCATTTATCATAACATTATCAATAACACTTTGGTCACTGTTGAAATGACATACGAAAGTTACAACATTTCCGTAAGTCTCATTATGAAGAGTCGAGCTCATATGTTCCATTAGGTTTTGTACTTGCTCATCATTTAAATGATTAGCAATGTACTTTGCTGCAAAATAGTAAAAAAAGTATGGATACTTGAATTTATATCCGTCACCATTACTAAATTCTTCTATCAAAACTTTAGCACGTTGCATTCTATCAATAAACTGTTCAACATGAACATTCGAAAGTATTTTTTCTTCACATAACTTTTTAGAATATGATCCAATGTCCTCCTTTGTAATAGCAGTACGTTTACGATGCAGAATTTCATATGCTACTCCAGATAAAATTTCAGTATCTAAATTATATAACCCAGAATTTGTTTCATATTCAGCAATAGATGCAAGACTTTGATTAATCAATGACTCATAAAGATAACCATACTTACTCACATGAATACTTTGGCTAAAAGCATCCTTGTTTTGTAGTATACCAGTTAGAATAATTGGGTATGCAGGAATAAAAGACGCTCCATTTCCCAAAAAATTATTTACTATACCTTTAGCTTGTTCAATCTTTTCATCTATTGTTTTTTCTGTGTCGGAAACATTATTTAATTTATACCATTTTGATATAAAGTCTTTTCTTTTTTTGTTCCCAAATGGCTTGATTTCATAATAATACAATTCATCGCTTGAATTTATTACCTCTGATTTTAAGAGTGTTGTTATTGCAAAGCTTGATGCCATTAGTATTACAACTGTATCAAATTGATTTGACACACAATCTATCACCTTGCTTCTTCTATTGTTATTATTTTGTATTGAATCAAAATTATCTATAATCAATGTTTTATTCTTTCGTGGAAGCTGTCTGAATTCTTCCAAATAATCACCAGAATATTGTTTTTTATAAGTTTCCTCTATGGTCTTTATGATTGCATTTTCAGTGGATGTTGTAAAGTTTTGACCATAAGCAAGAATGCAACACCTTCCTGCATTCAACTCACTACGAAATAGCTGTTTACTTAATGTTGTTTTACCACTAGTTGATTCACCAACAATTATACTCAACTTATTTTCACACAGCTCTTTAAAATAGTTGTCACTTATTCGTACACTGCCGGATTTTTCATTTTTATAATCACTTTTAATTAAGTCTGGCCAGATGAACAAATCGCTTAAAACAATATTTTCTTTTGCAAAGTGTTTAACATTTATTCCTATGTCATCAATATAATCTAATAATGATTCATTTACTGAATATACGGACCTAATTGCCTTATTGCGTTCAAAGACTCTATCATTATCGTTGATTCTGTTATAAATACGGTTTTCGACCCATTCATAGTCCTTTACATTGTAAGATTTGAAATCATCATCGAATGCAATGATTGAAAAGCCACTTTCGCTTGATTTTGAATTTTGTAGTTCCTTTCCATGATAGTTTATCAGTTCATAAGTTTTCCCAGTTTGAATGTAATTGTCTTTATAATGTTCATGCCCAAACAATACAATATCAGCATTATTTCTAAGATGATCAATAAATGGTGTTTTATAATCTGGGTTTAACCAATTTAATGGATGATGACAAACATATATCACAGCTTCATAGTCATTTAAGTCTATCACTGGGAGAAAAGACTGTGGAATTACAAGTTTACCTGGTTGTTCATGCAACTCAGACATCCATGCAGAATTAACTGAAACAAATAGCACATCATTATTATCAATTGAAATTTCCTTTTCCCAGCAAATTCTATTGTTCATATCATCATAGTACTGCAAAACAAAATCATAAAAATGCTTTTGTTTTGCAATAACATTATTTACATACTCTTGATCAATATCAGTTGGGTTAATATTATTAATAAGAATATCCCTAACAGAACTATTCTCTGAAAAATCGCAATCATGATTACCTGGTGAAATTACAACTTCAACCTTTATATTTTTTTCATTTTCAATATACTGTTTTATATTCTCAAAGAACTTAGTTGCTAGCTTATATTGTTCACATTCACCTGAATATGCTATATCACCAGATACTACAATTACCAAAGTGGATTTGTCTTTCACACAACTGACACATGCTTTTGATATTTCTTCATATCTTTTTAAGATAGTGTCATCAGAATTTTTTATATGTATATCTGATAAATGAATAATAGATAACGATCCCATCTCTGCTTCCTCCATAGTTATAGTTATTATTATACAAGCTGATTATACTTGACTTTTTTTATATAGACAATCTGATCAACTTATATTACTGAATATATATGACACCTTTACAGTATAAAGGTTATAGCATCCGGCTTTTTTATCTCTTCCTTTAGCTTAGCTCTACATGCAGATGGCAGGTTGGGATGAACTGTGCCCGTGTTACGTGTTAAATGAAATTCCAAGCTCAGCGATAGGGCTGTCATATCAATAAAACACAAATACCTCATCGTACGTATCATGAAATGCCGAACTTCTTTTCTCTCTCTACACGTTCCTTCTCCGCTTTCTTATCCATCTTGAATTGCTTTCGGAATTCATCCGGTGAGTCAGGAAGTTTTTTATGTCGGATTTATTGTAAAGCGTGCAAAACCTTCTATGCTTATTATAAGTTTTGCTATTTTTATTCGGATATCCCAACACAAACTGACTTTCCGGGATTATAAAAATCACCATCTTTTCATTAGCATCATCTCCTATTAGTGCGCCTTGCCAATAAAAGTTAATCATTTTCTTTTTAACACCTGCTGTATTTTTAAATTTTACCCTAGCACCCTGAGTTGTTGTTAGCACATAATTCCCGTCTTTTATTTCATATTTACCAATTTATAGAGCTATCTATGCAAGAATGTTTGACACAAAAGACGAACGCAAATCGAGGGGGAATCGAGATGCGATACGGAAACTTAGACATAGAGGGAAAACTCGTCACACTAAGGAACACACTGAAAAACGTGGCAAAATAGTTATTAGCAACAATCTCTCAGAGCGACCTGCCGAGGCGGATAGTCGTTCACGTATTGGGGATTGGGAAGATAATACTGTTGCCGGAAAGAAAAATGGTCCTTGTCTCGTTACACTCGCAGATCGAAAAAGTCGATTTCTTCTATGTATGAAGGCAGAAAAGAAAACTGCCGCTCTTGTGAGTGAGGTTATGATTAAATGCCTCAAAGAGCAGCCATTATTCTCCATTACTCCAGATCGTGGAAAGGAATTCGCAAAGCATGCAGAAACCTCGGTTGCATTGAATAATGTGCAGTTTTACTTTCCACAGCCACATCAGCCCTGGCAACGTGGAACAAACGAAAATACTAACGGCTTAATTCACGAATACTTTCCGAAAGGAACCGATCTTTCAAAGTACAGCGATGAATATATACAAAGCAAAGTGGATGAATTAAACAGACGACCTCGAAAATGCTTAGGCTACCTAACTTCTTATGAGGTTTATTATTCAACCTCGTTGCACTTGACTTGACAATTCAAGATATAAAAGCAGCTACCAGCAAAGCTATTATACTGATAAACGAAATGCTTAACTTTAGTGAAAATTTTTTATTCATCTTTACTATACTTTCTCTCTAAATTTTTTCTGGCGATATTCCACGTCTTTTTCATATTGTTTCATATCCTTTAATTTTGGTGTATCAAATGAATAAATTCATCCAGCTTTTGTTCTACGTCTTTCGTCTTGGAGCTGACCTCGTTCAGGTTTTCTATCGCCTCTCTGCACTGCGCTTTGATCTCAGCCGGGTCTAAATAGAAATATTCACTCATACTGTTCCTTCCCTTCAGAATTATTGCTGCTATTATGATGAGAGTCAGTCGATTGAAAATCCACCCGAGAACCTGTAATGCTATTGATCAGGGATACCTTTGAATGTGCATGATTCTGTTCGCGCCTTCCTCTCAAAATTCCGGAATTACAAGAGCTAACATGAGAGGTAATTCGCACGGATTAACTCTCTTTGTCGCATAATCTTAGAAACACTCATCTTCAGCCAGCGCCAGCACCGCATCCACTGCCCTGTGCCATCTGGCTTTGGCCATGATACGCTCGTCCTCGTCAATTACCGGCATGAATTCCTTGTCTATATCCTGATCCTTGAGCTTGATAATCTCATCAATCGACTTGTAGTACCCGGAAGCCAGCCCTGCCAGATATGACGCTCCCAGCGAGGTCGATTCAATCGATTTGTGACGGATGATGTGAACATCCGAAATATCTGCCTGATTCTGCATCAGGAAGTTGTTAAGGGAAGCACCTCCGTCCACCTTGAGATCGGTGATCTTTCTTCCCAGATCCTGCTCCATAGCCTTTATGAGATCATCGCTCTGGAAAGCGATCGACTCCAGGGTTGCACGCACCACATGCTCCTTCTTGGTCGAACGCTTGATTCCGAGGATTGCCCCTCTCGCGTCCGGTTCCCAGTACGGAGCACCCAGTCCTGTGAATGCAGGTACAACCACGACACCGTCGCTGTCTGAAACCTTGCTCGCCAAGCTCTCCGATATGCTGGATTTCCTGATTATCTGCAGATTATCCCTAAGCCACTGAATAGCAGCACCACAGATGAATACTGAACCCTCGAGCGCATACTTCACCTCACCGTTTAATCCCCAGGCTATGGTCGTAAGCAGACCGCTGCTGCTGTACACAGGTTTATTTCCGGTATTGAGAAGCAGGAAGTTACCGGTTCCGTAAGTGCTCTTGATCTCCCCCTCTTCAAAGCATGCCTCTCCAAACAGCGCCGCCTGCTGGTCACCGGCAGCACCTGTTATCTGAAGTCTGCCGCCGAACAGCTCCGGGATAGTCTCGCCGAAGTCTCCCGCGCATGGTACAGGCTTCGGAAGCATTGTACGAGGAATATCGAGGATTGCAAGTATATCGTCGTCCCAGTCCAAAGTGTTGATATTGAACATCATAGTTCTTGCTGCATTTGAATAATCAGTGAGATGCCAGGCTCCTCCCGTCATCTTCCATATCAGCCAGGTCTCGACCGTTCCAAACAGCAGCTCACCTCGCTCTGCCCGTTCCCTGGCACCCTCGACATTGTCCAAAATCCATTTGAGCTTAGTAGCACTGAAATACGCGTCGATTATGAGCCCGGTCTTTTCCCTGATTAACTCGGAATATTCATGATCTCTCAGCCATTCCGCAGTCTCAGCCGTGCGCCTGCACTGCCACACGATTGCGTTGTAGATAGGTCTGCCGGTCTTCTTGTCCCATACAACCGTCGTCTCACGCTGATTGGTTATACCGATAGAATCGATATCCCTGTACGTGAGACTCGCCTTGAGTAAGGCCTCCTGTGCAACCGCCATCTGCGTCGAATAGATTTCCATAGCGTCATGCTCCACCCATCCGTCATGCGGGAAAATCTGCCTGAACTCCTTTTGCCCGACGCTTATCGCTTTCCCCGTTCTATCATATATAATGCATCTGGCACTAGTCGTTCCCTCGTCGAGAGTCATAATATATTCACCCATCGTAGCCTCCTCTTCTGTTATACAAAAAGCGCCATAATCCCGTTACTTATATCTATCCCCGCTTCCGTGAGCCTCAAACCCTCTCGCGTGATAATCAGCTTGCCGTCCCGTTCGTATCGGCGCACTTCGTCTCTCACATCACTGTAATATTCCCAAAATTCGTCGTAGCTGCCGAGTATATCCGCATACCTGATACCTTCTGATTTCCGCAGCCCCGTAAAAACAGCCTCGGACACGTCGTCATGCTCCGAATTCTCGTGAGCTTCGGCGATAGGTGAAATTCCTTTTGCCACAAGCCGCAGATACTTGTCCATAGAGCTGACATTTACGATACGGCGTCCGCCTATATAAGACGATGCGCCCAAACCCAGCCCGAGGTAAGGAGACATATCCCAGTATTTGAGATTATGCTTGGACTCACGACCGGTCCTGCAAAAGTTCGATATCTCGTAATGCTCATACCCGTGCTGCACAAGGTAATCGCACCCTGCATGATACATCGCGCGGTCGATTTCATCCGGAAGCTCTTCCAGCTCTCCACGTTCAAATTCATCAAAGAACCCGGTACCCTCTTCCAGCTGCAGACTGTAGAACGACACGTGCTCCGGCTTGAGCTCACAGATGGCACTGAGGTCCGTCAATGTAGTTTCCGGAGTGCCGCCCGGAACAGCGAACATCAGGTCGAGATTGATATTGTCGTAGCCGGCTTCTCTCGCGAGCTTGATATCCCTGATGACATCGTCTGAGGTGTGAATGCGTCCCAGCCTCTGCAGTATAGCGTCATTCATGCTCTGCACTCCCATGGATAGCCTGTTCACACCGGCAGCTCTGTATCCCTTGAGACCGTCAGCTGACAGCGTGGCCGGATTGGATTCCATGGTTATCTCCGCTCCATTTTCTATGTTGAGGTTCCGCCTCAGCTCGCGCAGCAGTCTGTCTATCTGTTCCGCACTTAGAAGTGAAGGAGTGCCTCCGCCAAAGAACACGGAGTCAAACGTGCCAAGGCTCTCATCATTGCCATTCGCACTTCTTATTCTGATCTCCCGACACAGGCTGTCTACATAGCTCTCCCGCGCGGCTTCGTCCGATAGGACTGACAGGAAAGCGCAGTAGTTGCACTTTCTCACGCAAAACGGAATATGAACATATATACCTGACTTCTTATTTGTCGTCATCGAACTTCAGAACCTCTGTGAACGCCTCCTGAGGCACCTCGACTCTGCCGAACTGTCTCATGCGCTTCTTGCCTTCCTTCTGCTTTTCGAGCAGCTTCTTCTTACGCGAGATGTCACCTCCGTAGCACTTCGCAATTACGTCCTTGCGGTAAGCTCTGACCGTCTCCCGCGCGATTACCTTCTGCCCGATTGCTGCCTGAATCGGCACCTCAAACTGATGCATAGGGATGAGCTTCTTGAGCTTTGCACATATCGTGCGCCCCTTTGCGTACGCTTCCTCTTCCGGCACAATTGTGCTGAAAGCATCGATAAGTTCTTTGTTGAGCAGGATATCGAGCTTGACCAGCTTGGCAGCCCTGTAATCCTTGAACTCATAGTCCAGCGACGCATAGCCCTTTGTCTTGGATTTGAGCGCATCAAAGAAATCGTATATCACCTCATTGAGCGGAATCTCATAATGCAGCTGCACTCTTGTCTCCGTCAGATATTCCATGTTGACCATGTTGCCGCGTCTGCTCTGGCACAACGTCATAATAGTGCCGACATAGTCCTTAGGCGTCATGATTTCAGCCGAAACGATTGGCTCCTCTATCCTTTGTATCTCCGCCGGATCAGGCAGGTTGGAAGGATTCTGAACCATAATCTCGCTGCCGTCCTTCATAACTACCTTGTATATAACGCTCGGCAGGGTGGTGATGACATTGAGGTCAAATTCCCTCTCAAGTCTCTCGATTATAACGTCCATGTGCAGCAGCCCGAGGAAGCCGCAACGGTATCCGAAGCCGAGGGCCGCGGAATTTTCAGGCTCGAAGTGGAATGCGGCATCGTTGACCTGCAGCTTCTCGAGCGCGTCCTTTACATTTTCATACTTCTCACCATCTGCCGGATACACTCCGCAGTACACCATGGACTGCGCCTTCTTGTATCCCTTGAGCGGATGAGCCGCCTGCGACTTGGTAAGTGTGATGGTATCTCCGACTCTGGCATCGGCAACCTGCTTGATGCTGGCGCACACGTAGCCTACCTCTCCTGCCTTGAGCTCCTTGGCAGGAATCATACTCGGAATACAGTAGCCGACTTCAGTCACCTCGTAGTCCTTGCCGGTGTTCATCATGCGGATGTAATCGCCCTTCTTTACTCTGCCGTCAAATATTCTCGTGTATATCACCACACCCTTGTAGCTGTCGTAATATGAATCGAAGATAAGTCCCTTGAGATTTGCATCCGGATCACCTTCAGGCGGAGGTATAACCTCGACGAGCTTCTCCAGCATATCATCTATGCCCATGCCTGTTTTTGCGGAGATCAGCGGGGCATCCTCGGCGTCAATTCCGATTATCTCTTCTATCTCCTCCTTGGCTTCGTCAGGTCTTGCGCTCTCCAGATCCATCTTGTTGAGAACCGGCAGAATCTCGAGATCCTCGTCGAGGGCGAGATATACGTTACCAAGAGTCTGTGCCTCAACCCCTTGAGTTGCATCTACAACCAGCACCGCACCGTCACAAGCTGCAAGCGAACGCGACACCTCATAGTTGAAATCCACGTGTCCCGGGGTGTCGATGAGATTGAGGATGTATTCCTGCCCATCCTTCGCCCTGTAAGCCAGTCTCGTCGTCTGAAGCTTGATGGTGATCCCCCTCTCCCTCTCGATATCCATATTGTCGAGATACTGTTCCTTCATGTCGCGCGATGCGACGAGTCCGGTCTTCTCAATCAGCCTGTCGGCCAGTGTCGACTTGCCGTGATCTATATGGGCAATAATGCTGAAATTTCTGATATTCTTTAAATATTCCATAACTGTATTGTTGTCCTTTGCTACTTTTCCGACTTATCGGCGCCATCTGCTTTACCTGCAGCTTCGTCTATATATGCTATCAGTTCCTTGCAGGCAAGCATGCTTGCATATACGGTCACCGCCAGCTCAAGTGCCATCCTGGTCGCTGTTTCCCTATCCTTGCATTCTCTGACCTTATCCGCCATCGATGAATACTCGGCATCAACAGTCCTACAGTACTCCTCATAAAAATGCTCCACATCCATGTGATCCATCTCCGACTCGAGCAGCACCCCCGCCTCTTTGACGCTCATCACCTGCTTGAGAAGGCAGATAGCAGTCAGATACCCGATATGTTCACGGTCATACTTCTTGCCATGAGCCCTTGGCAGCAAATCGCTCTTCATATAATTATTAATCATCGCAGGCGTAAGAGATTCATCACCGTCGAACTCAAGTCCGATGTGCTGTCTCTTCATATATCCGATAATCTGATCCATGTATAAGTCAATATCCGGAATCTTATCCCAGTTCTCCGGTCTGGAGTGTTCAAGCCTGTATATAAGTTCCTTAATCCGCTCCGGCATTATCTCACCTCTTTCTAATCTATATGTTTCATTATACTTAATCACGTGCGCAAATAACAGCGTTCATTTGTCAAAAAACTCAGCATCAGCTATTGCAATTTTAACAATTGTTTAATATAATATTGAATATCATATTACAAGGTTTTACAAATCTTCTTCACTGTATTTGAATATTACGAGGAGGTAACAAATGACAGAATTTTGCGTGCTTGGCGATTCAATAGCTAAGGGAATAATATTTGATGAGATCAGACAGAAATATGCTTTGCTAAACGACAACTTCATCGCTCTGTTGCAGAAGGATTTCGGCTCCACCTTCAGAAATTTCGCTTCGTTCGGCGCTACAACCTCAAAGGGAAGTAAGATTCTCGACAAGCGTTACTCCAATATTAAGGATTATAAATACACGTTGATTGAATTTGGAGGAAATGATTGCAATATAAACTGGAACGAGGTGTCCGTATCCCCAAATTGCGAGCATTGTGCCGAAACTCCCCTCAGCGAGTTCAAAGAACAGTATGAGCATATAATCGAAAAGACAATGCTCGCCGGCAGCAGGCCTATACTGCTCACTCTCCCGCCTCTTGACGGAAAGCGTTTCTTCCGCTGGGTATCGCGAGATCTCAACAAGGACAACATAATGAAATATCTCGGAGGGGATATCCTATCCATAGAAAAATGGCAGAGCGACTATAACGATATGGTCATCAGGCTTGCGGACGAATATGGGATACAGTTATTTGATATCAGGAAGCCTTTCCTGGATTTGGGAGATTATAGCGACTATATCTGTGCTGACGGCATGCATCCTAATGCAGCCGGTCACAAGCTGATCGCGAAATTTCTACGAAAGGAATTGGCTGCGCTCGACTAATATATAGAGCGAATCCGATTCACAATTGCGCTTTCAATGCAGCTGCCTCCCTTATCACAGGCAATTTATTTAAAAAGCAGTATCTGCGATGTATTTATTATGTGATTGCCGAGAAACTGCGCTCATGAACTTGAAATTTCAAAGCTTGTGAGATATAATTTCAAGGCGAATTATAACTGTTTATAAGAAAAGTGGGGTAAATAAATGGCAAACATTAAATCCGCAAAGAAGAGAATCAAAACTATTGACAAGAAGACTGCTCGCAACCTGAGAGTTAAGAACCATGTTAGCGAAGCTGAGAAGGCTTTTCTAGCTGCAGTTAACACAGGTGATGTTGCAGAAGCAGAGCAGGCATTTAAGGCTGCTGAGAAGAAGCTGATGCAGGCTGCTGCTAAGGGTACTTATCACAAGAATACCGTTTCCAGAACAGTTTCGAGACTCGCTAAGAGACTTAACAGTCTCAAGGAGAACAACTAATTCTCACCCGTCCCCACAGCACATACATGTGCAGCGTATAAGTTAAAAATACGCCGGAACGAAGGAGTGTCTCCCTTCGTTCTTTTTTTGTTTCAATATCCCGGCTGCACATCTGCGCCAGTCGCCGCTCGCAGCGGACGCGAATGATGAAAGCAATGATAAAAGCCCGCCGGACTGCGGGCTTTCGATTCATTATTTAACACTGTCACTCTTCGATATTCGCTTCGGCCTGTACATAACATCATGTATATTTGTAACCGTTGCAAACGCGTCCGGATCTGCACTTTTCAGGTATTTCATAATCTTGGCGTATTCGTTTCTGTTGACAATCACGTTGAGCTCCTTTATCTTCTCACCTGTAAATCCACCTGATGCCTCGTAGATGGTCACTCCGCTATGCAGCTCATTGAGTATGTACTCGCATATCTCCTCATACTTCTTGGACAATATACATATCTTGAGCTTAGTAGTCATGCCGAACACATAGTGGTCGATAATAATTCCCGTGATGTATGTACCCAATATACTCAGGACTCCGGTCTTAGGGTCATAAATAAATATCGCCGGCGCTGAGATGACTATTCCGACGACAGATGTCGCAACGCCAAAGTCAATGCTCAGGTATTTGTTTGCCATCTTATAGAGCACATCGAGTCCTCCGGACGAAGCATTTCTCACAACCATGAGCGCAATGCCCAGATCGCACAGGAACAGATAGCATATCATGTCCAGAAACTGATCATTCATCACCCCATGATAGTTCGGAGTGAAATACTCGAATACCATCATAACTACCGGAAGACCCACCGACGGGTATGCCGACTTGATGGTAAATTCACGGTCAACGAAGAACCACGAGATGACGAGGAGTACAACATTTAAAATCAGGATAAGCACTGATTTGGACAGAGGGATAAACTTGCCGATCAGAATCGCTACACCGGATACACTGGCAATTGCGAGATTGCTTGGGACCATAAAGAAATAGGTCGCAGCACCGCATATAATCGTACCAATAGTGATAACAATAAAATCTATAATACCGTTCTTGCTTATATTCATCTCTCTGTCTCTATCGCCTTCTCTAATTATTTCTCAATACGCGCATTCATCATCTGCTTAACAAATCGAAATCTATCCCGGGCTGCTCACCTTGCTTATCGCTGTCTATCCGCGCCTATTTAGACTTCCATTACTCAATCGTTCTCACGCTGCTCTCTCTGCTTATTGTTGTATATCCGCAGGCTCTTCAGTATTATCAATTTTCCTGATCTTGCTGCGAACAAATTCCATAAATATCTCCAGGTGAGGTTCAATCCACTTCTCACGTCGATACACTATCTGCGAGTACATCCTACATTTGAAGCTCTTATCCGCATCCAGTATTACAACCCTGCCCTGCTCGAGATCTCTGATAATAGAAGATTTCGGAACGAAGGATACGCAGTTGCTGCTTGCAACTATCTCGCTAATCGCTATAACCGAGCTGACCTCCATGATTGGCTCATACTC
This sequence comes from Mogibacterium sp. CM50, assembly GCF_000293155.1. Classification (NCBI taxonomy): domain Bacteria; kingdom Bacillati; phylum Bacillota; class Clostridia; order Peptostreptococcales; family Anaerovoracaceae; genus Mogibacterium; species Mogibacterium sp. CM50. The sequence goes on along the minus strand of NZ_ALNL01000019.1, from coordinate 46,885 downwards.
TATACCATTGTCCTTGCAGTAGTCGTCGAGGAACCTCGGATAGCTCACCTCCTGATCGGAAGTAATGAATCCGTTGCTGACAATATCCTGAATCGGTATATCCTTCCTCGATGCCAGCGGATTGTCAGGCGATGCTATAAAAATCATCTCCTCGGGATGATCTACGACAGTGTTGCAGTCCTTGTACACCATCTTACGATCTATGAACAGGGCAAAATCTATTTCGTTCTGCTTGAGCTTCTCATATACGTTGTCGAAGTAATCCGATGTCTTGAGCACGAGCTTAATCTGAGGATATGTCTCGCTGAATTCCCTTAACAATGTTGGGAAATAAGCGTTTGCCATCGAAGATGTTGTTCCTATTCTGATTGTCCCATGCAGCTCATCATCCAGCTTCATGAACTTGCGAGCCTGCTCGTTAACCTTGAGCACCTGCTGTGCATAAGGCAGAAAACGCTCTCCACTTGAAGTGAGCTGAATTCCCTTCCCCATTCTGTCAAAAAGTCTCGTGCCCAGTTCATCCTCGAGCTGCTTGATTTGAACAGTTACCGCTGCCTGCGAATATCCCAACACATTTGCGGTGCGAGAGAAGCTGCCGAGTTCTGCGGCTTTTATAAAAGTTATTATAGTTTTAGATTCCATGAGGCGTATTTCCCCTATAAAAAGGTGTAGGCGAGACATACGTCCCACCCCACACCATTATGCTTTTAATAACAACTTGCTTAAACGCAATTATTTCAGCGTTTAATTGCAAATGTGACAGCTTACTTGTAAGACTCGATCATAGCCTTGAATGCGGGCAGCGATCTCTTGATCATATCATTGCTTACGCAGTACGAAAGTCTGAAATAGCCGGGGCAAGCAAATCCGTCTCCGGGAACTACGAGCAGGTTGTGATCCAGCTTAGCCTTTTCAGAATATGCAACTGCATCACCGTTTGGAGCCTTTACGAAGAGATAGAAAGCACCGTCCGGCTTAGCGCACTCATATCCGTACTCTCTGAGAGTGTTGTAGAGAAGATTTCTGTTCTCATCGTAGGCAGCCAGGTCAGGCATCTCACCAACGCACTCGCCGATAACCTTCTGAATCAGAGTCGGAGGGCATACAGATCCGATCTCGCGAGCAGCACCGGCAACCGTATCATATAGAGCCTTAGCATCCGCACACTTCTCAGGAACATACACATATCCGATTCTTTCTCCGGGCAGAGATAGCGACTTGGACCATGAGTAGCATACAATCGTGTTGTCATATACTGTCGGGATAAATGTAACCTTAACTCCATCATATACGAGCTCTCTGTACGGTTCGTCTGCGATGATATAGATCGGGTGTCCGTACTCCTTGCTCTTTCTATCGAGCAGCTCAGCAATTGCCTTGAGAGTTCCCTCTGTATATACAACTCCTGACGGGTTGTTAGGGGAGTTGATTACAACAGCTACAGAATGCTCGTTGATAGTCTTCTCGAGTGCATCCATATCAATCTGGAAGTGAACTGTATCAGCGGGTACGACAGTCAGCTTAGCACCTGCACAGGTAAAGAATACGTTGTACTCAGGGAAGAATGGTGCGATTGCCACAAACTCATCTTCAGGGGATGTTGTGAGTGCGTGAGCAACAGATACCAGTGCCGGAGCGCATCCACATGTCATGAACAGCTCGTTAGCCTTTGCGTTTACGCCAAATCTCTCGTTGAGGTTGTCAGCGATTGCCTGACGTACGTTCTCGAATCCGGGAGCCATCGAATAACCGTGAAGCTGGATTGAATCCTCTGTGTCAACAAGTTTCTTGATTGTCTCGTTAACCTTAGCCGGCGCCGGAATGCTTGGATTACCCAGTGAGTAGTCGTACACGTTCTCTTTACCCACTACCTTAGCCTGCTGCAATCCATATGCAAACAGTTCTCTGATAACTGATGGGGCTGTTCCTAAGCCATGATATTTTTCGTTAACCATGATTAACTCCTTTCCGTTACGAATAGCCATATACGATTAATATCTTTTATACCCTGCATTATATCATATACATTCTGACATAATAGTATCAATCGATATAATTTAAAGTAAACCTATGGTTTAATATTTATGATATTTGCTCCCTACCCGCGTACCTGTTACAATTACCGCATAGGAACACTAATTTATATGCGGATGTACACAGCGCGTATTCGTTGCTAACTAAAATACAAAATAATCGCTGTGTGTTGAGGTGCGTCGATGCTGTTATCTAAACTCGGGGAACTAATATCTGAATATCAACCGTCAGGTACGGTGCTCGTCATCATCGGCTTTGTCGCTGTAACGCATATGTGCGGTATCAATCCTGATAAGCTCAGATGGTTTCTGGAGCGATCCACTCATGAGGTATGTGGAAATTCAAGCCGTGCTGACGTACCACCCGCCAACTTTCCGAGTTTTACCCATATCAAGCATGTCGCTGCCCCTGCCTCAAAGTCATACCTGCACAGAGAGATTATTGCTGCCTCCCTTGCGGGGCATGAATTGCAGCTCGATATCACGGATTTATCCGACGATATACTTGCAACCTATGAGGCTATGGTCAAGCTTCCCAATCAGCCGCCCCGGAAGAACAACGTAATTAACAGGAACGCCGGCACTCCGGAGCGATTCGATATCCCGTCTACTGCCGGGCATAACGGCGTAGTTAACAGGAAAGGTGAATCTGAAAGGAGCGGCGGTTCTATGTGCAGCCGGCTGATCATAGATTGCAAGGAAAGCGGGACTACCCTCCGATTTCTCCTACCTGTAGTTGCGTCACTGGGAGTCGATGCTGAATTTAAGCTGCACGGCAGACTAAGTGATCGTCCAATCTCTGAGCTCAACGAGCAGCTGGAGCTGCACGGGATGAAAATTACTAGAGATACACCCGATTCACTCCGGATTTCCGGCAGGCTCCCCAATCAAAGGCTGCAGTCCGGCGAGTTTACCTTTGATAGTCCCCAATCCTCGCAGTTCATAAGCGGATTATTGTTCGCACTACCTCTACTCGAATCAGATAGCGTCATTCGAATTCGCGGGAGGTTTGAGTCAAAGGCATATGTGAGGATGACGCTTTCCGTGCTGCGCAGATACGGTATCGATATCAGGTGTACTTCTGCTTCTGACGAGTGGATCTATACAATTCCGGGTAATCAGCGCTATGTCGGAAAGGTCGGCACAGTAAATGCCCTTGAAATTGAAGGCGACTGGTCAAACGCTGCAGTGCTGCTGGCTATTGGCGCCCTATCCGGCGAGCAGTTACGAGTAACCAACCTGCCGCTCCGGTCGGAGCAGGGCGATAGGCGGATTTTGGATTTGCTGAAGGAATTCGGCATCAAGCTCAGGTGCTATCCGGATGCAATCAGCACGCTAAATGGAACTGTGGACATATATCCGTCAGAGGGACTTAAGTCTATCGATGCCATTGATGCTTCGGATTGTCCGGATCTAGTCCCTATTATAGCTCTGCTTGCAACACAAGCTCGCGGCAGAACGCAGATATATGGCGCAAAGCGGGCGAGACTAAAGGAAAGCGACAGGCTGTCCGGCACATGTGCAGTCCTCACGGAGCTTGGAGCTGATATATCGGAGACGTCAGACGGGCTTGTAATAGTAGGGACAGGAATTCTAAGCGGAAGCTACGTCGGAGACGGATACGGCGACCACAGGATTATAATGATGCTTGCGGCGGCTTCCCTGGTGAGCGAGCAGCCTGTCAGAATTCACGGCTGCCGAGCAGTAGCTAAGTCGTATCCCGATTTCTTCAAGGTGTTGGGACGGCTCGGTCTCACTACAAAAGTGTTGTCGGACGATGACTGACATATATTATTAATATATAAAGTAATATATAAAGGAGAGCTTATGTCTGTTTTACGAGGTGAAAAGCTAACATTATCTATATTCGGCACATCACACGGTACGTCGATTGGCATGATTCTCGACGGTTTGCCACCCGGCATCCGGATTGATGAAGAAGCTCTGGCGACCTTCATGACGCGCAGAGCACCCGGCCAAAGCAATTTATCGACAGCGCGCAAGGAGCCGGATCACCCTGAATTCATCAGCGGGATCAAGGACGGTATGACAACTGGAGAACAGATCAAGGCAATTATATACAACACGGACGTCAAATCCTCCGACTACTCCGCGCTGGCTCGCACACCCCGGCCCGGTCATGCCGACTATACAGCTCACGTCAAATACAAGGGTCACGAGGACTCGCGCGGCGGTGGCGCATTTTCGGGACGCATGACAGCGCCTCTCTGCATCGCGGGAGGAATTTGCAAGCAGATACTGGAATCCGAGGGCATTGCTGTAAGCGCTTCCATTCACGACATTCATGGAAATTCTTCAGAGCCTCTGTCCGAAATTGTCAAGGCGCAGGCGCTCCGAGATTCCGTCGGCGGCACAGTGATCTGTACAGTAAGCGGATTGGCCGCGGGCTATGGTGGACCTCTTTTTGAGGGGCTCGAAGGAAGGCTTTCACAGGCGATTTTCGGAATACCTGCCGTAAAGGGCATTGAATTTGGCGCCGGATTTGGCGCAGCTGAAATGTACGGCAGCGAAAACAATGACGAGTTTTATTACGATGCAGAGGGAAATGTGCGCACACGAACCAACAACTGCGGAGGAATACTCGGCGGTATCAGCGACGGTATGGATATTGAATTCAGAGTCGCTATCAAGCCAACCCCTTCTATTGCAAGGGTTCAGCGCACCATAATATATGACAGCAGGGAAGAAACTGAAATCGAGGTTCACGGCAGGCATGATCCGTGTATCGTTCCGAGGGCACTTCCATGTATAGAGGCTGCAACCGCAATTGTGCTGGTCGATGTAATGCTATCACAGCAGCCAATGGAATCGGCAGATATCAAGCTCGAATACGTGCAAATTGAGAATAGCGATAAGGACGCTTCGACTGCCGGCCAAGCTGCATCCACTGCGCCGGATGAGCAGCCTGATGGCATGTTGAACAACGGTGACTCCGGTGTTCAGCACATATCGGATTGCAGATCCGAAATAGATGCCATCGATTCTCAGCTGCTGCCACTAATCGAACAGCGCCTTAGAGTTGCAGAAGCCGTCGCGATATACAAGCAGGAGCACAACCTTGAGATTGTTGATCAACCTAGGGAGGACTCGTTGTTCTCAAAGCTGCAGTCACGTTCCAGCCGTGATTTGGCGGATTTAAATAAAGATATATTTAAAGCTATAATAAACGCAAGCTGTAAGCACCAGAAAGATTTCATTACGAGGAAATGAGCAGACTCATTCATCTCGAAGACGTCTCAGTGCAGCCCGTATTACCTGCTTCGCATATCGCTCATCGACGTTATCCACACCGTTCACGATTGCATCTACCATCGAATTTGCAGCAGCAGCCGACTCCTTGTCGGTGGTTCCGGACAATAGCACCTTCTTGGATACTGCCATAAGGAATTTATCGAGCCCCTTCACTTCTCCGGGAACATAACGTCCGGGGCAAAAGTACAGCAGCGTATTCTGCATATTCACGCCATCCTTAAAGTTGATCTCGCATATCTGCTGATAGTTCGCCGGATTATACTCCGAAATTCCGGTTACAAACAGGATAAGCTTATCTTCACACCCTACAATCTGCTTCCTGAACTTATCGAAGCCCACTATACCGCTGCCCCTGAGCCAGCCTCCAAATATCACGACATCGAATCGGTCGAGTGACCCGTAATCAAAGTTAATCAGCGGGACAGCAGTGCAATCGAGCTCCGAAGCTATCCATTCTGCGTACTGCTTAGTCGAACCGCGTTTAGAATTGTATATCACTATGGCTTTTTTACCCACAATATCTCTCCAAATACGAAACTGTTGTTAATCTTATCTTTATTTCAAACATATCTTTTTTACCCGCAATATCTCCCTAAGTACACTAATATTTTAATATTTTACATTTTCCTTACCCAGCAGCTGCTCAAGCTCAATCAGAAGGTTTTCATCGATTGAAACTCCGTTTGCCGAACGCATAGGCTTCTGCCCGGGCAGATATATCAGCATCACTATCCGCCCTCTATGCGCAGATGCCGATCCGAGGATTCTCTGCTGAATCTCGTCCGCACCAAGCTGTTCGACCAGCTCGTTGCTTACCCTAAGCTTAAGGTAGCGTTCATCGCTATGTAGCTTCAATTTATCGGATTTACTATAATTAGCAGCTGTTCCGGGGAATGAGTCAGCTCGTGCAGGTCCTCTGCCGTCCGCAAGCTCGTCAGCCGAATTGCGATTTCCATATGAGCTGCTGCGTGAATATCCTCTCATGCCGGAGCGCTCATTTCCGTAACCCTGTTCCTCAAACTCACTGATACGCTCAATCTCCGTAACTCTGTTGACAAGAATCTCAGGATCTGAATCCTCCTTAAAGCTGAGCGTTCCCTTGATTGCGACGATTGCATCATTTGCGAGGATGTACTTCGTCTTAGCATAATCTCTGGGGAATACAATTGCCGTAATCACACCATAATAATCTTCAATGGTGAGTCGCGCCATCTCCTGATTGGATTTTGTGACCATTCGCCTCAAGTTTCCAACCAAGCCCGCCATGATGACGCTGTCACCATCACGGAATTTCCCATTATTGCTGCCGCTATCCACTGCAAATTCGGCAGCTTCTTCATCTCTGCCATTCGTATTCGAATCAAATATCTCACCTGTATTCGCGGTAATATTCTTCCCAATCAGCTCGCGGTACTTGTCGAGAGGATGGCCGGACAGATAAACACCCATCATTTCCTTTTCCATAGCCAATAGATGCGCCATGTCAAAATTCTGAATATCCGGCAGCTCCGGAGCAGTCTTGACATCCTCCATCAGGTCAGAATCCAATTGGAACAGAGATATCTGATCCTTTGAAAGCTTACGTGCACTGCTCTGTGCAGCTCCGACGGCATCGTCACTGATTGCGAGAAGCGCCGCTCTATTCGGAGTAAACTCATCCATAGCGCCCGCTTTAATAAGGCACTCGACAGCCTTCTTGTTGAGCTCCGAGGGATCTATCGACTTGATGAAGTCGTACAAATTATCTATATTGCACCCCCGTCTGCCCTCGACGATAGCATCTACAATTCCTGTACCTACGTTCTTGATAGCCAATAGACCAAATCTAATCTTGCCATCCTTCGCAGTGAACTTGCGCCTGCTGTGCAGCACGGAAGGTGGCAGCACCTCTATTCCCAGCTCCTTGCAATTCCTAATGTATGCAGCGATGTGCCTTGGCTCTCCCATAACGCTGGACATCAGCGCGGCCATGAACTCTACAGGGTAGTGCGCTTTCAGATATGCGGTCTCATATGAAATGACAGCATACGCGGCAGCGTGCGATTTGTTAAACGCATATTCCGCAAAGCTAACCATGTCGTCAAATATCGCTTCAGCAGCCTTCTCAGGAATTCCGTTAGCGATGCACCCCCTGATTGCAGGTGTTCCATCTGAATCGTCTTTTCCGTGTATAAAATATTTCTTCTCCTCAAGCATGACGCTCATCTTTTTCTTGGACATTGCACGGCGCACAAGGTCCGAGCGTCCATAAGAATATCCGCCGAGGTCACGCACAATCTGCATTACCTGCTCCTGATACACCATGCAGCCGTATGTAACATTGAGGATTGGCTCCAGATGAAGATCAACATATTTGACATGGTCGGGATTCTTCTTATTATCTATATACTTCGGAATCGAATCCATAGGCCCCGGCCTGTACAGCGAGATTCCGGCTACTATATCTTCGAAGCACGAAGGGCTTAAATTCTTCATAAATTCGGTCATCCCGGTGCTCTCGAGCTGAAAGATTCCCTGAGTGTTGCCCTTGGCAATCATGTCATATACAGCAGGATCGTCATAATCCATCTTGCCGAAATCAATCTCTACGTCATGATTTTCCTTTATCAGCTGCAGAGCCTCGTTGATCATAGTGAGATTTCTGAGACCCAAAAAGTCCATTTTAAGCAAGCCCAGCTCTTCGATTGTAGTCATGTTGAACTGAGTTGCCAGCCCCTTGTCCGACATATACAGAGGTACATATTCGTCCAACGGCATCTTGCTGATCACGATACCTGCAGCGTGTGTAGAGGAATGACGAGGCATGCCCTCAACAGCCATCGACATATCAAGGATGTTTTTAACCAGCGGTTCAGTCTCATAGCGAGTGCGCAGGTCGCGATTTATATCCAGTGCCTTGCTGATAGTTATTCCCAATTCATTCGGGATAGCCTTGGCAATCGCATCCGCCTCTGCATAGCTGGCGTTGAGCACCCTCCCGACATCTCTGACTGCAGCCTTGGCTTTGAGCGTTCCAAAGGTTATAATCTGCGACACCTTGTCCTTCCCATATTTGCGTACAACGTAATCGATGACCTCCTGCCTGCGGTCGATACAGAAATCGACGTCGATATCCGGCATGCTGACACGCTCAGGATTTAGGAATCTCTCAAAAATCAAATTATATTTAATCGGATCTATCTCGGTAATCGCCAGGCTGTACGCCACGATACTTCCCGCCGCAGAGCCTCTGCCCGGACCAACCGGGATTCCGTTGCTCTTGGCATAGTGGATAAAGTCCCACACAATCAGAAAGTACTCGACATAGCCCATCGACTCGATCACCGACAGCTCGCCCTCAAGCCTTTCGCGATAAAAATTGCCATCTTCAAGCGCTTCACTGCCGTAACGACGTTCGAGGCCCTGATAGCAGAGCTGCCTGAGATATTCACGATTGGTTAATCCACCCGGTGAGATGAACTCCGGCAGATGGTAGTTCCCGAATTCAAACTCCACATTGCAGCGTTCCGCAACCCTGTGCGTATTCTCGATAGCCTCCGGTAAATCGGGAAACAGCGAGAACATCTCCGACTCATCCTTCAGATAGAACTCGTCATTTGCAAAGCGCATGCGATTTTCATCGTCCACGGTTGTTCCCGTTTGGATAGCAAGCAGTACATCGTGCGCCTTGGCATCGCTCCGCTTTATATAGTGCGCATCATTTGTAGCGACCAGCGGTGCACCAATTTCCTTAGCAAGCCTGACAAGCCCCTCAGTTACCGCCTTGTCCTCATCAAGAAAATGGTTCTGTATCTCCAGAAAGAAATTGTCCTTTCCGAATATCTCCTGTAGTTCAATTGCCTCCGCCTCAGCTCCGGAGTAGTCACCGCCCAGAATTTTCCGAGGAATTGCTCCTGCAAGACACGCAGACAGGCAGATGATTCCTTCGCTGTGTTCGCGCAATACTTCCTTATCAACCCTTGGCTTAAAATAGAACCCCTCCGTGAAACCGATTGAAACAATCTTGGTAAGATTCTTGTATCCGGTCATGTTCTCAGCTAACAGGATCAAGTGGAACATACCCCTGTCACGCTCCGGATCCTTGTCAAATCTAGTGCGTGCAGCCACGTAGACCTCACATCCGATGATAGGCTTAATACCGGCCTTCTTGCACGACTTATAGAAATCAACAATTCCGAACATGACACCGTGATCCGTAATAGCCAGAGAATCCATTCCCAGGCTTTTGACGTATTCGGGCGCTTCGCTGATCCTGGACATTCCGTCCAGCAGACTGTATTCAGAGTGAACGTGTAAGTGCGTAAATGCCATCTCTACCTCATTCTGTTAATTTAACCATGATATATAACGGGAAATTAAAATTTTTTCTCTAATTCGATTGGTAAATTGTATCACATCAGGGCTATAAAAAGCTAAATATAAATCACTTGATAAATCTTTTAACAATAACTACATATTATCTTTATATTATTGACAAACATATATCAAAGTACTATAATCAGAACATAGACAGACGATCGGGAGTCTGTTTGGAATTATCTTTTTACATCGTTTTTAGACGTATGGAGGTTATTATGTTAATTGTATTAAAAGGACTTTGCGTAATCGGAATGGTTCTCTGTATTGCGCTGACAGCAATGAAGATTAAATCTAATCTTGCAACAGAAGAAGGCAAGGCTGAATGGGCAGAGCAGAAGAGATTTGCTCCTTGGAACGCTATGGTAGGTCTTGTTGCCAACTTCTTTGATACTCTGGGTATCGGCTCGTATGCTACATCCTGCGCACTGTTCAAGATCAGAGGTTCCATCAAAGATATTTATATTCCGGGAACTCTGAATGTCGGAGATACTCTCCCTGTACTTTTGGAGGCATTCCTGTTCTTCGGATTCGTTGAGGTTGACACTCTTACACTTATTTCCATGCTGGTCGCAGCTGTACTCGGTGCATTCGTGGGAGCCGGATTCGTTACAAAGTGGGATCAGCACAAGGTTCGTATCGGAATGTGCATCGGTCTTCTGATTCTCGGCACTGTGATGGCGTGCAAGACTGCTCAGATTGGACCTTTCGGTCTCGTTGGAACTGCAACTGCTCTGCACGGGGTAAAGCTGGTCGTGGCTGTAGTAATTAACTTCTTCCTCGGTGCTCTCATGAACATCGGTGTAGGACTCTATGCTCCTTGCTTGGCGCTCGTATCCGTACTCGGAATGAACGTCGGGGCTGCGTTCCCAATCATGATGGGCTCTTGCGCATACCTGATGGCGTTTGGTAACGGTCCTAAGTTCATCAAGGAAAACAGATTCGACATGGTTTGCACGCTATGCCAGATGGTAGGTGGAGTTATCGGTGTTTGCATCGCTTACTTCCTCGTAAAGAGCTTGCCGCTTGATATCCTGATGAAGATTGTCATTGTGGTTGTATTCTTCACAGCATTCATGTTTGGTAAGGACGCTGTTGCAGACAACAAGAAGAAGAATGCTTAATCGCATTGTTTGATTCAACGTTAAAAAAGGTCTCCTGACGGAGACCTTTTTTAATTTTCGTATTCAGTTACTGTCTAAACTCAAGCACCTTTTCTATGATTGGCTTTATTGTCTCTATCTCTACACCATCATATCCAACCTTGAACCTATCTCTAGCGGCCGATATTTCTTCCTTTGAGAGCGGTGTAAATATCCTATCACCCATCGCCTTGAGTGCCAGCCTATCTGCGCTCTTACATCCGCTAGGATCATATCTGCCGGGAAGCAGATGGAAGCATCCTTCAGGAAGCTGCTTGCATCCATTGAGGCTTTTTACGTATGCGGTATACTCATCTGACGGCTTGATGATGCCTGTGGCAAAGACGATCAAATTGTTGTTCTCTATTCCGAAGTTAACAAGATTCGCTCGCAGCATATTGTAGCGCGTAATCTCCCCGCCTCTTATCCAGCTTCCGAATATTATATTCTGATACATCGATGCATACCCGAGCTTTCCCCTCGAATACTTCATAACATCGCAGTCTAACGCCTTAGATATCCATTCTGCGTACTGTTCGGTAGCTCCGTTGCTCGAATTGTATATCAGTATTGTGTCAGAGCCTTCCGATTCTACAGCTCTGCGCTTCGCCGCCTGTCTGTTTGGATTTCTCATGTATCCCACACCTCTTATGTTATCTACAAAATGAGGGATGCCGGAATCATCCGTCATCCCTCATACGTATTATAGCATAATCGCATACACCAGGTTGCGATTTATCTATTTTTTAATTCTTTTTCCTTCATGCGGATCTTAAGAATCATCAGAGCCTTCTTAACATCGTCTGCAGTCATGTTATTCTCACCCACAATATTCGATTCAATACCCTCCGGGTTCTTGTTGATGTCTACGATATTGTTCTGTAAATATTCATTCTCTACCACAAACGTAGCCACGGTTCCGCTGAAGTTGAGTCCGGACATCGGGATGCCCATCTCTCCAAGCTCTTCCACGCAGTTTGTATAGTCTACATCACTGTTACCCCAACCGTCAGAGGTAACGATAACGCCATCTGCACGCATACCCTGCGCCATTACAGCTGCACGCTTGCTGTTTCTGAGCTTTTCCTTGTTATCATCGGATGTACCGAACAGGAGCACTCCCATCAGGTCAATTCCCGAATCTGCACCAACGATCTCTACCAGTGGATCTCTGAAGTGGTGCAAGCTTGTTTCTTTAGTCGAAGGACCAATTCCCATATCAGCACCTCCCTATTGCATCGAACGAATAGCGCCGTCTCTGTACTCGTTTGGAGTCAAGAACACAGGCATATTGTTCATCTCTATTATAGAACGTCCGCCGTGAGCACCTGATGGCTCATCCGGGAACAAATATGTGTCGTACATAGCACCCTGACCGGCGACCTGTCTGATTATCAGCACTTTCTTCTGTCCGGGTCTAACAACATCATGATACTCATGACGCTCTGTAGCTTTGTTACCGTCAAACTTCTTCATCTGCTCTCTATAAGTCTGAATGAAGTCATCACAAGCCTGATGCCCCTGTAGGCATCCGTATCTCTCCTGACCCATCTCCTTCTTAAAGGTTACATCAAAAGAAATGATATAATCGTCCTCTCCCGGTGTTCCGGCTCTACCGAGCACCAGTTGTTCACTGAGTTTTCCTTCCGAAGATCCAAACTCGTGAGTTTGCTTGCCCTCAGTATCAACACCGGTAAGCATCACATACACTCCTGTGATAGTATGCGTTATTCCTTCTCCGCACTTTCCCAGAACCTTTGCCGAGATAGGAATAATATCCATGATGGTATTAGTCCATCTATCATGATCTCCCGGCTTTATAATCTGAATACCAATGTTGTCGATAGCATCATATTTCTCCAGAAGGGATGGAATAATTTCCTCAGATACGACCATCTCGCCATTGTACGCTACATGGTTGTGCTCACCCATCTCAACGCTATTCATATGAAATGCCTTGATGACAAGTCTTCTCAAATCAATTTCCTGTACACTCATTTGCATACCTCAATACTTTAACTTCCAGTAATTACTATACTTAAATAATTGCTACATCATTCGATCATCCTTATATGATTAGGTGGCAAATGTGTTAAGAATTTCTCGAATGCTTTTTTGAAAAAAGGGGCAGATATACATCTGCCCCGTCTTCGTTTCCGATGTCCTATTAAGTTCTAGAACTAGATTACAGCGTGATACTCGAAAGGCAGTGGAACAATCTTTCCCGGAGTCTCGATTGTCTCGAGAAGCTCAAGCGTTGCCTTTACGATTGCCTTCTGCATCACTACGTCATGTGGAGCACCTGCATTAGCACCCATAGGTACGATTGGAGCTGCCGCACGCGGAGATCCTGCCTGTCTTACAACAGGTGGAAGCGCTGCAATGATAACAGTAGGAATTCCTGCTTCCTCAATTGCTCTCTGCACGATTGTTGCAGAGCGGTGGCAGGTTCCTCATCCGGCTGTAAGGATTGCAGCGTCAACGCCTTCATCCTTGAGCATCTGAGCGATCTGTGGACCGGTTTCGTTAGTGAATTTCTCGATGTTTCCACCACCGCCCATGAATCCGGCATGTGTAGGAGCTGTTGCCTTGATGAATCCCTCATCTCTCAGCTCGTGGAGTCTGTCGATTGGGAACATGCAGTTGATGTCCTTGTTAACATCAGAGTTGTCATATCCACCATGTGTTACCATTAGCTCGCTTGATGGAATATCATCCGGAACCTTTCTCCAAGTGAAGTCTCCAGCGAGGTTGAATCTCTTATCTGTCTTTACGTGTACACCTGCAGCAGTAGCAAGAGCAACTGTCATCTCTTTGAGTGGCTTTGTTACTGGTGTAAATACTGACTTAGGTGTAATAGGAACAAATATTTCAGATTGTAAGCCTTTTACAACTGTCATACTCATTTGTCTTTTCCTCCTTAGTTTATTTGTGCTTTTCAGCATATTCAGCACGACGTCTATTTAGAATATCGATATTACTTACGTATTTCTCGTTGACCTCCGGTCCCTCCTGCTCTATGAAACTCATATTCCAGGCAACCGTCTGGCCTACTTCCAGTGGATAATCCGAGATAACCATCCTCATCGGCACCTTGAGTTCTCCCAATCGACCCTTGATGTCAACACAGATTCCTCCATCATGCACTTCTGTAATGATTCCCTCAACCTTGATTATCTTATCCCCATACTTCATCAGTAATATCTACCTTCCTAACTATAAACTAGTCGTACTTTTCCTTTCTCTTCTCACTGATAGGAAGCGACTGCTCGTTATCTACGAGTTCCATCTTCTTGCCAGTAACCTTCTCGATGAGCTCAACGTTGTTATTCTTAACATTTACGTTGTACTTTCTCTCCGGAGCCTTAATCTCTTCGCCGGCCATCTTAGCCTTCAGCATAGCAAGTCCACGGAGAGCATCCTCTGTGCAGAGAGTGTTGCAAGCAAGAACCTCGTTCTCGATTCCGGACATGGACTTGTTGTTGTCGATCATAGCATCGCAGAACTTGTTACCCGTTACAAGAGCACCCTGTACAGCGCAGAATGAGAATCCTACAACCGGAATTCCTCTCTTACCAATCTGCTCGATGTGGCTTGTGAAGTCAACATGGTTGTTTCCGAATCCTTCTGTCGTAACGAATGCACCGTCAACGCCCATGGACTCAACCATCTGACCGAGTCTTCTGGATACGTAGAACTTATCAGCGTTAGCCTGAGGTGATCCAACGAAGATTACACCAACTACGTCAACATCCGGGTCATGTACAGCCTCAAGAACCAGCGGCTCTCTCCAGTAGTGCCTTGACATCTCCTTGGAAGCAGGTCCGATGCATGTCAGAGCGTGGATACAACCATCGAGTACCTCAAGAGGGTTAGCCATAACCGGAACGTTACCGAGGTCAACGTTTGGCTTAGCTCCCAGTACACCTACAGGGTCGTTAGGGAATAGGAAGTTGTCGTGCATAGCACCCTGTCCCATGATCTCCTTAACGATAACGATCTTCTTCTTTCCCGGGTGTCTTGTCTGCTGAAGAATCTGCTCCTCAGCCGGTGCTACATCCTTAAGATCTCTCTTCATAGCTTCTCTGATCTCAGAAGTTACGTGATCTACTGCAGTGTGAACTGCTATAGGTCCCGGCCTCTCCATGTTCTTCTTGTTGTCGATAACTGCGTGAGCAACGATCATGATCTCACCCTTATCAACAGCACCGGGACGACCCCACATCATGTTCTCGTCGATGTATCCCTCGGAAGAGCCGAATTCACCGACCTGAACACCTTCTTCTGTGATACCGGTTACTACCATGACTACACCATCGAGAACCTTTGTAACGCCCTCGCCAAGTCCCATGTCGGAATCTTCCTTAGTAGCAATTGGCTGGATATCCATTACTGTCTCTGTGTACACGTGATAGTCATCCGGTGTGATCAGGCTAAGCTCCAGGGACTGAACCAGTCTCTGAGCTTCTGCACCCTCTGTTGCTGCGCTCTTGCGAACGTAGAGAGTGTCTCCCTCAATCTTAGTCTCATCTCCAAGAACAACCTTGTTGATCTTGTAGTGCTTTCTTGTCATCTCCCTTAAAACAGTCTCAGCATCCTCATCTACCGGAGCTGCGGTTGCAACTGCCGGCGCTGCTGCTACTGCTGTCTGAGCCGGAGCTACAACTCCGCCACCGAGTCCTGCAGGGAGCTCAATGTCGATGTTCTTGCCCTCTCCAATGTGCAGCTTGATTGTTCCTGCTGCGGAAGCTACAGGAGCTACTGCCGGAGCTGCGGCTACCGGAGCTGCCTCCGCCTCTGCTGCCGGAGCTTCTTCCTCTGCAGCCTCATCAGCATCGTACTTATCTACGATGTCCGGTGTAACTGGAGTTAAGGAATCAACAGTTTTAGTTAGTTTCGATCCGTTAAGTACCTGGCCCAGCTTGAGAGCTCCCTCGGTATTCAGCAGACCAGAATCAATTAGATCTGGGAAAATTGCTGGATCTTCGAAGTTAGCCGGCTCAAGAACAGTGCCTTCCTCTGCTCTGCAGCATAGTACCGCTGGGTCGTTCGCATGTTGTTTAGCTGTTTCAGCTGTGATTGACATATCGATCTTCCTCCTTAAAAATATTGCCTTTGCAAATGCAAAATTCTATATTTACTCCGATCGCGCCTCAAATGATCGGGCAAATGAGGCACTCGGATTAAATATCATTAGTTGCTCTCAACGTTATCCACTACGTCGAGATCCTGATCAACCTGCTTAGAAACTCTCAGAGTTCTGTACAACGGATGATCAACAGCCCTCATGACATGGTCTGTCTGGTGAAGAACCTTAAGTCCCATCTTAGGACCGGAGGCCATTACAGTGTTCGAGCAGTCGGAGCAGTTTCCTATGATGATGTACTCACACTTGTCCTTCTTGAATTGTAGGTTGTTAGCAACCTGTCCCGGACAGTTCCCCGGTCTCTCGCACTTTCTCGAGCCATTCTTCTGCTCTTGAGCCTGCTTGCAGTAACAATGCGAAACCTCCTTTGCATTGTACTTCTTGCAGAGCTCCTGCATTCTCTCATAATTACCACCGCATGCACATACCAGGATTCCCATGCTGGCTCCATGCAGATCCATGAACGGCATCGATACCAGGATAGCTCCGGTCGTCTTAGTGATAGGGGCATCCAGATCAGTGGACTTGCCTGTGAATGCACCACCCATTACGATCTCGCCGTACTCGCCGTCAATACCGCCGGCTCTCTCAATTAGAGAACGCACGCTTGTTCCAACCGGAACATCTATAAATACGTGAGCCTCAGAACCGCCGTTTAGCTTACCGCGAACGGTGAGGTTCTTGAGGAACGATGGCTTTCTCTCGTCTACAGCCTCAGCAACTCTTGCGCAAGTCTCGCTGTTGATTACAACCGAGTTTGCAGCAGACGGCAGCTGGCTTGGCTCCAGCTCTATTCCAAGACATTCTCTGACTACAGCTCTTTCTTCTCCCATCGGGTAGATATCCGGCAGAAGATGTCTCGAGATATTCGGTTCATCCTTAAGAAGTGCATCAAGGGTTTCAACAGCTTTGCGATTCTTCTTCTTGATAGCGAAGATAGCCTTGTCAGCTCCGGAAATCTCCATCACGAGCTTAACTCCGCGGATAACCTTCTCCGGCTCATCTTCTATCTGCTGAACGTTGTGCTTGAGTCCGGGCTCGCACTCAGAAGCATTAATAAGAACGTAACCGCCGTTCTCAAAATGTGTATCAATCTTAACTGCAGTTGGGAATCCGGCTCCGCCCATTCCTACAACTCCAGCAGCCTTAATCATCTCAAGAGGTGTTCCCTCCGGAATCTGAACATACTCGTCTTTCTGCTCTTCATCAGGCTTAATAACAATCATCTCGTCTGTTATTTCTTCTACAACGCCATATGCGCTTGAGAAGATATTTGCGCCGAGACCTGTTGGTTCCGCTATGAGGGTGCCCTTCTTAACTTTGTCACCAACTTTAACAATTGGTGCACATGGCTTACCTACATGCTGGCTCAACAAAATCTGCAAATTTTCCATGACACAGTCTCTCCTTAAAATTTTTGACTCTACAAATCATTAATGTGTATCGTTCGAAAAGCCGTGCAAATAAAGGGCTGCACGGTATTTTCTAGATTGATGATAACATAACAATTTATTTATTTCAATGATAATTGCCAGATTATCTATTGAGTTTTTCTATATATAATTCTATGACACTCTATGCACTTATCAGTAATTTTTTCAAGCATATTACATAATTTATTGGACAAATATTTTTTATGGATACGTGGGTTTACACATATTTTTTTCGATAAAACGTTCACAACATTTTTATAAAAACCGCCGCATGCCGTATATTCAAGCCTTTGTAAATCCAACGAGCTAACATGATGTATTTATTTCTTTAATAGGGGCTTGTTATATTATTGACTTTTAATATGCCCTGTTCTATAGTTTATTTAGGTGGCAATTATTTATTTCATAACTTGTTTGACCTAAGGAGGTACATGACAATGGCACTAACAGCTAAGATTGATTACAAAAAGTATACTGATCCTATCAGAACTATCGAAGCTCACACTGAAGGTGAGTACTGCAGAGTGGCTCTTGATTGCCCGGAGACAGAGGGTAATACAATGATCGAGAGAAAGCACTTCCTGGAAGAGCATTATGATTATTTAAGAACAGCTCTCATGTTTGAGCCTCGTGGTCACCACGACATGTTCGGTGCTTTCGTTGTAAAGCCTTGCAACAAAGAAGCTGATTTCGGCGTATTCTTCATGGATGGCGGCGGCTACCTCAACATGTGCGGCCACTGCACAATCGGTGCTGTAACTGCAATTCTTGAAGGCGGACTTATGGAGATGAAGGAGCCTCAAACCGAGGTTGTTCTTGAAGCCCCAGCCGGAATCATCAGAACAATTGCTGATGTTAAGGATGGAAAGGTTACCGGAGTAACTCTTACGAACGTTCCCGCATTCAGATATAAGAAGGATCTTCACGTTGAGTACGAAGGCAAGGATATTGTGTATGATATCTGCTTTGGCGGTTCGTTCTTCGCTCTTGTTGATACAGAGAAGAACTTCGGTATCAAGGTTGGTCCTGACACAGCAGGCTTCTTAACTAAGTTCTCAAGCTTCATGCTGCAGGAAGTTAACAAAACAGTTGAGATTCAGCACCCAGAGCTGGACATCACATCTGTTGACCTGGTTGAGAACTACTCAACCACAGATACTCCGGATGCCGACCTGCGCAACCTTGTAGTCTTCGGTGATCCTGCTGATCCTCAGCTGGACAGATCTCCATGCGGAACCGGTACATCTGCTAAGATGTCTCTGCTCCACGCACTAGGTGAGCTTCCGGTTGGTAAGGAATTCGTATATGAGTCATTCATAGGAACTAAGTTCTACGGCATGATTCAGAGCGAGACTAAGGTCGGAGAATTCGATGCGGTTGTTCCTCAGGTTAAGGGAGCAGCATACCTCTGCGGAGAAGCTACTTGGTTCATCGATCCGGACGATGCTCTGGGAAAGGGGTTCGTAGTACCTAAGTAATCGCGATTAAAAGAACTTCTTTAATAACAACTCACAGGGAGGGGCTGACGTCGGTCGGCCTCTTCTTCTTTTTATATGATAACTGCCATTTGAGGTTATTTGCTATAGATGCTATAGAAATGTATTACTTTGGCAGTTATTTCGTTGTATTAATTTACCGGTTATTTCGTCTTATCGTCTTGTAGATTAGGATTATAGATTGGTAGAATGGTAATTACCTACAGTCGACATCAATTTATATGAATTGTCCTATAAGCCTAAATTTACATCAAAAAGCAAAGAGCCGGGCTAAGCCCGACTCAAGGAGTAAATCAATTTGTCTATACTTGTTATCTATGTAGTATATGCAGGCTGAAGCCCTACACAGGGAACTCGATTGCGATGTCCTTGCCCTCCCCGATATAGAGCTTAACAACGCCTCCGACTACCGACATACTTACGTTCTGAACCTCACCGCCAACTGCCGGAGCTGCTACTGCCGTCTCTGCAGTTGCTTCAGCTTCTGCCGATTCTCCTGCTGCATCGTCAACAGCCTCGTCATACTTATCGACAA
Source organism: Mogibacterium sp. CM50 (assembly GCF_000293155.1). Classification (NCBI taxonomy): domain Bacteria; kingdom Bacillati; phylum Bacillota; class Clostridia; order Peptostreptococcales; family Anaerovoracaceae; genus Mogibacterium; species Mogibacterium sp. CM50. The sequence goes on along the minus strand of NZ_ALNL01000019.1, from coordinate 27,471 downwards.
TGTCCGGAGTAACCGGTGTTAACGAATCAACGGTCTTGGTCAGCTTTGAGCCGTTGAGCACCTGTCCAAGCTTGAGAGCTCCATCTACGTTGAGCAGCCCTGTGTCAATAAGATCCGGGAAAATCGCCGGATCCTCAAAGTTAGCAGGCTCCAGTACTGTGCCCTCCTCTGCTCTGCAACATAGTACTGCAGGGTCATTTTTATGCGCTTGTGCTGTTTCAGCTGTAATCGACATTGCAATATACCTCCATATATCTAATTATTTTTATATTTGATATTGAGGTTATCATCTTGGTACTGCTATAACAATAGGAATATCTATAGAAAAAGTCTATCTGAGTACATTCTATTATTGATGTTGTATCATTGAAATATTCTATAGTCAAATAAGAGACAGATAGGTTATAAATACGGTTACGACACAAACTTATTTGACCATACAAAATTAGACCAACGGAATCGTTATTGTCGTCAGTTGATAAAATAAAAAAGCCTTCTAAAAACCCGCAATTGCAGACTTTTCAAGGCTTCTTCTTTTGGTGCGCCCACAGGGACTCGAACCCCGAACCTTCACATTCGTAGTGTGACGCTCTATCCAATTGCGCTATAGGCGCTCAAAATGCTCTGCTAGAATACCATGATATAGCAGCCTTGTCAAGGGCAGCCTCAGCTAAGATTGTCAAGCGTTCTTAGCAAGAGTCCTTAGCTAAGATTGCCAAGAGCGTCTTAGCTAAGATACCCGAGAACAGACAGTATCATCTTGCTGCACTGATACTACTTGTCGAACTTGCTCTTTTGGCTTCGTGCCAGCACCTTGAGCACTGCCCTCTTAGGTATGAGCCCGGACAGCCTCACTCCAACCCTTACCATCAGGTTCGGGATGATTATTATCGTCCCATTATCAGCCTCGTCTATACAATAGGAAACACACTCCCCGGCGGAGATGCCGCGGAGAGAAAATTTAACATTTGCAACATCGTTGAACTCCGTGTCGACCGGGCCGGGACACAGAGCGTGTGCCTGCACATGGCTACCGAGGTGCTTAAGTTCTTCTGCCATCGAATTTGTAAGTGATACAACATACGACTTAGTTGCATAGTATGTCGCCATGAATGGACCGCCCGGCATCAAACCTGCCACGGAACCCACGTTGATGATGTGTCCGTGGTCACGAGCGATGAAATACGGCATCATCTGGTGCGCTATGTAGTGGAGAGCTTTGACGTTGACATCGATCATCTTGAGGTCATTGGAAATATCGCTCTTGTCGAACCTGCCAACCGCTCCGAAGCCGGCATTGTTGATAAGCACATCGATTGACGTATCAGTCTGTGTCTGCAGGTGTTGAACGAGTGCATCACACTCCTGAAGTTCAGAGAGATCGGCCGTTATACACTCGCATGTCACATGATAGTCGCTTGCGATCTCACGAGCTAGGTCTACAAGCCTGTCCTCACGCCTGGCAACGAGGATCAGTGAATAGCCTTCAACAGCTAGCTGACGTGCGAATTCCGCACCAATGCCCGAGCTGGCTCCGGTTATACACGCAAGTCCGCCGACGCAGCTAGCGGACTTTTTATTTGGAATATCGATTATCTGCGTGTTCATCTCGGTCTGTTTCTCCTGTTATTCTTGTATACCAGTATGAAATAGTATATACAGAGTGCGAATAAAAATCCACCTAGCACAATGCTGATTATCCGAATCATTTTAGCACCTCCTTGTGTGTCAGTTAGTTTTTAGAGTAATACTTGCCCCTCTTAGGGTAGACCTCCTTGATCGCGCCCTTGCGGAACTCCGCATTGAGCTGCAGGAGATCGTCAATCTGCGATTGAAGCAGCTTACCGATATCGGTATCAATTATCAGCATACGCTCAGGAAGCGTCATCGTCGTCACGATATTAGGATTATTGAACTCCTGAGTGCCGTCCGGTTGAAGCGGATGATATGGCTCGTGCTCTGATAGAGCCATGAACCACGAGTTAAAGATAAACGTGTATCCCGCAATTCCGGTGGTTTTCTGATAAGCCTTGGAAATACCTCCATCGATAACTATCAGCTTGCCTTCACCCTTGATCGGACTCTCACCGTCCTTAATCTTGACCGGCACGTGACCATTGAGGATGATGCCCTTGGTTGGGTCCAGGTCAAAATCGCGGATAATCTTGATACAGATGTCCTTGTCATTGATCAGCTTGTAATATGGAACCGTGTGCTCCTTGTGTGTCGCCTTGTCCTCTATGAACAGTCTCTCAAACGTCGTCATCTTGTCCTTACCGAACAGCGGCGAGTCCGGGCCAAGCCACAGATACCACATGATATTTGCAGCATCCGCCTTGTCCACTCCTTCTCCCGGGTTGAAATACGCCTCGCGAAGCGAGCGATCGAGCTGCTTCATCAGTGCTGCACCGTGGTTAGTCTTGCCGCCGATGGTAACTTCCATAAAATCGCCGTCCTCGGTAAAAGGAATGCATCCGTGGAACAGAAGGTTGCCGTTGCATGTAGTAAACAGCGAGCCGTGGCTGTACAGGAAGTTGATGTGCTCCTGCAGCTTAGCAGAATTTACTATGGATGCCTCCAGCGCAACCATTACCTGCTCCTCTTCAGGAGTGAGCCTATATGGATCCTTCGGGTCAATCGTAGGAAGGTTGACATCCTTAATCGGATATGTCTCTCCATAGCAATTAACCGTACCATTTTCAAAGTCTATCTTGTCAAGCAGCAGCCTGTGGTCAAGCTTGTACTCCGGATGCGTCATAATCGTCTGACCCTCAACCTTGAACTGGATGATAGCTATCATCTTGTGCATCTTGGCTGCGAGCTCCTCCGGAATAGGGTCAAATCTGTTCTTCTCAAGCACATGCGGCATGAAACCCGTACAAGGATCATCTCCGTAAATCTGCTGCGCACGCGTTGCTAGCGGACGCAAGTTGATTCCGTATCCGTACTCGAGCATATCGAAATTGTTGTAGCTGACATTCATGCGAACGATATTTGCAATGCAAGGCCTGTTACCGCAGGCAGCGCCCATCCACACGATGTCGTGGTTGCCCCACTGGATATCTACGCTTCGGCGAGACATGAGGAAGTCCATAATTTTGTGAGGCTTAGGACCTCTGTCAAATATGTCTCCTATAATATGCAGGTGATCGACTGCAAGATCGCTTATCGTGTTCGCAATCTCTATGATCAAGGTTTTGGCGATTCTGAATTCGATTACAGAATCGATAATTTCCTGATAGTACTTCTGCCTGTTGTCATCATCATCCGCAAACATCAGCTCATCCATGATATAACCGGTGTTATCAGGGAGGATCCTTCTAACCTTGGATCTGGTATACTTGTTGGACACCGCCCTGCAGATGATGATGAGCCTGTAGATAGCAGAGGAGCACCAGGCGTTGAAATCGTCTTCGGCAGCCTCGCGCCTCTTGAGTTCATTTACAGGATCGTAGATGAGTGCCGCCAATTGTTCACGGTCAGTCGCGCTCAGGATAGTTCCGAAGTTCTCATCTATCTTCATCTTGATAGTTCCGGAAGCACTTCGCACGAAATACTGAAACGCGTCATACTCACCATGCAAATCGCTCAGAAAATACTCGGTTCCCTTGGGAAGGGCGAGAATCGCTCTGAGGTTTACAATCTCAGTGTTTACAGAACGATGGTTAGGGTATTTCTGAGCCAGCATCTCAAGATACTTGTTGTTAGACATCGTTTTCCTCCACTCTCATGAGGTCTCCACCGAGACCCTTGAATTTGCTTACAAAGTCCTCATAGCCCCTCTCAATGTGAAAAATCTCACTGACCTCTGTAGTGCCCGATGCCACAAGTCCGGCCAGTACCATGGCTGCGCCGGCACGGAGATCTGTAGATCTGACCTTGGCTCCGTGCAGCTGCTTGCCACCCGGGATCGTAGCCTCTCTGCTGTTGTCCGCAGAAATATCGGCTCCCATGCGGTTAAGCTCAACGACGTGCATGAATCTGTTTTCAAAAACTGTCTCTCTAACGACACTCGTCCCCTCGACTGTCGTCAGAAAAGCCATAAACGGCGACTGTATATCCGTCGGGAATCCGGGATATGGCAATGTCTTGATATCCGTTGCTACCAGCTCACCTTCTGTCGCATCGACGAGTATTCCCTCGTCCTCGATTGTAACCTTGACGCCGCACTCCTTGAGCTTGGCGATTATAGGTCTGACATGGCCGGGGATGCCGTTCCTGACGAGAACTCTGCCCCTGGTGATAGCGGCCGCCAACATGAATGTGCCGCACTCGATCCTATCCGGTATTACGGTATGAATCGCGCCGGACAAGCTCTCAACACCCGTAACTCTAATGGTATCAGTGCCGGCACCCTTGATCTTAGCTCCCATCTTATTGAGCATGTTTGCGAGATCTACAATCTCCGGTTCCTTAGCTGCGTTCTCGAGAATCGTAGGTCCTTTGGCCAGCGCAGCTGCCATGAGTATGTTCTCTGTCGCCCCGACGCTTGGAAAATCCAGATAAATAGCATCTCCAACCAGTCCGTCAGCAGGCGCTTCGAGGATGATACAGGAATTATCAATATCCTCTGTAACATTAACACCGAGAGCTTTAAACCCCTTGAGGTGAAGGTCTATCGGTCTCTTACCGATAGTGCAGCCTCCGGGAAGCGGCATAACCACCTTACCGCATCTGGCAAGAAGCGGTCCCATCGCCATTGTCGAAGCCCTCATCTGAGACACTAGCTCGGCGTCACCCTCGACAGTCGTTATCTGTGCTGCGCTTACGGACAGCCTGCCCTGCTCTGACATCGCGACAGTAGCTCCGAAGCTTTCGAGCATTTTCCACATCACCTTTACATCTGATAGGTCGGGAACATCATCTATCACGCAGTCGGAAGGTGTCAAGAGCGTTGCCGCCATGAGCGGAAGTACCGCATTCTTGGCACCGCTGATTTTAACCTCACCGTGTAACGGGCCGCTATTGTTAACTAGTATCTTTGCCACTGAAATTTCTCCTTGCACATATAGATAGAGATGCCGTTAAGCATCTCTTCGATAAAGTTCTTATGTTAATCGCTATCTGAAACGTCTTCTGCGAATCCTGTTAGGACGTTCGTAATCCATCCCGCTCGTCTCATATCTGTTAGCACGCTTTTTAGACTTCTTTCTAAATGACCTGAGCGCACCCGCAGCTGTTCCGACGTTACCTGCAGTCTTGATGATAGAACGATTCTCGTTAATCTTATCGCCAACATTCGCAAACATCTCGATCGCACGATCAATCTGCTCGTCTACTTGTTCAGTTCTCGCGGCTGCGATAGTTGTCATCCTCTTGGTATCCGCCAGCAAATCATCCACGCGCCTAAGCGTATCAATCAGCTTGAACGCCAGTCTAATCAAAAAAACTATGAGGATGAACAGGGCAATCAGCACCAGCATTATTGCCACCTGCTTGATATCTAATGAGACTCTCATCATTCCCTCCTTCTACCATGTGAATAGTAATTAAATTATACCTTAGGCAAATTGTATGTTCAATCGTATTACGGATGTAATAAGCGCGCTGTCAAAGCATATCGCAATCTATACATTCGCCTCGAAGATTCACGCTAACCGGTTCCGGCATGTCGCCAAAGTCCGACCCGGCTTAGATTATCGGCGAGCTACTTGCGCTCATATATTCGTTTGATTATATCTGTGTAAACCTTGCCGTCAGCGCTATACACTGCTATTTCAGGGAGCATCCTGAGCTCCGGCTTTGCGCCCTTGACAGCATGTATGAGAACCAGGTTGGCAGGTTCTCCACTGCTCGGAACGACGAGCTGCAGCTCCTTGGGCTCTAGCGCTGCTGCTCGCAAGGCTTCGCTGATGTCCGGCAGGCGCGATGGTCTGTGGATCAGATAGAAGTCGCCGCCGGACTTCAGCATCCGACCGGCGCAGCCTGCAAAATCAAAAATATCGGCTGTCGTCTCATGTCGGGCTATGAATTTTGCATTATCATCATTTGGTATTCCCGCACCGCGTCTGAAGTACGGCGGGTTGGAGACGACTGCATCCGCCTTTCTGCAGAGCTCCGGTCCTGCAACTGCAACGTCGGAAAGCACAAAGCTGATTCGATCATTCAAATTGTTTATTTCTCGGCCTCGTATCGCCCTATCCAGCGAGACCCGATTCTTCTCGATGCCTACAATCTGAGAAAGAGGGAGCTTGTGCGCCAGAATAAACGGAACGACGCCATTCCCCGTGCCGAGATCGGCTATGCGCGCCGGGATTCTACTCCTGATAGGCTTCGCGCCGGTCTCGCCGCTGGCAAAGGCTGCGAGAAGCACAGCGTCAACTCCATAGCTGAAGCCGTCACCTTGAATTACCTTGAAGCCGCCCATCCCAATTTCATCAATGCGCTCTTCTCTATTATCCATCTTCCTCCAGTCAATTCCTTGATACGACACGCTGCTCTTAAGCGAGATTATCTAATCGACAAGCAGCAGGCCGAATTATACTACGACAGGCTCAGAACCGGAGCTGCCATGCCCGGAATATTCCCATTGAACTCGCCGACTAATCGCGAGTCAACTCTTTGATCTCCCTTAATGTCTCCGCATCCAGCTCGCTGAACTCATCCTTTTTCCTATTGTAATGCTTCTTATCGATACGCTTAATCTCTTTCTTGAAATAGATATTATAATCAGGTCCCAGCGTATCCTCGCCGGTCTCCTTGTCCTCGACAATCAACCTTGCAATTACCTTGCTGTTAAACAGGTCTACGTTCACCACCTTGGCTATCCCGTCCGGCGTGTCGATGCGCTCACCCTCGTTAGGCATGCCCTTGCGAAGCTCCTGATAGGTCTTATTCTCGAAGTTAAGACAACACATCAGTCTGCCGCAGGTTCCGGATATCTTGGCCGGATTCAGAGATAGGTTTTGCTGCTTGGCCATCTTGATCGAAACCGGCTGAAAGTCATTGAGCCACTTGCTGCAGCACAGCGGTCTGCCGCATATACCGATGCCGCCGAGCATCTTCGCCTCATCACGAACGCCTATTTGGCGAAGTTCTATCCTCACCCTGAAATGAGAAGCGAGATCCTTGACCAAGCCTCTAAAGTCAATCCTGCCATCTGCCGAGAAATAGAAAATTACCTTGGATCCATCGATCGTGAATTCCGCATCCACCAGCTTCATGTCCAGCTTGTGCTGAAGGATTTTCTCCTCGCACACCTTCATCGCAGCATCTCGTCGGGCAAGATTATCCTTGTATCTCTGCAAATCCTCAGTGCTTGCCTTGCGTTCTACGCCTTTGAGCGGAGCCACCAGCTCACTCTCTTCTATCTCGCAGTTGGCTATCGAAACGTGTCCAAGCTCCATGCCCCTGGCCGTCTCAACTATTACCAGCTCGCCGAGCTCGTAGCTCACTCCGGCCGGATCGAAGTAGTATGTTTTGCCGGCTTTCATGAAGCCTACACCTATGATTTCTACCATCTATCTGTACTTCCCCTTTTCTACTATTTATCGCAATCGAATATACGGTATTCGCCATGTTTACTGTTGAAAAAAATTAATCGCATCATATACCACACATGTGTCTCTAAGCTGTTAGCTGCCTTGATTCACAGCTCAGGCGCTTACCGCTACGGGTACCTGTGTTTATCTTTTTTCTCTTTTGGGAGTCTGGGAGCTGCTTCTTACCTCAGGCGCTTACCGCTACGGCTGCCCGTGACTTGTTGTCAGGAACAGTGCTTCCAGCGCGTAGTCAGGATTCATGCCTCGCTTGATATTGATCCTAGTCTGCTCGACCTCATCTATCTCATTCAGCAGCCTGACGGCATCCTGCGGCAGTGCTCCGGCTCCTATCAATCTATCGTGCAAATCCGTCTCAAGCGCATCGAGAAAGGCCAACGCATCCTCGTTGCCGTTTAAATCCTTCTTGATAAGCTCACGCACCTTGAAGAAATAGGTCTTGCTGTTCCACGATGACAGCAACGACTGTATATTTACTCTGTCTTCCGCCTCTTCACCATCTGAAAATACGCGCTTTATGACGCACCTGGATCTGACAGTCGGAAGCAGCGACTCGCGGTTATCCGTTGCCAGTATAATCACTGTGCCCGGATACGGTTCCTCCAAGGTCTTGAGAAGCTTGTTTTGCACTATCTCGCTAAGCCTTTCCGCATTGTCAACAACTCCGACGTTATGCTCGCCATAGGGTCTCATGCTGAGTCGTTCCATCATGTCAGCGGCATCCTCGACCCTGTACATATCCTTGCCGCTCTGATTCATGTAGAATAAATCCTCGTGAGTTCCGCTTCTGACCCTGACGCATGCCGGGCATCTGCCGCACGCATGGCCGAATTCATCGGCGTTGGGACAGATGATATTACCGGCAAAGCTGCGGATGTATTTGTCTCTGGTCTCGCCGCTCTTGCCCTCTAATATATATGCATGCGCATATTCCTGTGTCATCAATCCCTCCGCTATAGGCTTGACAGCTTAGTCTCTATCTCTACCTTAATCTCATCTATTGTCTTGGCGGCGTCAATCCTCATAATCCTCTCCGGATACTTTGCGGCTAACGCTTTGTACCCTTCGTATACGCGATAATGAAAATCCATCTTCTGCTGCTCGAGCCTGTCCCGCACGTCTTTGCCTATCCTAGATCTACCAATCTCCGGATCTAAATCCATGAAAAACGTCACATTCGGCTCAAGTCCGCTCGTCGCATATCTGTTGACCTCTTCAACCTGATCTCCGAGGCCTCTGCCGTAGCCCTGATAAGCGATACTTGAATCCACAAACCTGTCGCAGACCACAACCGCTCCGCTCTCCAGTGCCGGCTTTATCTTCTCTGCTACATGCTGAGCCCTCGCCGCTGCATAGATGAACATCTCGGTGACATCGTCCATCTCCGAATGATCCGCATCCAACACTATGCCGCGAAGCTTCTCGCTTATCGGAGTACCTCCAGGTTCTCGGGACACCACAACATCCCTGCCCGCTTTTGTAAAAAATTCCTTTATATTTTCAACCTGCGTGCTCTTGCCTGAGCCATCAGGTCCCTCAAGCGTTATAAATATTCCATTTGGCACCATGTCACCACCTTATCTACGTGTGTTGTCCTTCGCCTCATCTATTACAGGATCCGGAATATGAATCGTGAAGCCTCTCTCGCGAGCCTTCCTTCGCTCTGCTTCCTTGCGAGCCTTAGCGGCCTGTCTAGCCTGCTTCTTGCCATTGATAATATCAAAGTACTCGTTAAACAGATATAGTCCCAGCGCGCCCATCGGAATCGTAAGGAGCAGCGCCAATATGTATTTGAATAATATCATACGGGCATTTCCTCCCACCGCTAATGCATAAATTTTCAGATTAATATTCAGAATGTATTATACCATAATATATGGTACACTTAAGTAGCTAATTTGATTAGAATGCGGGAGGAATAATATGAATTCAATTGAACTCAGCGAACTCATTTATCCTGAGATTGCTAATGATACTGACTATGAGGCCATGTATCCGCATCGCGATCTCGCAGAGGGAGCTAAGGTTACAAGACTCGGTCCAAGCCCTACAGGCTTTATTCACCTTGGCAACCTGTATGGCGCCTTTGTAGACGAGAGGCTGGCCCACCAGAGTAACGGCGTCTTTTTCCTTAGAATCGAAGACACTGACGACAAGAGATATGTTGAAAATGCCGTCGAGACTATCATCTCATCGCTCGCTTTTTTCGGCATCAAGTTTGATGAGGGCGTTACCGAGCACGGCGACATCGGAAAATACGGCGATTACACGCAGAGCCACCGTGGCGATATATATAGATTTTATGCCAAGAAGCTGATCGCTGAAGGCAAAGCTTACCCTTGCTTCCTCACGGAAGACGAGATCAGCACTATCAGAGAACAGCAGGAGCAGCAGAAGCTCGCACCCGGTGTCTACGCAGGCTGGTCTAAATACAGAGAATGGTACAAGGATCCTGAGATAGAGCAGATAGTGACTCAGCACATCGAGGACGGTGATCCTTTTGTAATCAGACTTAGGTCGGACGGCGTTCCTAATGCTGTCGGCGATGAGATTAAGAGAAATAAAGTTACTGACGGTATTCGCGGGACTCTCGACGTTCCGGAGAATTTTCAGGATATAGTAATCGTCAAGACTACCGGTATCCCTACATATCATTTTGCACACGCTGTCGATGACCACCTTATGAGAACTACTCACGTCGTCCGCGGCGAGGAATGGCTGCCTTCACTCCCTATACATGTTGAGCTCTTTGACAAGCTGGGATTTGAGCTTCCAGTCTACTGCCACACCGCACAGCTCATGAAGCTAGGCGAGGACGGCAACAAGCGCAAGCTGTCAAAACGCAAGGATCCGGAGCTGTCTCTCGGCTATTACAGAGATCAGGGCTACCATCCTGCTGCTGTCAGGGAGTACCTGCTCACAATTCTCAATTCCAACTATGAGGAGTGGAGAATGGAGAACCCTGAAGCTGACATCGATGAATTCAAGTTCACAGCTGAGAAGATGAGCAATTCAGGTGCGCTGTTCGATCTGGATAAGCTTAACGACGTCAGCAAGGATGCTATGCTGCATATCCCTGCTGCCGAGATCGCTGAGTTCCTAAAGTCCTGGTCCGGTGAGTTCGCACCTGAATACGAATACGTATTTGAAGATATGAATCTCCTGACTCGGATACTCGACCTCGGCAGAGGTGACAAGAAGCCCCGTAAGGATCTCGTATATGCCAGACAGATCATGGACTTCATCAGCTATTTCTACGATAAGAGCTTCAAGGTCGTAGATGAGCTGCCGGCCGAGGCTGCTGCAGATCAGAGGGCTATCCTGGAAGCTTACCTATCGACATACGATCACAGCGATTCGCAGGAGGACTGGTTCAACAAGATTAGAGCAATAGCTACCGACCTCGGATACGCTGCAAAGCCTAAGGATTACAAGAAAACTCCTGATGACTACAAGGGCCATGTCGGTCACGTCAGCACAGTCATCAGGCTGGCGATAGTTGGGCGGGCTCAGTCTCCTGACGTATGGGCAATCCAGCAGATTATGGGCGAAGAGATGGTTAGAAGCAGAATCAACAGACAGATAGAAGGTGGAAAATAATGGAACCTATTCTAGTGATAATGGCGGCAGGAATGGGCAGCCGCTATGGCGGCCCTAAGCAAATCGATCCTATAACAGATGAGGGCGACATCATCATGGATTTCTCTCTGTATGACGCATATCATGCGGGATTTCGGAGGGTCGCGTTTATAATCAAGGCTGATTTTAAAGAACAGTTCAAAGCTCACATCGAAGGTAGAGCAGGCAAGCTGTTTGAGACCTATTATGCCATCCAGGATCTTGACGACCTGCCTGCAGGCTACTCAGTTCCTGAAGGCAGAACAAAGCCCTGGGGCACCGGCCATGCTGTACTGGCCGCCAGAGACTACATCAACGCTCCTTTTGCAGTTATCAATGCCGACGATTATTATGGCAAAGAGGCTTTCGCGAAGATACACAAGTTCCTCAGCGAGTCTGCCGATGCTACTCACCACTGCATGGTCGGCTTCAAAATAGAGAACACGCTATCCGCAAACGGGTCCGTTTCCCGCGGATTGTGCGAGATTACAGACGGTTTCCTGTCGGATATCGAGGAGCATTCGGAAGTCATCCGTGAGCCGGACGGGGTTATCCGCGCAACTAACACCAAGGGCATTAGACATGATATTCCGGATGGCCACTCGGTATCGATGAATCTCTGGGGATTTGGAGCTGAGTTTCTCAAGATTATGATGGACGGCTTCCCCGATGCATTGGATAGCATCCTCGAGCAGAACCCTATGAAGGGAGAGTACTTCCTGCCTTACTGCATCGACAGGGAGGTCAAGGCTGACAGAGCTACTGTCGCTGTCCTGCAGTCGAGCGACAGATGGTTCGGCGTTACATATAAGGAAGACAAGAATGAGGTCATCGCTAAGTTCAGAGAGATGAAAAAGGATGGGCAGTATCCTGTTGAGCTGTGGTAGCTTAGATTACAAAACTACAAACGTTTTGTCTTATAACCCGCGCGTTAGCTGTGCGCTAGCGCATTTTTTCTGTCTAATTTTTGTGTCTCTGCTGCTTTCTCGCATACGCAAGTGTCTGCTTGAGTGCATTCTCCTTAGGCATACCTGCCAGCCTGAGCTTGTGCGCATAATCCAGTAGCTGTCCAAAATCCTCTCCCGGCCGGATTCCGGCCGCAATCAAATCCTTACCTGTAACATGCGGCTTGGCCATCATATCGCTATAGAGCTCGAGGCGTTCAAACAGGAAATCTATACGCTCCTGCTCGCGCTTCTTTTCCGGATTTTCATTTTCCGATTCACCGGCGAGATTACCCTCAGATATATTTCCTGCATGTCCCATAATATCAGTTTCTGATATTTGCTGCATGAGCTCAGCTGAGAGGGTAACCTGCCTCCCTTCGCCATCAGTTTGATCTGCATCGGATAAGTGCGGCAATCTCGGCTTATCGCAGATAGCAAAATAGATGAGATCGGCCGGTGCAGCTGCATCGTCGAACATGCGATTGGTCTTTTTGACTGCAGACCTGACCTCTGCCAATTTGTTGGGACGCATGTGGTTGGGAATCATGTTCCTTATATATTTCTTGACGTATTTGTAATGGCAGATGCGGTCCAGAAATCGCTCCGCGATTTCTGCTCCTTGCAGCTCGTGACCATACGCGTGAATAGCGCCATTGACGAATTCGGTAGTCGTAATCTTGCCGAAATCATGAGTCAAAGCCAGCAGCATGAACGCGTATGGGTCACTCGCATAGGACCGGAAGCGGGACGCTCTGTCCAGCACCTGCATGGTATGGGTCCAGACGTCCCCTTCCGGATGAAAAGCCGGATTCTGTTCCAGTCCTATGAGCTGCTGCAGCTCCCTGAACCAGAATCCCAGCTGATCCATCTCTCTGATCGATTCAAAAAAGCGGGAAGGTTGGCGGGATTCCAGGAGCGCCTTCTTCATCTCCAGCTCGACGCGCTCGGAGGACAAATGGGTCAGATCGAGCGCTCTGCAGATTGCAATCGTGGAAGGCGCGATCCGGAATCCGAATCTGGCTGCGAATTGGGCAGCACGTAAGGCACGGAGTGGATCCTCACCGAATTTCCTATCGTCGATATGGCGGATAATTCGGTTTCGTATATCATCCACTCCGCCATATGGATCCGCGATTTCACCAGTCAGGACATCCTGCATCAGCGCGTTCATGGTGAAATCGCGCCGCCGTGCTGCCTCCCCGATACCGATAAACGGATCGATCTGAATCTCAAAATCCCTGTGTCCGGCTCCGGTGGGCCGCTCAGCCCGAGGCAGAGCTATGTCTATGTCATGCCCTGCCAGAGAATATACTCCAAATGAGGAACCAAAGCTGAGCGGCTTTCCCAGCTCTCCCAGTGCAGATTCTAAAACCGCTGCTGCAATTCCATGCACCTCAATGTCAACGTCCTTGACCGGAAGCTCCATCAACCGGTCTCGGACGTAGCCACCCACATAATAGGCTCTACCTCCGAGCTCCGCTATTTTTTCTGCCAGTGCAGTTATCAATTTCTGTTCGCTTTTATCCATTCCATTTTTATTTTGCATAATTAATTCTGCATGCAGCTTTTGAACAATTCTGCTGCGACTATATTACTACTATATTACGTTCTACCATATAGCGATACAGGTAAGTATCATCAGGAGGATTAAGATAAATAAACACCGCCATATACTGTTCACTATTGTGGATTATAATCGCAATCTCATACTAAGCCCTATACGTAGCTCTGACTTTCCACGTCGAATACACCGCGTGTCGTGAGTCTGAGCTTAGGAATTACCGGCAAGCTCATGAACGAAAGAGTCATGAACGGATCGATGCTGCGATTTATACCCAGCCCAAAAGCTTTCTCTTTAGCCGTCTCCAGCGCCCTGTTGACATCTACAAGCGGCGCATCGCTCATCAGCCCGGCGATTGCAAGCTGCACATCTCCTATGCACCTGCCATTATCATATACGGTGATTCCACCATCGTTTTCAGCTATGTGATTAACCGCATCTGCCATATCGCTGTCGTTCGTCCCGACTACGATTATATTGTGGGAATCATGCGAAATACTGGTTGCTACTGCGCCGCTCTTAAGCCCATAGCCCTTGATGTATCCAATTCCGATGTGTCCCGTGTAGTTGTGCCTCTCGACAACTGCAATCTTGAGGATATCCGCATCGACATCAACACCGGTCGCATATCCCTCATCTGTAGTCATCAGCTCTCCGGGCATCATTCCGAGCACCCCTCTAGGCCTATCTATTTTAAATGCCTCTGAGGTGAGCTTATCGACCTTAAAGGTGTTGTGCGCTCTCGAAGCCAGGAACTCGTCAACCTCAGGTGACGGGAAGGTCTTGAGCTTGCCGTTATCGTACATCAGCCTGCCCTTCTTTAACACCTGCTCTACATTAAAATCTTCAAAATTATCTATTATGACGAAATCCGCCAAATACCCGGGAGCGATTGCACCTCTGTTATTGAGCCTGAAATATCGCGCCGCATTGGTGCTGGCAACCTTTACAGCCAGGATTGGGTCTGCCCCCATCTCTATAGCACGCTTGATGATGTAATCTATATGCCCCTTCTCCAGCAGATCGGAGGGGTGCTTGTCATCTGTGCAGAACATGCATCTGTCTGCATATTTGTCTGTCAGCAGCGGCATCAACGCCTCCAGATTGTGAGCAGCTGTGCCCTCTCTAATCATTATTACCTGACCCATCTCCAGCTTCTCTATCGCCTCTTCTGCGGTAGCGCACTCATGATCGGAATACACGCCTGCAGCGACATAGGCATTTAGAGCTTTACCCCTAAGTCCCGGTGCATGCCCATCTATCTTTTTGTGGTGCGCCTGTGCAGCAACGATTTTCTCAACCACCTGTTCGTCGGCAGCTACTGTGCCTACATAATTCATCATTTCGGCAAGTCCCTGCACCCTAGGATGGTCGTAAAAGCTGTCGATAGCTCTATAATCAAGCGTTGCACCGGATTCATCCAGCGGAGTTGCCGGCACACACGAAGGGAGCATGAATCTAACGTCTATCGGAAGCCTCTCCGTTGCCTGCAGCATGTATTCGATGCCATCGGTACCCATGACATTTGCAATCTCGTGTGGATCTGCGATTACAGTTGTAGTTCCATGCGGAAGAACCGCCCTTATAAATTCTGTCGGTGACACGAGAGCGCTCTCGAGGTGGATGTGCGCATCAAGGAAGCCCGGGCACACGATCTTGTCAGTCATATCAATCTCGCGCTCTCCCTCGTAACCTCCTATCCCGACTATCAGACCGGCAGCAACAGCAATATCCGCCTTCCGCAGCTCGCCCGAGAAGACGCTTACGTATGTCGCGTTTTTGAGTACCAGGTCTGCCTTGCATTTGCCCGCAGCCGCTCGGATAATTTTCTGTTTGCGTTGCAATTTTCGATTAATCTTACCTGTATAGCTTTCCGACATCTAAATACCCCTTTATCTGTGTCAATATAAATTAACCCATTGTACCACACATTGTGCTGTCCGGTTTAGCGGCAAACAAAAATAGCCCGTCACCGGGCCATTAAATGCTGTCGGCAAACTAACTTTTGAACTGTCTCTCCCACTCCTTCTCTCTGAAGCCGGACAGTACAAAGTCCTCTCCCACAACTAGCGGTCTCTTGATCAGCATTCCGTCAGAAGCCAGCACCTCCAGCTGCTCATCCTCGCTCATCGCATCCAGCTTATCCTTAAGTCCGAGTTCTCTGTACAGCTGGCCGCTGGTGTTGAAGAACTTGCGCACCGGCTTATTGCTCTTTGCGAGCCACACCTTGAGTTCATCCTTGCTGGGATTATTTTCGACAATGTGCCTGTCATCATACCTGATTTCATGGTCGTCGAGCCACTTCTTAGCCTTTTTGCAAGTGCTGCACTTTGGATATTCATTAAATAAAATCTTCATGTATTCACCCTCTCTGTATTCATAGATCAGTTGCCACTATCGTATTCATCAAAAGCAATGTGTCTGATTCCCGGTATCCTCGCTCATATTAGCGCACCAGCTCAACGAGATCGCCGTATCCCTCTGATTCCATATCATCAACCGGAACAAATCGTAAAGCCACAGAATTGATGCAATATCTCATGCCGCCCCGGTCTGCCGGCCCGTCGTGAAAGACATGACCGAGATGTGAATTTGCGCCCTTGCTCCTGACTTCAACACGCTCCATGCCAAACGACGTATCTCTATTGTATACCACGTGTTCCTCTCCGATAGGCCTTGTAAATGCAGGCCAACCGCACCCCGAGTTATACTTATCCGTCGACACGAATAGCGGCTCACCGCTGACAATATCTACGTAAATTCCTTTTTCAAAAAAATCATCGTATTCACCCGAGAATGCTCGCTCTGTCCCTGCCTTACGCACCACGTCATAAGCTGACGGTCCGATGCGATAGAACAGCTCTTCCTCGGTTTCATCGGATGCATACAGTTCATCCTTCGGCTCCTCGCCGATCTCTGCAGCTTCAGCTGCGAATAATGCCCTAACCTCTTCAAGCTCATAGTTCGTAATATGGCAGTAACCGCCGGGATTTTTATCCAGATAGTCCTGATGATACTCTTCAGCATCATAAAATGCCGAGAGCGGACTTAATTCCACATGAAACTCATCGTGTTGAGCTCTCTGCTGTTCAAACACCTTTGTCAGAACAGGCAAATCCTGTTCATCCTCATAGTAGATACCGGTCTGGTACTGTGTGCCAATATCGTTGCCCTGTCTGTTTTCGAGTGTAGGATCGATGACAAGGAAGAAAGCGCGAGTCAGTTTCTCCAGAGACAGCCTGTCTGAATCATACACAACCCTGACTGCCTCTCTGTGTCCGGTTTCATTCCTACACACCTGTTCGTATGATGGGTACTCAACGGTTCCATTCGCGTATCCTACCGTTGTATCAACAACGCCGGGGATTTCCTTAAATACTCTTTCGGTGCCCCAGAAGCATCCACCGGCAAAATATATATTTCTGTTCATGATCGCCTCCCTATATAGATTCGTTCGCCCAAGCTATGGTAACAGCATTGCTTGGGCCTTCAATTATCTTGTGTGCAATTTAATTATATACTATTACCGTGCAGTTGCAACTACAAAATATGTCTCATGAACATTTTCTGCATATCACTCCTGATATAGATAACTCCTGCCATCCGTTGCCCTCCTCCATGGGTAGCATAATATCAACTGTAAATTTGGGATATATAGACACACAAAAAAGGAGGATAACGCCAAGGATACATTTCAAGATAAGCTGTTAAAGGTAGTACAGGCGGAACGGAAGGAATGAAAGAACTGCAGCATAGGCAAATATGATAATGGTAAAATTAACACAAAGATGATACGATACCATATATTGAAAGATTCAGAAAGGTATGAGTTATCATGAAAATTTCGTTATGTGAAAAGATAATGTGGTATGCTTTATCGCCTACCATATTCAAATTTATAGAACAATATTGGGAAGATATTGACATACAGAGCATTAAAAGACTTTCTAAAGGGAACTATAAAGCTATGATTAGTCGTACGCCGGACATAGGCAGTTTCAGAAAGAATCCACTTAGAATACCTCTTGCAGGTGGAATGTTGTGGTTATCTGTATATGATGCGATGGAAGGGAAAATGAATGAAGAGCAGTTTGGAGAAATGGTCAGTGCTACAATAGAAGCTCCTATGTTAAAGAAAAATTTCCAAAAGCAAAAGCCTTTTGATATAAAAACGCAGAAAAAGAAAATAGAAAAAAACAAGGTTGCAAATTCTGCTTCTGATAGTGAATTTAATTGGAACACGGAACTTATTTTAGGCAGAGATGAAGATGAATATACAGTTATATATCATAGATGTGGGCTTTGCGCCTTGGGCAAACAGGAACATCATGAGGAATTGATACCATATATGTGTAAGATGGACTATGAGACTATAGCTATGACGGGCGGTGTACTAAAAAGGCAAGGAACATTAGCTTCAGGTGCGGATTGTTGTGATTTTTATGTATGTAAAAAAGGTTCACAGTGGGATAAATGAAGAAGTTTATGATTGGGAAATTATTATGGTATAGGCGATAAATTTGAATCTGTCGAGGCGATTACTCGCTTTGGGAACGAGGAATGATAAATGAAAATGACTATTAAAAAGACTTCCGTTTTTCCAGCGAAGCAAAGCAATGTTTTTGAACTCCTACAAAGATTTGATACACTTGCATATATTGCCAAGCCCTATGCAACATTTAAAAACATCGACGGACAAACCGAACCGGTTTGGGAAGCTGGCAGAAGTTTCTCTTTTGATTTTAAGATGTTTGGCTTCATTGACCTCGGTGTTCATATTATAAATGTCAAGGAATTCAACATAGATAACATCTATACGAATGAGGGTAATCCTTTTTGCCCCGTATGGAATCATCGAATTATTCTTAAAGAAATTGCTGACATCAAAACCGAATATACTGACGAGGTGGAAATTGGGGCAGGATGGAAAACACCATTGGTATGTTTGTGGGCAAAGGCATTTTACTCGCACAGACAAATGAAGTGGATAAAGCTACTTAATAAGCGATCTGAAGAAAAAGTGCAATAGCAATAATAAATATGAAGTTGTGGAGGTGGCAATATGATTGCATTGGAATTAATTTTGTACTGTCTCCTGTTTACAATGATGGTGAGGTATGCTGTGAGAGGTGGTGCAATTGATGGGTTGTATTTTTATCCGAAAATCGTTCAGGAGAGAGCCATTGAAATAGGTTTGACCACAAAAGAAGTAATGCAGCGTAAAAAGAAAATCTTCATGACAGAATTTTATATTATCATGTTAGTTGCACTTGTACTTATAATTGGTGTGTTGCATAGAGTATCGGATTTCAAGACAGCTTATCTTTTGGCATTGTTGTTTTTAGAGGTTATGAACTGGTATGACGGTATCGTGATTGATAAAATATGGGTAGGACACAGCAAGTTTTGGATACTGGCAGGTTGCGAAGAATTGCCATTTGTTCAGACGTGGAAGCAGGTATTAAAAAAGCGAGGACTTCTTACCCTGATCTGGATTGTTGGGGCAGTAATTGTTGCTGAGATCGTTACGCTGATTTTTTAACGTATCTCGAGAGACTTTGAGAGTGTGAGAGCTTTCTTTCACTCATTTAATCCGCCTCTGCAAATTCAAGCAGAGTATATCCTGAAGCCAGATTGATACTGCAAAATAATTCCGTTTTTGAACTGTTTATGATACACGCTACCTCATCTACATATCATCTATCAAGTCCGTAGCATCTCTTGTATTCCGGGGCGTCTCAGCGCTGTACTGAGATATGAATGCAAACTGAGATTTAACTGCATATCCATTGATCCAGGAATTTCATCTGCTCTTCAGTATGAAACCAATGTTCACCGTTTTTCATTACGGTTATCGTCGCTTCGCATTCTCTTGCAAATGTCTGTATGGTATAAATAGACTGCAGGTTATCGTAATTTCCGTATAATATGGCCGTAGGATGGTTCCAAACGAAGGAATGATTTCTTACCCATGTTAGGTATTTCCATGACAAATCCTGGCCAAATGAAATTTTAACGATTTCTTTTTCTTCAAGTTCTTCTTCGGTTACACCAGCCCGTCGCATCATATCAGTAATCAGCTTCTCCATATCCACTATAGGCGAAATAAAATACGTCTTTTCAAAACAAACAGCAGACAATGCATGCATGGCAAAGAAAGCGCCAATACTGTTTGCAATCAGAATAGCAGAATTATACTCCGCATTATCGTCTCAAAAAAATTCTGAAACTCAGTTATTGCGTCCCAAGGTGTCTGTGATCGATAATCAAAACCGATTACTTCACTGTCCGGGAACAATCCTTTATAATGCTCCGCTTCCTCCTGCACCATGAATATATACAACTACCGTTTTCATTTCAAACACCACATTAAATTCTAATCTATCTTTCCGCCATATATTTTTGTATTTCGTCAGAAGTTAATTTTCTAATCTGAGTATTGGGATGCTCCTCATATTCTTCCACTCGAAAAACAGGAGACATCGATTCACAGGTTTTATCTTTATTCTTTCTCAAATATACTCGTAAGTCTTCGCAATCCGCAAAGATTTTATATGATAATCTACCATTTTTGCTTCTGAGCTCATAGATTCCACATGATTTTTTCATTGTATAATCGGCAGTTCTCAAATACAACTTGGCAATTTCCAATGATTTAAAAGGAAAATTCCATCGCTGCAAGCCTCGGTTTTGCTCATGCTCAATACAAATGCACCTACCACAGGTCCCACAGATATATTGTGTATGATTTTCTAAGCAATCCAATAGATTTAAAAGTGGTGTTATTCTTTTTTTATCAGCATAACATTCTTTACACATTTCAATATCACTTCCTCTGCAGTTTAAAATATGTTTACGGTATTCCCCTATAATAATTACCGCGTGTTCTGCGGATGGTATCATGAGTCCATTTTTGAATGATCCTCCCTCATCTTTTGATATATTTAGCGTATGCACAACAATTCGTTGTTAGAAAGTTGGCTCTAATGCGAACAACTGTAAGCCGCTCAGGCTGTTTTGGCTTGAGTTCTATGCCCTGAGCACTGATGAAGTCTCATCAGTGCGTCCCTCTGAAGGTGACCCGTTTGGATCATTGTCATCATCTGTAGTATTGTACTCGAGGATCATGTCATTGATGTCTCCGGTTTAACCAGGTGCACGGTTTTTGGCCGTTTTTACAACATTTCCTTGCACCTGTATTATACTACAGATGAGCATAAACTGCAGTATTTTCAATGAGTTAAGCTGTATTTAACAATGCTTCGGAGCGCGTGAGCACTAGCTAACTTAAACTCATAACTGCAGCGCATGAAAACACCCTCTTTACTGGACAACCAATAAGGAGGGTACATATCATTTGATTTACTGCTCTTCAAAATCTTATAAATTTAATCGTATCTGTTATTTAATCTTTTTTATTCTTTTTTATTCTTTTCCCTAATATCTTCCAAAGTATGCCAATTTTCTGTACTGTTATTTTTATTTAGTCCCAACACTTTCTTGAAAGTAGAGATAATCAAATCTATCAAATTTACCCAAACTCGTGTGATAACAAACCATACAATACAGATAATTAAAAAGATTAAAAAGTATATTAGCCAATTCATAGCTTACCTGCCCGAAAATTCCCTAAAGAATGCATCAAACTTATCATATTCTTCCGGCTGATATACATAAGCAAGAAATTTTTCATCATTTCCCGGTAAAGTTGCAAATTGGGTATATCCCGCCATCATTCCGCCTTGATGATAAATCGTATACATACCTGTTACCATTTTTGCTTTTTTAATATTGTCTTTTCTAAAAATTTCAGCTTCACTACACCCCTCAAGTTCCGGAGTTGTTTGTAGTAGTGCTATGCTCATATCAGATTCACGATAACCTATAATTAAACTTGTATATGTATATGTGGTTTTACGGGCTAAAATATAACTACTGGTTTTGATATTCAAACCGTACCCATAAACAATATTGTAGGAGTCTCCATCTTCCATAACTCCATTAAATAATTCTCTTAATCGGCTTTTGTTTGTATCGGATTTTAGAGTATCCCATTCTTTCTTCTTTCCAAACCAACCCATAATACATTCCTCCTATATAATTGTAATTTCGCCTTATCAAGTCAAGTTTCAATATATAAAAGCAAAGCCAGCCCTTATAAACGAGTTCATTGTATCATTTTATGAACAACTTTTACAGCCTAAATTTATAGATTTGTGTAATAAAATTTCCTCTCCCAGTTGTAAAATAAAGTGCGACACTCAATAAATGAAAAAAGACATACAATCAACAAGAGATGATGATCAGGTCAAGGATTACAAAGGAAAGAGTTATGAAAACCATAATCGTTTTAATCTCTGTAGTATTGTTCCTGGCAGAATGGTTCGTCATCCGAAAAACAACGGTGAACAAGTTTAGTACTAGTATTTCGCTTCCCTCGCTCAAAGAGCTCGGTCAATTCCGATTTATTTTTCTCTTATTTTTGAAAATGGGCAATCCCGATTGGAACTGCCCATTCATCTTGAAAATTATGCGATTTTTTCTCGCCTGCACAAATCTCTGCATCAAATGATGTAAATACTGTTTTGGAGAATTTTCAGCATTTGGAGTACATCTCGTTTATTTGGTTAAACGGTACATCGTTACATCATCTTAATACAGCTTCGCCCCTGCAGGAATTGAATCGTCCAGCATAACCAGATTAAGCAGCTCTCCTCCGTCATAATCACATATAGCGGAGAGCAGCATGCCACAGGACTCTACTCCCATCATCTTGCGAGGAGGCAAGTTGGTTATAGCGACCAGAGTCTTTCCAACCAGCTCATCTGCGGAGTATGTATCTTTGATACCTGAAAGAATAGTTCTCATTCGCATCTACTACGGCAAGGTCAATGAGTGCCTGGCTGTTCAATCTACTGTCGAATAACATGTGGTAATTCTTCCCCGGCCAGCACTTACGGTGGCCTTTTTATGATGCCTCCATTTTTGACTGCTAACTCCTCAAACTTATACTTGACTTTTTATTAGTAGACTTTCCGGTACCATCATTGAGCGTAAAGTTAAGAAGCTTCTTGCTCTTAGAAACCTCTTCACAAGCCAGCACCTTCACAACTCTGAAATCAGATTTGCTGAATGTATCGAAATCAACGACATCTTCAAACAAAGGCTCCACTTTAACCCTGGATAAATCGAGCTTTCTCTCTGCCCTCTCATCTGTACTGCCGCCCTTGCTCAGCGGCTTCATAACCGGAATTTTGGGTTTATTTATTACGTAGCCCGCCCCAATCGCTCAAATGTTATTGCTTCAACGATTTCTTTTTATCTACCATCCCGTATCCCATCGCAGGTTTTCATCAACACTGTTCCGTTTGATGTGCGAATTGATGTAAGTGATGTAAAGGCAATTTATCAGCATACTATTTTTTTTCAGCAATTTCTTGTCGAATATTCTCTTTCACTTCATCAAGTTCCTTTTGAAGTGCCTGGACGTACTCATTACATACATCTTTATATAAGCCTCTGCAATAACCCTCAGCAATCTGAAAATCCAATATCACATCACTTTCAAGACTAAGTTTTATCAATTTTGAAAAAACATTTTTCATCTGCATCTGACAAGAATCAGAATTCAAATGCACTTTACCTTCCCCATCTTCAAATTGAAACGAAAGAATATCTCCGTCTGCATTCTCTTCGCATAATTTAACACCAAGTATGATTTGATTCATAGATATCCTTCCTTTCGTAAAATGCATCTCTGCTTCCCTCAAGTGATTTAAGACTTTCATCAGCCCAGTTTAATACGTCTTCCATATTATCTATATTAACAAGTTTGTCACTAAATGGATTGCCTATATATGTAAAATATTCCCCGTTGCTATGCATTCGATAGATGGACATATAGGGCAAAGTCCTGACTGCTATATTTGCATTATGAGTTGCCACCACTACAAATTTGTGCCGGCTGGATAAGTCCATCAATATCGGCCTGATACTTGTATCTATATAAGAATTTCCCATGCCTAACTCTGGTTCATCTAAAAAGTAAGCATCTGCATCATCCATTAAAGCTCGCTGCAGAAGCAACATCCCTTTCTCACCCGTTGAAGGTGTATAAGACTCTCCTTTCTCATTTATGACTTGCTTCGAACAACCAACAAACGGCGTAATACCTTTTATATCATAC
Source organism: Mogibacterium sp. CM50 (assembly GCF_000293155.1). Lineage (NCBI taxonomy): Bacteria > Bacillati > Bacillota > Clostridia > Peptostreptococcales > Anaerovoracaceae > Mogibacterium > Mogibacterium sp. CM50. The sequence goes on along the minus strand of NZ_ALNL01000019.1, from coordinate 3,660 downwards.
TCATCAAGCATACCTCTCAATCCTTGCATAATTTCTGTAAGATCACAATCAAAAATATGGTTCTTAATTTTCTCCAGTTTTTCTTTTATTTCTCTAAGCTTTCTAATTCCGATTTTAAATTCATCCGTTTTTGATGAGCTACACAACATCCGATATTTTGACTTGATTAGGATATCTCCCTTTTCATCTAAAGTGCCAATCTTTTGTGTCTCATTAATTTCTTCTACTGTAAGATTTCTGAGAATGTTTTTTATGGCCCTCATAAGACTCAGCCTCGTTTCTACAAACCCGATAAGCCCAACTGTTGAAGGTTTAGATACAGAGTTCGTGCTCTTATCTGCAATACCCTTAATTGTATTTATAGTAAAATTAACAAGGCGAACCGCATTCTCGTCAACTAAATCGTCTCTCCTCTGTCTGTATATACCAGCTTTAAGCTTTCCAATTAATGTTTCTAATAATCTACTGTCTTTTTCATCAACATATTCTTCCAGATCAATTGTATTAATAGTGTTAAAAATGCTATCAACAACACTTTTATCACACTTATGCTGTTCTTCATTATCTCTTACACCTTTAGACATGGCTGAACTTCGAGTGATTTTCATTCGCGTTTTGTTCGCATTATTACCATCTGTTCGCTTCCAATTTAGATAATTTCTAAAATGAGTAGGATTTACATCACTCCAATCGGATATCATTTGAAAATCTTCTTTGCACTCATCTGCTCGCATCTTCGATAGATCAACAACTGTTTCTTTTTGACCTAAAAGAGAACGGAAATCATCTTCTCTTTCCGCAGCAACATAACTGACACATTCCATTCCACTCGATTTCATACTCTCACAGAGGGTTTTAATCATCTGAGTCTTTCCCGTTCCTTTCTGTCCAAATATTATGTTAATATCTGCGTACAATCGAACTGGTAACTTGACCTCAGAAGCAGGATGTGCAGTGAGATTCCTAGAGTCCTTTTTATTTAAAAGAGTTTGGACCACATTCTCGTCACGCTTCGCCAATAGGCAGAATTGTTCAAAGCTATCAACTGGAAGCTTAAGTTCAGAAAATGTGCATTCTTCATAGTGCTCCCAATCTTTAACATCGCTCCCAACGAGAACATTATACCGATAATTAGCAAATACACCCATAGAGTTTTCGTTCGAGGTTTCTTTGAATACCCGATATGATTCTCCAACAAGGTTAGCAAGTTTTTCACTGTCTTCAGCTGGAACAGCTGGACGTTTTTGATGGAAATGAGCTATATATATTGCATCGCGATCTTTAAAGGCTTCGTAGATTTCTTCAAGTGTATGTGTACATTCCTCGAGATTATCATCTTGAAAAAGAGTTCCAACACTTGTAGCAAAAGAAGCCGCTTCTCTAGGATTCGCTACGACAATAAGATGCCAGCGTTTTGAATCAGGTTCAAGTACGTCAATCTCTACCCCTGGCCAAACGAGACAGTTCCCCTTAACAACTTCACACAAAATTTTATACTGTTCCAAATCAAAAGTGTTATGGTTTGTAATTGCCACAATCTTTATGTCAGCATCTTCAATCTTTGACTTGAACAACTCGGGCGAAACATTCCGCCCTGAACCATCACCTTTTTTAATTGCCTTTGTATGACAATGAAGGTCAATTTTCATTCTTCATTCCTCAATTATCGGTTCTTTTAGCGATTGCTCTTTTTAGCGTTCTTTAACCCGTATTTTCTGCTTCCTGCTGTTTGGTTTATCTGGATACAGATACTCTGCCTCTCCCGATTCTAACATTTCTTTCACAACTGTCCGCAGTGTATTGTTCAAATTCTTATATCCAAGTTCTACGGCCAATTCATTCATTGAAAGCTCTCTTTTCTGAATCAATGCTTCTATGATAAGAGCATGGATCTCTTCTCTGGTTCGCCGTTTGTGTTTTTTCTCTTTTATTACCTGAAATTCCTCTGCTACCTTCCCTTTGTTCCCCCAAAAAGCTTGATGGATTGGCAGAATAACGCGAAAATAGATTCTTTCTTCATCCGTTCTAAACACCGGCAATTCTGAGCCATTATTTCTCATCTCATTCAGAATCAGGGGAACCCCGGTATTTCTACCTTCAACCATTTTTAACTCTTTCAGGAAGTCTCCGATACGCCTGTTCCGATATCGAGCAGAAATCAATACTCTGTTTTCCAAATCATCATCCGTAATTGAACGATCTGGGCCCGGCAGACTTAGAATCTCCATCCGGTCTGGCGTAATCGTTACAGTAATTGGTTCATGGATCTGATAGGAACGATGATAAACAGCATTACTCAAGGCCTCTTCTACTGCTCGAAAAGGCCAGTTAAAAATACGTACCGCTTCCGCCTGATTGGGAACCTTAGTCACATACTCCGCTATGACATAGTTTTTAATATAAGATAACGCATCCCGAAGCTGTTTATCCAACGGTCCGGTAAATATTCTTTCTTTCATATCAATCCCTGTGGGATCAGGTTTGTCTACCACTTCAATCTGGCTGTAAGGAAAGAAATTATCCGGCCTTTCATTAAAAAACATCAGTCCGACATTAATAGGTTTTCTAAATTCAACAGGACCACCGACAAGTTTCATATCAGTAGCAACATCTTCAACTGTGCGAGAAAGTGAGCTTTCATATAATTCACTGTCCACCGTATGCAAATACTCTGATAGCAAACTGGATCTCATATCTGCTATTTGTGCGTGATGATTCACTCTATCGTCAAACGGAATATTTCGGGCAAGTCCGATCAGTTCCCTTTCCTCTAAAGCATTTGCTTTGATTGTATTCGATGCCTTGCGAATATAGTATATCCTTTCACTCTTATGGGCACCCTTTTCTGTATATATTTTAGCCGGACATTTGTAGGGTCTGTCATCCCCGCCCGGAACCCACAAAACAAGAATATTTTTCCCATCAATAATTGCAGGCTCTATAACAGGAATATATCTTGGTTCAATCAGGTTACATTTGTTCAACAATTCTTTCTGTATTGAATCTAAAGAATTTTTCTCAAGTCCTTTGACGGGAAATCTCGGATGTCCATCCTGTTCTTCAACTCCTATTATGATGTATCCGCCTCCGAGATTATCAAAATCATTGGCAAATGCAGCAATCGAGTGGATGATTGGCTCTGCATTCCAATCGGTTTTGTACTCTATCCTAGAACTTTCCACCACACGTTGGCGGATCAGCTTTTCTATATTCACCGGTATAGCCATAATATTTTCCCTCGAAACGTGTTGTTCTTAACTAGCTCTTTAACTGTCTCATATTATATCAATGAGTAAGTTAATGAGCAAGTTCTTCCTATCCCTATTATATCAGTTGTTATATATTACAAAATTATATCTCCTGACACTGGGATTTACACATCACGCTCTGATCATGTTTTAGGTTCATCTAAAATCATAATCTTATTTTAATGCTATCCCATCTTTATCACGTCTTTTATACTTGAACTTTTGCATTCAGTGATGTAAATCTATGTGTTTTCTGAATTTCTTCCAAATTAGGATGTCCCGCTTTCTATGCAGAGCAGGACATCCTCTTAGTACATCTTAATACAGCTTCGCCCCTGCAGGAATTGAATCGTCCAGCATAACCAGATTAAGTAGCTCTCCTCCGTCATAATCACATATAGCGGAGAGCAGC
>NZ_ALNL01000018.1:0-33658 GCF_000293155.1 Mogibacterium sp. CM50 | reverse complement strand
GCCTTGAGTGCCGATCCTCTCACGATCGGTGTGTCATCTCCGGGGAACTCATACTCGTCAAGAAGCTCTCTTACCTCCATCTCTACGAGATCCAGCAGTTCCTCGTCGTCTACCATATCGCACTTGTTCAGGAATACGATGATATATGGTACGCCTACCTGTCTCGACAGAAGGATGTGCTCTCTTGTCTGAGGCATCGGTCCATCTGTTGCCGCCACTACCAGGATAGCTCCGTCCATCTGTGCTGCTCCTGTGATCATGTTCTTAACGTAGTCGGCGTGTCCCGGGCAGTCTACGTGTGCGTAGTGTCTGTTTGGTGTCTCATACTCTACGTGTGCAGATGAAATCGTGATTCCTCTTGCCTTCTCCTCCGGCGCCTTATCGATCTGGTCGAATGCTACGTCTGCTCCGAGTCCATATCTTGCGTGAAGAGTCTTTGTGATTGCCGCTGTCAGAGTTGTCTTGCCGTGGTCAACGTGGCCGATTGTACCAATGTTGATATGCGGCTTGGTTCTCTCATACTTCTGCTTTGCCATGATAATTTCTCCTATTTAGAATTATTTGCAATAATTTGTTGTAAAACTTCATATTCCCGCCCGAGTAACCTCATGCGAGATTATAGATTATTTTGTAACCTTCTCCTTCAAGCTCTCCGGAAGCTTGTCGAAGTGGTCGAACTGCATTACGTACACACCACGTCCCTGTGTCTTGGAACGCAAGTCTGTAGCGTATCCGAACATCTCGGATAGCGGGACGAAACCTCTTACGATAGCTGCTCCGTTGTTGATGTCAGAGCCTTCGATAGATCCTCGTCTGGCACTGATATCTCCGATGATGTCACCCATGTTGTTTTCAGGCACAGTAACCTCTACCTTGAAAATCGGCTCGAGCAGCACCGGCTTTGCCTTCTTGCACGCTTCCTTGAAGCCCATGGTGGCTGCAATTTTAAACGCCATCTCTGACGAGTCCACCTCGTGGTAAGAACCGTCGTACAGGTCCACCCCAACGTCTACAATCTGGTAGCCTGCGACAGGTCCGTTCTGCATTGCTGCGATCATTCCCTCCTCAATCTTCGGGATGTACTCCTTAGGAATAGCACCGCCTGTGACGGAGTTCTTGAACTCGAAGCCGGAACCTGCCTCTCTTGGGTATAGTCTGAACTTAACGTGTCCGTACTGACCGGAACCACCGGACTGTTTCTTGTGCTTGTAATCCTCATCAACCTCAGCGGTAATCGTCTCCTTGTAGGATACCATCGGCTTGCCTACGTTTGCCTCTACCTTGAACTCTCTGAGAAGTCTATCAACGATAATCTCGAGATGAAGCTCACCCATTCCGGCGATGATAGTCTGTCCGGTATCCGGGTTAGTGTATGTTCTGAAGGTTGGATCTTCCTCAGCCAGCTTGGAGAGAGCAATACCCATCTTCTCCTGACCGGCCTTGGTCTTAGGCTCAATAGCAATCTCGATTACCGGATCCGGGAATTCCATAGATTCGAGGATGATCGGTTTCTTCTCATCACAGAGCGTATCTCCTGTTGTAGTCTGCTTGAGACCTACAGCTGCAGCAATATCTCCGGCGTAAACCTTCTCGATTTCCTCTCTGTGGTTAGCGTGCATCTGAAGGATTCTTCCGATTCTCTCACGCTTACCCTTAGTCGCATTGTATACGTACGAACCCGTCTCAAGTGTTCCGGAGTAAACTCTGAAGAACGCGAGTTTTCCTACGTATGGGTCTGCTACAATCTTGAACGCAAGCGCCGAGAACGGCTCCTTATCGCTCGAATGTCTAACATCCTCTTCATCTGTGTCGGGGTTAACACCGCCAATAGAAGGAATGTCTGTCGGTGCCGGCATGTAATCCACAACGCCATCCAGCATCATCTGAACACCCTTGTTCTTGTATGCAGATCCGCAGAATACAGGGAAAATATTTCCTGCGATCGTTTCTCTTCTGATGACGGCCTTGAGCTCCTCGTTGGATATCTCCTCTCCCTCGAGGTACTTCATAGTCAGCTCCTCATCGAGCTCTGCGACAGCCTCAACCATCTTGTCATGCCAAGCCTGTGCCTCTCCCATCATATTGTCAGGGATATCAACTATGTCGAACTCCTTACCTGTTGCATCATTCTTGTCGTAAACCTCAGCCTTCATTGTGACGAGGTCGATGATTCCTTCGAACATGTTCTCGGATCCGATAGGAATCTGTACAGGAACCGCATTAGCTCTCAGTCTATCGTGAATAGTATCGAGTACGTGGAAGAAATTTGCACCGAGAATGTCCATCTTATTGACGAAGATCATCCTTGGTACGCCATACTTCTCAGCCTGTCTCCATACTGTTTCGGACTGAGGCTCAACGCCCTCCTTAGCACTCAATACCATTACCGCACCATCGAGTACACGCAGCGATCTCTCTACCTCTACAGTAAAGTCTACGTGTCCCGGCGTATCGATAATGTTGATTCTTGTGCCCTTCCATTGAGCGGTAGTAGCAGCAGAGGTAATTGTAATACCACGCTCCTGCTCCTGAGCCATATAGTCCATGGTAGCAGCACCATCATGAGTCTCACCGATCTTATGAGTCTTTCCTGTGTAATAAAGGATTCTCTCAGTCGTTGTTGTCTTTCCGGCATCGATATGAGCCATGATTCCAATATTTCTGGTATTTTCTAGAGTAAATTGTCTAGCCATAAATCCTCCTTCCTGCTATTATCTCATTTCTATCAGGTGTGTCATCTCTGATTACCACCTGTAGTGTGCAAACGCCTTATTAGCCTCAGCCATCTTATGAGTGTCTTCCTTTCTCTTCACAGATGCACCTGTGTTGTTGGAAGCGTCCATAAGCTCGTGAGCTAATCTCTCAGCCATGGTTCTCTCACCTCTAAGTCTTGTGAACTTTGTGAGCCAACGCAGGGCTAGAGTCTGTCTTCTCTCAGGTCTAACCTCGATAGGAACCTGATAGTTTGCACCGCCGACTCTTCTTGCTTTAACTTCTAGTACAGGCATGATGTTGCTCATTGCCTTCTCAAATACTTCCAGCGGTTCCTCGCCTGTGGATTCCTTGATCTGGTCAAATGCATCGTAAACGATTGCCTGGGCTACGCCCTTCTTCCCGTCCAGCATAATGCTGTTGATCAGCTTTGAAACCACTACGCTACCGTATACTGGATCCGGAAGTACTTCTCTCTTTGGTACGTTACCTTTTCTTGGCACTTCTCTTCCCTCCTTAAGTCCACGGGGTACTCGGCCTGTTTCTGTCGCTGGCCGTGTGCGCCTTAATATCATATATTAAGGACAATATCCCGAAATCAATTACTTCTTAGGTCTCTTTGCTCCATACTTGGAACGTCTCTGACCACGACCCGATACGCCGGCAGCGTCAAGTGTTCCTCTAACGATGTGATATCTTACACCCGGGAGGTCCTTAACTCTTCCGCCTCTGATAAGTACAACACTGTGCTCCTGTAGGTTGTGACCGATTCCAGGGATATATGCTGTTACTTCGATACCGTTAGTCAAACGAACTCTCGCAACTTTTCTCAGTGCTGAGTTAGGCTTCTTAGGAGTTACAGTCTTAACTGCAACGCAGACTCCCCTCTTCTGAGGTGAATTTACGTCAGTAAGGGTCTTCTTAAGGTTGTTCATGTTCTTGCCAAGAGCCGGTGAACCTGACTTCTTAACTGCACTCTTTCTGCCCTGACGAACTAATTGGTTAATAGTAGGCATTATTGTCTCCTTTCTTATAAAATTTACTCATTCAAACCCGCAGTGGCTGATTGGACAGCCCCCGCGCAGTATATTGAACCTGTATAGTATAACAGCCGATGCACTGAATTGTCAATGCATCGGCTGTACATTATGAATTTGTACGATTTACAGCTCTTAGAGCTCCGTATTACTCTTCAATGCCGTCGTACAGCACGCCGGACTGAGGCTTAAGGTTAGCTGACGGCATCTTTAAAACCATGTTCTCACCATCAAAGCTCGACTGCATCAGAGGCTCATTTTCACCGTAATCTACGTCAACTGCTCCGTAACGCTTCATACCTGTTCCGGCGGGGATCAGCTTACCAATCATGACGTTCTCCTTGAGTCCGTCCAGGTGGTCAGTCTTACCCTTAACTGCAGCGTCTGTCAGGACACGAGTAGTCTCCTGGAAGGATGCGGCAGATAGGAACGAGCTTGTAGCAAGAGCTGCCTTAGTGATGCCAAGTAACTGGCGCTCATATGTAGCAGGCTCGCTGTTCTCCGGATCAATTGCCGCGTTAGCCTTGTTGATCTCGTTGATGCTGTACATGCTGCCCGGCAGGAGGTTGGTATCCCCGGCCTTCTCAATCTTGTACTTGGACAGCATCTGAGATGCAATAACTTCAACATGCTTGTCGTTGATATCTACACCCTGCTGTCTGTATACTCTCTGAACCTCGCGCAGCAAGTACTCATATACTCCCTGTACGCCGAGGATTCTCATTACATCATGAGGATCAAGCGGTCCCTTTGTAATCTGCCCGCCGGCTTTGACCTTATCACCAACCTTGACGTTAAGTCTTGAGCCGTAAGGAATGATGTACTCATGATCCCCATCCTTCTCTCTGACAACAACGCTTGTTCTGTTGTCATCTGTAGGCTCGATGGATACAACATCTCCGTCTCCCTCGCAGATCTCAGCAAGTCCCTTAGGCTTTCTGGCCTCGAACAGCTCCTCGACTCTTGGAAGACCCTGTGTGATATCGCTGCCGGCTACACCTCCGGTGTGGAACGTTCGCATTGTCAGCTGAGTACCCGGCTCACCTATCGACTGAGCAGCAATGATGCCAACTGTCTCACCCGGGAGCACTGCAGTTCCCGTTGCGAGGTTCCTGCCGTAGCACTTAGCGCAAACTCCACGCTCAGCCTTACAAGTCATGACAGATCTGATCTTGACAGCTTCAACTCCGGCAGCTTCGATTGCCTCGGCAACATTGTCCTGAATGAAATCTCCTGCCTTCGCCAGGCTTTCACCTGTCTCAGGATGAACAACATCCTCAGTGATGTATCTGCCTGCAATCCTCTGTGCCAACGGCTCGATTACTTCCTTGCCATCTGTAAATGCCTGTATCTTAACACCCTCATCCGATCCGCAGTCGTCCTCTGTAACGATTACACTGTGCGAGATATCTACAAGCCTCCTTGTCAGATATCCAGAATCCGCTGTACGCAGCGCTGTGTCCGCAAGTCCCTTACGCGCACCGTTGGATGAAATGAAGTACTCCAGAATCGATAGTCCTTCGCGGAAGTTGGCCTTGATAGGAATCTCTACCGTGTGACCTGTGGCATTAGCCATCAAGCCTCTCATGCCGCCGACCTGGCTGATCTGAGATTTATTACCTCTGGCTCCGGAGTTAGCCATGATAAACAGGTTGTTGAGGGATCCGAGGGAATCCATCAGAGCATCAGCAACATTGTCGGTTGCGTCCTTCCACGTCCTGATGATTCTATCGTAACGCTCCTTGTCCGTCATCAGACCCCGTCTGTATGCCGCCTCGAACTTATCCACCTGCTTATCGGCAGCTGCAACGATTTCAGCCTTCTCCTCCGGAATCTCCATATCGGAAACGCTGATAGTAACAGCAGCCTTGGTGGAATATTTGTATCCAATGCCCTTAACGTAGTCGAGCATCAGAACTGTCCTTGTGTTGCCGTGTTTCTTGAAGCACTTGTCGATGATAACACCGAGCTTCTTCTTATCGCAGAGGAAGTCCACCTCCAGCGAATATGGATCCTCTTCTCTATTTACAAAGCCCATATCCTGAGGAAGTCCCTGGTTGAAGATGAATCTGCCTACGGTAGACTCTACCAGCTTGCCCGGGTCTCCAGGGAACGCACGTCTTCTAACCTTGACCTTAGCGTGGATACCAACCGTGTGGTTCTGGTAAGCCATGAGCATCTCATCGATGTCTGTAAAGCACTTGCCATCACCCTTCTCGTTCTCCAGATTACGATTCTCCGTACCCTCGTGTGTGAGGTAGTAGCTTCCGAGTATCATATCCTGAGTAGGGATTGTGATCGGTGATCCATCCTTAGGCGCCAGGATGTTGTTGACAGACAGCATGAGGAATCTGGCCTCTGCCTGTGCCTCTACGGATAGAGGTACGTGGACAGCCATCTGGTCTCCGTCGAAATCGGCGTTAAACGCCGTACAAACGAGCGGGTGGAGCTTAATAGCCTTGCCCTCTACCAGAACCGGCTCGAAGGCCTGAATTCCCAGTCTGTGCAGTGTAGGAGCACGGTTGAGCAGCACAGGATGATCCTTGATTACATAGTCGAGAACATCCCATACCTCGGGCTTCATCTTCTCGACCATTGTCTTGGCGCTCTTGATGTTATGTGCATACTCCTGCTGTACCAGCTCCTTCATGATGAAGGGCTTGAACAGCTCCAGAGCCATTGTCTTAGGCAGACCGCACTGGTAGAACTTGAGCTCAGGTCCTACTACGATTACGGAACGGCCCGAATAGTCAACACGCTTACCGAGCAGATTCTGACGGAAACGTCCCTGCTTACCCTTGAGCATGTCGGACAACGACTTGAGCTGTCTGCCCGCAGCACCTGTCACGGCCCTTCCTCTTCTGCCGTTGTCAATCAGAGAGTCAACCGACTCCTGCAGCATTCTCTTCTCGTTTCTGACGATTATATCAGGAGCCCCAAGCTCGAGCAGCTTCTTGAGTCTGTTGTTTCTGTTAATAACTCTTCTATATAGGTCGTTGAGGTCGGATGTAGCAAATCTGCCGCCTTCAAGCTGCACCATAGGTCTCAGATCCGGCGGGATTACCGGAACTACATCGAGAATCATCCACTCGGGTCTGTTTCCGGACTGCTTGAGAGCCTCGATCACCTCAAGCCTCTTAACCAGACGGATTCTCTTCTGTCCGGTAGCCTTCTTGAGCTGCTCACGGAGAACTTCGGTCTCCTCGTCTACATCAATATTTTCGAGAAGCTTTTTGATTGCCTCAGCTCCCATCGCTGCCTCAAAATTCTTGCCGTAAATCTCGCGAGCTTCATTATACTGGTTTTCTTCGATTATCTGTTTGTACTCGAACGGAGTCTCTCCCGGGTCAGTTACGATATATGCTGCAAAATACAGCACTCTCTCGAGCTGCTTAGGAGTGATATCGAGCACGAGGCCGATTCTTGAAGGAATTCCCTTGAAGTACCAGATATGAGATACAGGACTAACGAGCTGAATGTGTCCCATTCTCTCTCTTCTAACCTTGGACTTCGTTACCTCAACTCCGCAATAAGGGCACACAATGCCCTTAAAGCGAATCTTGTTATATTTACCACAGGAGCATACCCAGTCCTTAGTCGGCCCGAAGATCTTCTCGCAGAAGAGTCCGTCCCGTTCAGGCTTGAGAGTTCTGTAGTTGATAGTCTCCGGCTTAGTCACCTCGCCGTGAGACCACTCAAGCATCTTCTCTGTTGAAGCCAACTTGATCTGCAGGGATTCAAAATTTCTAAGATCTTGATTGTTATCGTTTTTAGTCATGCTTCCCCCTTATTTACTCATCAATAGCTTCGTCGCTTGTACCGATTATCTCGTCAAGACTTACCATTTCCGGCTCATCATCGTCATCCGATACCTCAGGTACATCCTCTGTGTCTGCATCAAGTACTGCAGTTAACTTATCCAGAATGCTCAGATCCGGCTCGTCATCAGCGTCATCTGCCTCATCAGCATCATCGTAGACGTCTTCCTGTGCCTGCTTAGCAAGCATCTCCTCTTCTTGTTCGCGCTCACGCTCCTGCATAGCCTCTGTACGCCTGTCAGCTTCCTTCAGCATACGATCTACTGAGGCAGGCTCATCGTACTCGGATGTATCCTTGAGCTTAATTTCCCTGTTGTCACCGGACATCACTCTAACGTCAAGTGCCAATGCCTGAAGCTCCTTGATGAGCACCTTGAAGGACTCAGGAATTCCCGGCTTAGGAATATTCTTACCCTTTACGATCGCTTCGTAGGTCTTGACACGTCCAATGATATCGTCGGACTTAACAGTCAGAATCTCCTGGAGTGTATAAGCAGCTCCATAAGCCTCGAGAGCCCACACCTCCATCTCTCCAAATCTCTGACCGCCGAACTGAGCCTTACCACCGAGCGGTTGCTGGGTTACCAGCGAGTAAGGACCTGTGCTTCTGGCGTGAATCTTGTCGTCTACAAGGTGGTGCAGCTTGAGCATGTACATGTATCCGACAGTTACCGGGCTATCGAAATACTCACCGGTTCTGCCGTCTCTCAAGTTGAGCTTGCCCGTCTTGGGATATCCGCACTCATCAAGGAGATTGATTACGTCAGTCTCGCTTGCTCCATCGAAGACGGGAGTCGAGATGTACCAGCCCTTAGTCTTAGCGGCGAGCCCCAGATGAACCTCGAGCACCTGTCCGACATTCATTCGGGAAGGTACTCCCAGTGGGTTAAGCATTACCTGCAAAGTCTCACCATCTTCCTTGAATGGCATATCCTCCTCGGGTAGGATTCTGGAAATTACACCCTTGTTACCGTGACGACCCGCCATCTTATCTCCGACGTTGATCTTCCTCTTTGTAACTATGTAAACTCTTACGATCTTGTTTACTCCCGGCGGAAGCTCTGAACTGTTCTCTCTTGTAAATTCTCTTACGTCGATGACGATACCCGTCTCACCGTGAGGAACCTTGAGAGAAGTATCTCTTACTTCCTTGGACTTTTCACCGAAGATAGCGCGCAGCATTCTAACCTCCGCAGTCAGATCTGTCTCGCTCTTAGGTGTCAGCTTTCCAACAAGGATATCCGAGGACTTGACTTCTGCACCGATTCTGATAATTCCGTCCTCATCGAGTTCCTTGAGAGCCTCTTCACTGAGGTTAGGGATATCTCTGGTGATTTCCTCCGGCCCAAGCTTAGTGTCACGAGCCTCGCACTCGTACTTAACAATATGCAGCGATGTTAGAACGTCGTCCATGAGCAGTCGCTCATTGAGAATGATAGCATCCTCGTAGTTGTATCCTTCCCATGTCATGAATCCGATAAGCAGGTTCTTACCGAGGGAAATCTCTCCCATGTTGGTGGAAGGTCCATCTGCCAGAACCTCGCCTGCCTCAACATGCTCGCCGTGAGCAACGATCGGCCTCTGGTTGATGCATGTTCCCTGGTTGGATCTCTTGAACTTGAGCAGCTTGTACTCATCAAGCTCGCCGTTGTCATCTCTGCGAACTCTTATGTACTGTGCATCTATGAACTCGATTGTACCGGCTGCCTTGGCCAGCAATACCGCGCCGGAGTCACAAGCAGCCTTGTACTCGATCCCTGTTCCAACGTACGGAGCCTCTGTCACGAGCAACGGCACAGCCTGTCTCTGCATGTTGGAGCCCATCAGAGCACGGTTAGCGTCGTCGTTCTCAAGGAACGGAATCATAGCTGTCGCAACGGACACTACCTGCTTAGGAGAAACGTCCATGTAGTCGACATCAGATCTTTTTGCAAGAGTAATCTCTCCCTTGATGCCTCTTACAGCTACCTTGTTATTTACAAAATGGCCTTCAGTATCAAGCGGTTCGTTGGCCTGAGCCACTATCATGAGCTCCTCGTCGTCTGCGGACAGATAATCAACCTGCTCGGTTACAATACCTGTAGCCTTGTCAACCCTGCGGTATGGGGTCTCGATGAAGCCATACTCGTTGATGATGCCGTATGTTGTGAGAGAACCGATAAGCCCGATGTTAGGGCCTTCCGGTGTCTCAACAGGGCACATTCTGCCGTAATGTGTATAGTGAACATCGCGCACCTCGAATCCGGCTCTCTCTCTGGATAGGCCGCCGGGTCCAAGTGCGGAAAGCCTTCTCTTGTGAGTCAGCTCTGCAAGAGGGTTGTTCTGATCCATAAACTGTGACAGCTGAGAGCTGCCAAAGAATTCCTTGACTGCTGCAGTTACAGGTCTGATATTGATGAGCTGCTGAGGTGTTGCGTTCTCAGTAGTCATTCTCTCCCTGACCGATCTCTCCATCCTTGCAAATCCAATACGGAACTGATTCTGCAGCAATTCTCCGACAGATCTGAGTCTGCGGTTGCCGAGGTGGTCGATGTCATCCGTCTCACCGATATCATATGTCAGGTTGAGAAAGTAGCTCACAGACGCAACGATATCGTCGTGAATAATGTGCTTTGGCGAGAGTTCATTCTTGTGAGATGCGATTGCAGCCTTGAGCACATCCTCATCTCCGGCAGCCTGCTCGATTATTTCCATGAGAACCGGGTAGTAAACCTTCTCGGAGAGTTTGTATGGAGCGAGATTGAGGTCGATATACTTGGTCGGGTCAACGAAATTGTTACCGATAACCTTAACTATCTCATCATCCTCAGTCTTGCTGTATACGTATGCAAAAGCGACGCCGGCATCCTCAATCTCCATGGCTCTCTTGCGTGAGATGAACTCGTCCTTCTCAACGAGGACCTCCCCCGTAGCCGGATCGATGATGGATTGAGCAGCTGTCGTTTCAACCAGTCTGTTGTGGATACCCAGCTTCTTATTGTACTTGTATCTACCAACCTTTGCGAGATCGTATCTGCGGGAATCAAACAGGAGCGAGTTAACCATAGATCTGGCATTCTCAACCGTTGGAGGATCTCCGGGTCTAAGTCTCTTGTAAATCTCTTTGACACCGTCATCTGCATTCTTGGTGCTGTCCTTCTCAAAGGTTCTTAGTAGAGCGGGATTCTCGCCAAAGGTTTCGAGAATCTCGTCGTTTGAGCTCATCCCCATCGCTCTCAGGAACGACGTGAGCGGAAGCTTTCTGGTTCTATCAACTCTTACATACAGAACGCCTGCAGAGTCTGTCTCATACTCGAGCCAAGCACCTCTGTTAGGAATAATAGTCGAAGAATAGAGCTTATTGTTCGACTTATCTGTATCAAACTCAAAATACGGTCCCGGAGATCTTACAAGCTGTGTTACGATAGCTCGCTCCGCACCGTTGTATATGAATGTGCCTTTTTCTGTCATCAATGGGAAGTCTCCCATGAAAACATCTTGTTCCTTGATTTCGAGAGTTTCCCTGTTTATCAATCTTACCTTGACCGTCAGAGATGTAGCGTAGGTGGCATCACGCTCTTTGCATTCCTCCTGATCGTACTTAGGTGTATCTGAGAAGGAGTAGTCCGCGAACTCCAGGCTCAAAGTATTGGTGGTATCCCTGATTGGAGATACATCTTCCAGAACTTCGGCCAGTCCTTCTTCGACAAACCACTTGTATGACTTAGTCTGAATATCAATGAGGTTCGGCATCTCGCAAACTTCGTTGATTTTGGCGAAAGTCATACGTTCTTTCCTTCCAACTTTTACAGGTTTTGGCATGTTATCACTCCTTGTTATATAAGAAAAAACGTCTCCATAGCAACTTATTATTATAGTGCAAGGTTGTAAATTATTCAAGCTCTCTAACGGGCATATTATGTATTTTTTGTAATATTTCGATACTTTAGAGTCGGAAAACTACAAAAAATACATAGGCGCCGATAGCTTATCCGGCAATCACGCTGTGAACTCCCTAGCCCTCTTGGCGTGTAGTTTTATTTTGTAATTTGTGTAGGCACTTTTCGAGCTTCATTAAATAGCAAGAATTGGGCTCCCGTAACCAGGAGCCCAATCCCTATTATTGTGTTATTCGATTATTTAAGTTCTACTGTAGCTCCAACCGCCTCAAGCGCTTCCTTGAGAGCGTTAGCTTCAGTAGCATCAACGTTCTCCTTAATGTTAGCAGGTGCTCCGTCAACAAGCTCCTTAGCTTCCTTAAGTCCGAGACCGGTAGCTTCTCTTACAGCCTTAATAACCTTGATCTTCTGGTCACCGACACCTGCAAGAACTACTGTGAACTCTGTCTGCTCCTCAGCAGCGTCTGCTCCACCGGCAGCCGGTGCTGCAACTACAGCTGCAGCTGCAGATACTCCGAACTCCTCTTCGCAAGCCTGAACGAGCTCGTTGATCTCAAGAATGGTCATACCCTTTAGGGCTTCAATGATCTGATTCTTATCCATTTTATTTCTCCTTTTGTCTAAATTTGCTGATATCTCAGCCTCGATATGTCGATACTTCGACGAAATGTCTAAATGTTTGTTGCTATTTTCAGCTTATGCCTCAGCAGTCTCTCCTGCCGGTGCTTCGCCCTCATCAGCAATTGCCTTGAATGTTCTAACAAGCTGTGAGATAGGCGACTGAATGCTTCCCATGAAACGTGCGATAAGCTCTTCTCTTGATGGGATATCTGCAAGTGCTTCAACCTGTTTAGCGTCATATACTGAACCATCAACGAATCCGCCCTTAAATGACATCTTGTTGTACTGCTTCATTGCCTTCTTGAGAAGTCTGGCAGCTGCTGTAGCATCCTCTTCACAGAATGCGAATGCACTGGATCCCTTGAGTGCATCGCCAAGAGCTTCGTACTCTGTTCCGGCGATTGCACGCTTTACAAGTGTATTCTTATATACAGTTAGGCTTACACCGTTCTCTCTAAGAGTTCTTC
Source organism: Mogibacterium sp. CM50 (assembly GCF_000293155.1). Classification (NCBI taxonomy): domain Bacteria; kingdom Bacillati; phylum Bacillota; class Clostridia; order Peptostreptococcales; family Anaerovoracaceae; genus Mogibacterium; species Mogibacterium sp. CM50. The sequence continues at coordinate 21,125 of NZ_ALNL01000018.1, read as the reverse complement.
TTAGTTCGTCAGCTTCAGCTACCGTAATTCCAAGATAGTCTACAACTACAACTGATATGGATTTTTCAAATTTTTCTTTAATCTCGTCGACAATCAGCTGCTTTGCGTTCTTTGCTTCTACAGACATTTGGTCTCCTTTCCTGAACACTTTGTGTCCATATTTGTGGTTTACCTATTCGGTCTTGTGTGTCAATACCAAGTACGGTACAAATAACCCCGCTGCGAGACAGCGGGGAACAAATTTATGTTTGTACCTCGGTGGGAAATTAAGCTTTCGCTCCCACTGTCTACGGTTGATATTCGATTATTAACACCGGCCGACTATTAGCTTAGGGATGCTGTGCTGATCTTAACTCCGGGACCCATTGTCGATGCAATAGTAACGCTCTTGAAATATTGACCCTTAGCAGCTGCAGGCTTAGCCTTTGCAACAACCTGAATCAGAGCATTAGCGTTATCTGCAAGCTGCGCCTCGGTGAATGAGCACTTGCCGATGATCACATGGATAATGTTAGCCTTGTCAAGACGGTACTCAACTTTACCTGCTTTGATCTCTTCGAGCGCCTTCTGTACATCCATCGTTACAGTACCCGACTTAGGGTTTGGCATAAGTCCCTTAGGACCGAGAACCTTACCGAGACGTCCTACAACGCCCATCATGTCCGGTGTAGCAACTACTGAATCAAAGTCGAACCAGTTCTCCTTCTGGATCTTTTCTGCGAGATCCTCTGCGCCTACGTAATCTGCGCCGGCCGCCTGAGCTTCTTCAGCCTTAGCGCCCTTAGCAAAAACAAGAACTTTCTTGCTCTTACCTGTTCCGTGCGGAAGTACGGTTGCGCCTCTAACCTGCTGGTCTGCGTGTCTTCCGTCTACACCGAGACGAATGTGCATCTCAACAGTCTCATCAAACTTTGCATTTGCAAAGCTCTTAACGTTCTTTACAGCCTCTGCAACATCATAAGTCTGCGACTTATCGAAAGACTCCGCGATTGCGCTGTATCTTTTACTTTTCTTAGCCATATTTCCTCCTTGTGGTTCTAACGACGCTTCTCAACAAACGTCTCCCACCGGTTACTCTGTTACGGTGACTCCCATGCTGCGAGCTGTTCCCTTGATCATGTCAGTAGCTGCCTCAAGTGTAGCTGCATTGAGATCCTGCAGCTTAGTCTTCGCAATCTCCTCTGCCTGTGCGTAAGTAATCGAAGCTACCTTGGTCTTGTTAGGTTCGCCCGATGCCTTATCAATACCGGCTGCCTTCTTGATAAGCACTGCTGCCGGCGGAGTCTTGCACACGAATGTGAATGATCTGTCGCTGTAAACCGTAATCACAACCGGAATGATCATCCCCTGCTGATCCTGAGTCTTAGCATTGAACTGCTTACAGAAGTCCATGATGTTAACGCTCTTCTGACCTAGGGCCGGACCAACCGGTGGTGCAGGTGTTGCGCCTCCCGCAGGGATCTGAAGCTTAATATAGCCGTCGATCTTTTTTGCCATCTTATTCTCCTTTCTCTGAGACTGTGGTTCTCAGTTAGTTAAGTTTTCCCACCTGCGAGAACTCAAGCTCTACAGGTGTATCTCTACCGAACATCGACACCTTAGCCCTTACAATCTGCTTGTCGGGACTGATATCCTCTACGATACCCATCTGACCCTCGAAAGGGCCGCCGATAATGCGGATTGTATCGCCAATCTCGACATCCAGGTCGATACGCATCTTCTCAACACCCATCCTAACCACTTCTTCCTTGGTTAGCGGAATAGGATCCGAACCGTGACCCACGAATCCCGTAACACCCTCTGTGTTACGCACGAGGTACCAGGTCTCGTTATTAACGATCATCTTAATTACTACGTAGCCCGGGTAGAGCTTTCTAGTCTTGACCTTGCGCTGGCCATTTTTTATCTCAACTCTATCCTCTGTGGGAATTGCGACCTCAAGGATGAGGTCCTGCATTCCTCTATACTCTACCATCTTCTCAATGTTCGTCTTAACTTTGTTTTCATAACCAGAATACGTATGGATCACGTACCACTTAGCGGTACCATCTCCACGCAGACCTTCGCCTTCAAGTGGTGACAGCGTTGTGCCGCCCGTATTCAAGTTGTCGGTCTTCTCTGTCATGTGTGTCTCCTTCTAGCCTATTTCGAGAGTGTGATTCCGAGAAGCTTCTTGAGGACAGCCAGAAAGCCTGTGTCCATCCCCCAGAAAAGAAGGGAGAAGAAAATGCACACACCGAACACAACTACTGTGTCCTTAACCAGTTCTTGCCTCGTCGGCCACACTACCTTGGCCATCTCCTGTTTAACACCAGTGAAATATCCAATGATACCTCCACGCGACTTGCGCTGTTCAGGTCTATTAGTATTCTTCTCCGACTGAGTTTCGTTACCACCTCTGGATACTTTTTCATTGTTGTTTGCCATGATGTTCCCTCGACTACTTAGTCTCCTTGTGAAGAGTTTCCTTGCCACAGAACTTACAATACTTCATAAGCTCAATTCTGTCAGGATTGTTCTTCTTGTTCTTAGTTGTGTTGTAGTTCCTCTGCTTGCACTCTGTGCACGCCAATGTAATCTTATTTCTCAAGGTGATGACCTCCTTTGCAAATATATATGTAAGCTAATTGCTTCTCTCAACTCAAAAGTCAGAGCCCGCCATGCAAGCTCTGTCGTGAATTCATAAAGTAGCCTCATAATAATACGCTGAGCAACTGTCAATGTCAAGTATTTTACTTGATATTGACAGCATTGACAGCATTTAAAGTATTCTACTTGATATTTCATGCTGTACAACTCCCGTCTATAATCAGCTAACAATCCCTGCTGCGTCTGACAGCATACATAATAATAGCTGCCGCATTAGATGCGTTGAGCGAATTGATGCTCCCCTTCATCGGAATCGAAATTGACAGGTCGCACTTCTCTCTGACGAGTCTGCTGATACCCTTCCCTTCATTTCCGATCACTAGCGCTATCGCACCCTTCATCACGCCTTCAGTCTCATAATAAGCTTTTCCGTTCATATCTACAGCTGCTACCCAAACACCTTGTCGCTGCAGTTCCTCGATAGTCCGGCCTATGTTGGTTACTCTGGCAACCGACATGCGCTCCAGTGCCCCGGCCGACGTCTTCGCAACAGTACTTGTAAGACCACAGGCATTGCGCTTGGGGATTATAACTCCATGAGCATCGGCACACTCGGCAGTTCTGATAATCGCGCCCAGGTTGTGCGGATCGGATATTTCGTCCAGCACAAGTATGAACGGTGGTTCCTCGCTTTCATCTGCGCGCTTCAGGATTTTCTCGACTGTCGAGTATGAATACGCGGAAATCTCTGCAGCTACACCTTGGTGCTTTTCACCGTGTGCCATGCGATCCAGTACGATTCTTGGGACTGTATCCACTACTATGCCTGCATCCTTTGCCATGGCTCTAATCTTCACGACTGAACCTTCGGCTCCGGCAGCCATATAGATTCTCTCAATCTCTCTGCCGCTCTTGATTGCTTCCATAACGGGATTGCGGCCGGCTATAAGATTAGCGGCCGGAGCCCTCTGCTCCTCAGCAAAGCTGTCGCCACGGCTCTCCCATTCGTTGACATTAGATATGTTTCTATATGTATCGCGCAGGCGGCTGCTTGAATTTCTGCTGCGCTGCGAGCTATCATAACTGCTCATATTACCTCCACGCTGCGAACTGCCATAGCTATTTGCATTACCGTCACTACGCTTCGCTCTTGAAGAACAGCTGCTCGAGTCTCCTCGAAATTCATCTCCCGCCTTTCCATCATATGATCTAAATGCAGCCTTACCACGCTCTGCACGTCTCCGGTATACCCCGTGGGCATCGCGCCTATTCTTACCATGAGCACCGGTTTTCTTTTTATCTGATCTTGCCATTATTGATTCACATCCTTCTAAATAATTGTTCGCCTAATTAGAATTGTACCGATATCTCCATACAGATAGACGGTTTCATCACATGGGGGGCTTTGGGTAATCCGAGTAATTGGTCATCGGATACTGATTCAGATAAACTCTAAGAGCCTTGCGGATAACCTGCATGTTTGAAATAATCCGGCTTTAGACTCTCTCATATAAAGTGAACTCATAGTCTATGCCGTTCTCTCTATGCATCTCACTCTTCCACGTCTCTTTGAAATCACTGTCCTCATCGAGGTTAACCATGAATTTGTCGGCATGTAAATCCGCATGCATCTTGGTTACAAAACATTTATCGCAATACCTATAAAGCTTCTTGTAGATGCTCTCACCACCGATGATGAATATATGCTCCCGGTCGTACCGCTCAAGCTCCTTAAGCAGCTCCTCCTCGCTGTGCACCGCAATACATCTCTCAGCCGAAAATTCTCTATTGGAAGTAAGCACATAGTTGACACGTTTCGCCAGCCCTCTCTGCTTAGGAAGACTCTCGAGCGTCCTACGACCCATCACCACGACTCCGTCAGTCGTCTTTTCCTTAAAATACTGCATGTCGCCCGGAATAGATGCGAGCAAGCCGTTGTTGCAACCGATACCCCATTTTTCATCAACAGCTACTATTAGATTCATCATTCATTTCAGTTTATTATCGTTTAGTTTGACCATCACTATTATCTCAAGTCGAACAAGTCGAAAAACGGCGCTCCTTATCACCGCTCAGTTCGGGCATTGCCGATGCCTCAAGTTATGTGGTTAATTTGTTTATCGCCGTTTAATCGGCTTCCGAATAGATTTACACGCTTAAATTGCCACAGGAATATTCTTCACCTGTGGATTTTTCCGGTAATCCTCGATGATCAGGTCATCTACTGTGAAATCATAGAAGTTCTTCACCTCAGGGTTTAGCGTCACCTTAGGCGCCGGATACTGCGGACGAGCAATCAGCTCTTTTATGATATCGACATGTCTATCATAGATGTGCGCATCTGAAATCACGTGCACCAGCTCTCCGGCCTTGAGTTCGCTGACATTAGCGAACATCATCAGAAGCAGAGAGTACTGGACTACATTCCAGTTATTTGCAGTCAAAATATCCTGCGAGCGCTGGTTCAGAATGGCGTTCAGCGTATCGCCCTTTACGTTAAAGGTCATGCTGTATGCGCAAGGCTCGAGGTTCATCTCCGAGAGATCCGCAAAATTATACATGTTGGCCATGATCCTTCTAGAATAGCGGTCGTTTTTCAGCAGCCAGAGTATATTGTCAACCTGATCCATCTCGCCTTGCTTGAATTTGTACTTTACCCCAAGCTGATAGCCGTATGCCTTGCCTATAGTTCCGTCCTCGCCTGCCCACTCATCCCAGATGCGGCTGCCGAGATCCGAAATCCTGTTCGACTTCTTCTGCCATATCCAGAGCAGCTCGTCAAAAGCGAGCTTAATTGCCGTAGGTCTCACGGTAAGCGCCGGAAATTCATCCTGCAAATTATACCTATTCACCACGCCAAAATTCTTGATTGTGTGCGCAGGTGTTCCGTCCGGCCAGTGAGGCCTAACCTTCTGACCTTCTGTGCTGAAACCATGTGCAATTATATCCTCGCACATCTTAACAAACAGCTTATCCGCCTTACTCACTCTAATCCTCCTCAATAATTCGGACAGCCTCATGTATAACCTTTTCGAGTCTATCCTTATCTCCAACCAGATACAGCGCCCCAATGAGTGCTTCGAATCCTGTGGCCAGCTTGTATCTTCTAGGATCCGCATTCCTAGGTCTCGAAGTCGCCCTCTTGTTTCTGGCTCTCTTAACCAGCTTGCGCTCTTCTTCAGTCAAAAAATCCTTCATCATCGTCTTGAGGGCCTTCGACTGCCCGTCTGACGACACGTAGGCAATTGCCCGCTTGTGAACCTTGCCAACATCACCCTTATTGCGCCCGATTAACAGCTCTCTTATCTGTAGCTCATAAACTGCGTCACCCATATAGGCGAGTGTCGTCGTATTCATACTCTTTATATCGTTATGCATCTGCTTTTATTATCTGAACCCCCTGAGGTGTGTCCTTAAGAATATATCCCATAGAGGAAAGCTGATCCCTGATTTCATCAGCTCTTGCCCAATCTTTCTCCTTGCGAGCCTGCTGTCTCTCATCAACAAGTCTCCGGATGTCATCTCCGATGGTATCATCGTGGCTTCTCTGCAGCACGCCGAGCACATCTGCCAGTTCTTGAATCATGGACAAAGCCTTCTCCGCAAACTCTTTGGATGCTCCACCCTCAATCTCGACGTTGATAGCCGAAACCAGTTCAAAGATAGCTCCGATTGCGCCTGCCGTGTTGAGGTCATCGCTCATGCACTCAATGAATTTATCCTTGTAGTCTTCAAATGAACTTGCTGTCTGCTCCTCCTTCTTCGTCATGCCGTCGTAACCGTTGCTCACGAGAAACTCGAGGGTCTCCTCGGCATTGACCAGCCTGTCGTATCCCTGCTTGACCTGCTTCATCCCCTCATCGCTGAAGTTAATTGGGCCTCTGTACTGAACGCTGAGCAGGAAGAATCTGATAAAGTCTCCGTCGTACTCCTTGCGGATATCTCTAACAGTAAAGAAGTTGTTGAGTGACTTGGACATCTTCTCTCCGTCTACCATGATGTAGCCGTTGTGCATCCAGTATTTTGCGAATGGTGCGCAGTTGCAAGCCTCGGACTGAGCTATCTCATTCTCGTGATGCGGGAACTTGAGATCCTGACCGCCTCCGTGAATATCTATTGTCGTACCGAGGTGCTTTTTGGACATTGTAGAACACTCGATATGCCACCCCGGTCTTCCCTTGCCCCAAGGAGACTCCCAGGCAATCTCGCCGTCAGCCTTCTGCGCTTTCCAGAGGGCAAAATCCAAAGGATCCTTCTTGACCTCGCCTATTGCAATTCTAGCTCCGGACTCGAGGTCATCGATATTCTGACCCGAGAGCTTGCCGTACTCAGGGAATTTGCGAGTACTGTAATACACGTCGCCATCCGCCTCATAAGCGTAGCCCTTGTCAATAAGCGTGCCGATGAACTCGATGATATCCTCGATATGCTCGGAAACCTTAGGGTGCACGTCAGCCTTTATTACATTGAGAGCCTGCGCATCGTTGAAATATTCTTTGATGTACTTTTCCGATACCTCAAGCGCCGGCAGCTGCTCCTCCTTCGCCTTGTTGATAATCTTGTCATCTACATCCGTAAAGTTCTGCACGAACTTCACCTCGTAACCGATGTATTTAAAAAACCTGCGCAGCGTATCGAACACTACGAACGGTCTGGCATTACCTATATGAAAATAGTTGTAAACCGTAGGACCGCAAACGTAGATATTAACCTTGCCCTCATGGACAGGTATGAACTCCTCCTTGCGCCTGGTCATAGAGTTATAAATCTTCATTTCTTTCCTCCAATGAATCATGTCTCGACTTAATTCATCATTTCCCATTTGGGTATAATCGTTTAAATTATACACCAATGACAGCGCCTATGCACCCGATAATAACCAGCACAAGCATCGGGTTTACCTTGAATTTCTGAATCAGCAGAATTGTCAGTCCGACAAGGATTACAGCTATCGTGTCAATACGGATTCCGCAAACTGTGATGCTTAGGTCACTCAATACCGCGAAATTACCGCCAAGCGAATGTGTTGGCATCACTGCCGCTTCGCCTATCGTAAAGACTGAGCCGGCTATCAGTCCTACAGTTGCCGGTCTGATACCCTCCAGTGCACCTTTGACTGCCAGGCTTTCCTTATAGCGATTGACAGCGCCGGCTACGATTGCGATTATGATAAATGCCGGAGTTGCCACTCCCAGAGTAGCGAGGACAGCACCAAAATATCCGCCGACCTCATATCCTACATATGTCGCTGAATTGACTGCAATTGGTCCCGGTGTAACCTGAGCGATGGCCACGATGTTCGCAAACTGTTCCTGCGACATATTTGCAAACTCTCTGATGCTATCGTATATGAGCCGTATGATTGCCAGCCCGCCACCAAATCCGAATAGCCCTATCTTGAAGAAGGCATAGTAAAGCTTAACAAGCAGCATTATCTATCACCTCCTCTGTGATCTGAATTATCCAAGCTTCCCGGATTAGATGTGTACACACGGATTACTCCGAGAACCAGGAACAATACGATAATGTAGACTACATTTATCTTAAACACGGCTATGAGCACAAAGCTGCTTACAGCACCGACTGCGCTGAACCAATCCTTAACAACACCTTTAGCCACCTGATAGACGGCTATCAGGATCAATCCGAGAGCTGCTGCTCTCAACCCTCCGAGTGCACCCTGCACATATGAATTGCCATCGATAAAATTCATCCCCTTGGCGATAATAACGATTATTACAAACGAAGGCAAAATCACACCTAATGTAGCAACAAAGGATCCAAGCAGCTTGCGCTTCTTGAATCCCACATAAGTTGCCATATTGATGGCAATGACACCGGGTAAGCCCTGACATATGGCGATGATATCAATCATCTCATCTTCAGTAAACCACTTCTTGTCCTTGACCATAATATCAGAGAGGATGGGAATCATAGCGACCCCACCCCCTATCGTGAATAAACCCAGTTTGAAAAATGTAACGAACAGTTCCAGCATTTTTCTTCCCCAATACTTGTGTTTATTTCTCAAAATGCACTCGTGATCCCCTGACTTGATTACATTCCGAAGATTTCATCATCCACGAGCTTAGCAGCTGCTGCAATTGCATCAGCTGCAGACATAACCTCGTTGTCCTCTTCACGTCTCAGCTTATACTCAACTTTTCCGTCCTTGGCGAGCTTTCCGACTGTAATTCTGATTGGAATACCAAGCAAGTCAGCGTCGTTAAACTTAACGCCGACTCTCTCGTCCCTATCATCGACGATTACTTCAACGCGTTTAGTCTCGAGTTCAGCTTCAATCTTATTTGCAAGCTCCATCTGAGTCTCATCCTTAGGATTGATTACAGTAACAATGACGTGGTATGGAGCTACGGATACAGGCCAGATGATACCCTTATCATCGTGACTCTGCTCTACGACAGCCTGCATGGTCCTCGTGACGCCGACTCCGTAGCATCCCATCCAGTAGATCTGATCCTCTCCGTTCTCGTCCTTGTATGTTGCGTTCATAGACTCGGAATACTTGGTTCCGAGCTTGAATATCTGACCAACCTCAATGCCTCTCGTGTGCTTGATTGGAGCTCCGCAGTGAGGGCATGGGTCCCCTTCCTTGAGAGTCTTGATATCTGTAACGATGTCACCGGTGAAATCTCTACCGTAACATACGCCCGTCATGTGGTGGTCTTCCTTGTTGGCTCCTGCAACCATATTCTTGGTACCGACCAGCTCGCTGTCAACGACAATCTTGCAGTTGTGAATTCCAACAGGTCCTGTAAATCCACCTACGATACCTGTAATCGGCCCCATATCATCCTCGTCTGCGAACTCGATATAGTGCTCGGGAATTCCGAGGGCATTGACCAGCTTAATCATATTGACGTCTCTATCGCCTCGGATAAACACGCAAACATAATCCGCCGGATTGAGATCCTTATCGAAGGTAGTGAACATCAGAGCCTTGATAGTCTTCTTTTCGTCTACCCCGAGATAATCGCATACATCTTTAATGGTCTTGGTTCCGGGTGTGTAAACATCCTTGAGCGGCTGCTCCGGTTCGTCAACCGGCTTGTCATCCACACACTCCGCCCTTTCTATTGTAGCTGCCATATCACATTTCTCGCAATATGCAATCTCACTCTCACCGACATTAGACAGAGCTGAAAATTCGTGGGAGTTGCTGCCGCCGATAGGGCCGTTATCAGCCTCAACTGTTCTGAAATCCAGACCGCATCTGGTAAAGGTCCTTACGTAAGCATCGTACTGAAGCCTGTATGCAGCTTCAAGGTCTTCGGGTGTCCTGTCAAACGAGTAAGCATCCTTCATGATGAACTCACGCGATCTCATCAACCCATATCTAGGACGGGCTTCATCACGATACTTGAATTGGATATGGTACAGCTGAAGGGGCAGCTCTCTATAAGAGGAGATCTCCTGCCTAACTATATTTGTACACAATTCCTCACATGTAGGAACGAGACAGAAATCTCTACCATTCCTATCTTTGATTCTCCACAGCTCCGGTCCGTATGCGTACCACCTGCCGGACTCCTTCCAGAGCTCGGAAGGATTTACGTGAGGCATATGGAGTTCCTGACAGCCGATCCTGTCCTGCTCCTGCCTGACGATCTCCTCGATTTTTCTGATTGTTCTCCATCCAAATGGCATGAAGGTGTATATGCCGGCAGCTTCCTTCTTGATGAGATTAGCCCTGATCATCAGCTTGTGACTGACTAACTCTGCTTCGTTTGGTGCTTCGCGGAGTGTCTTGAGGTGTAGTCTCGATAATTTCATTGTTAAAATCTCCCTTCTATTGTGCAAACAGCCTGCGCTGCAATGCCTTCTTCTCTTCCTGTAAATCCAAGCTTCTCTGTAGTTGTAGCTTTTACGTTTACGGCGCTCGGCGGCATCTCGAGTGCCTCGGCTATAGTCTCCCGCATCTTGTCAATATATGGTGCCAGCTTAGGTCTCTCAGCAATAATCGTGATATCGACATTACCAATGCTGATATCCCCGACCTTGCTTTTAACCTCACGCAGCAATCTAATGCTGTCTGCCCCCTTATATCTGTCGTCTGTATCCGGAAAATGCTGTCCTATATCGCCTAGGCCTGCCGCTCCTAATATCGCGTCCATCAGTGCATGTGTTGCCACATCTGCATCAGAATGGCCGACGAGCCCCTTATTGCTCGGGAGAGGGACCCCGCATAGTATAAGTCTATGCCCTTCAGCGAGTCTATGCACATCATATCCAGTGCCCACTCGTATTCCCATAGGGATGTCCTTTCCGGTAGTAATCTTGGCATTGGCATAATCACCTTCAACAAGCGCTATGCTCATGCCAAAATACTCCGCAATAGAGGCATCATCAGTTCCGACGTAGCCGTCACCCCTTGCCTTATCATAAGCAGCAATCAAACTGCCTAAACGGAAGGTCTGCGGCGTCTGAACCATGACCACTCTATCTCTTTCAATAGATTTACTGTTAATTATAGGATAATCGGTTATTGATGACAAGCCGTCAAAAAATTCACTTGCAGGCTTTTCCGTCATCCTGAGTGAGTCTATTGCAGGTACAACAGTGCATACAGCATCATTGCTCAGCATAGCCGCAATATTACGATCGATAACCTCTCCGGTGATATCCGCGCGCGCCGCATCGTGGATGAGCACTATGGCGTCCTGCCCGCTCTCGTGCACATATCTCGAGATGTTCTTCAAGCCGTTATACACCGACTCTCCTCTGGAATTTCCGCCATACGAGCAGCGAACAGGTGTGCCATACGCGTGCTCCAGCCTGTACGCTATCTTAAGGAATATCGTATCGTATTCTCTATCCTGTGGTATGAGGATAAAAACAGCGTCTATTCCCTCATGCTCTGCAAATACAGAGGCGGTGCGCTCCAGAACTGTTGTACCCCCGTAACTGAGCAACTGCTTGGGAAGCCTGCTGCTCATCCTGGTGCCCTTGCCGGCAGCGGCAATAAGCGCTATATGCAGCTCTCTATCCCCTGTATCTGCGCTGCCGTTATAGGTGTTAATCCGTGAATGCATTTCTTTCATACGTATAGTTATTTATTATCGAAGCGACATAAGGCTCCTCTTTACCCGGTTGACTACATTTATCTCTAATTATCGCATTCCGAGTTGATGCGTGCAAATATCATTTTACCTGCCGCTGTCTGTATCACGCTTGTAACCGTCGCTGCCACGTTTTGCGCAATATGGTCGGCCCCGTCCTCTACGACAATCATAGTTCCGTCATCCAGATAGCCAATACCTTGCTCGCGATCCTTGCCTCGCTTAACTACGTCGACAAGCATCTTTTCACCGGGTATGACGATAGGCTTAATAGCATTTGCAAGCTCATTAATATTGAGCACCTTAATGTCGTTGATAGTTGCAACCTTGTTGAGGTTGAAGTCAGTCGTAATGAGATTCGCTCCCAGTTCCCCGGCCAGCTTGATCAGCTTAACATCCACCTCCGGAATGTCTTCAAGATATCTGAGCTTTGGCGAGTTGTTATATACCTCTACATTGAACTCGTCTCGAATCTGATTGAGAATGTCGAGTCCGCGTCTGCCACGCACTCGCTTAAGCGCATCGCCTGAATCGGCGATATGTCTGAGTTCATCCAGTACAAAGTTGGGAATTATAATTTTACCCTCGATAAATCCGGCTCTCATTATATCGAGAATCCTGCCATCGATGATGACGCTGGTATCGATGACCTTAGGGGTACCGACATGCGTCCTGTCATGCCCGCGCCAAGTGAGATTCTCAAAGAGCTTGTGGTTTCCCTTAACCTTGGCAGCAGCAACTGCATACCCTAAATATCCGAGTATAAAGTATAGTATAACTGTTACCACTGAATACCACAGCGGCGGCAATAGCGACCTGTAGCTCATGGATATTATCAGCGCTATGACGAGTCCGATTATCACGCCTAACGCTCCGACGAGAATACTCTCGATCGAAACATCCTTGAGATCACGTTCAATATTGGATGATGTCTTCTTCAATCGTTTCATAAGTGCCGGTGTAAAAATTCTGAAAATAAGTCCAAATATAATTACAAAAAGTACGAAGATACTACAATCAGCAGTATTTGACACCCTGACCTCATTGAATGATATGTCTTCAAGCCGCATCTGCACCACGCAGTAGAACAATCCGCCTATAATTCCGCCTACTACGAATAGCAGAACTGCATAAATCTTTTTAAACAATCCAACCCTCCTTTCTGCCAAAAAATAAACAATGTGGAATAATAATAAAGGGTACTCGCGGTCACACGGCTAGACACACAAGCACCCTAATCGGCTAAATGTTAGCTTCTACCAGCTTATCGGCCTCATCCAGCGTCAGTCCTCCGGCAAGTACCAGTTCGCTTTCGAGAATCTGCTTTGCATTGCCGAGAAGCTTCTTCTCTCCCGTCGACAGTTTTTTGACCCTGTCGCTGCGAACGAGATTTCTAACAACTCCAGCTACTTCGTATATATCGCCGGTTCTGAGTCTCTCAGTGTTCTCTCTGAACCTTCTGTTCCAGTTGTTCGACATCTTATCCGACTCGCCGCCCAGAACATTGAGCACCTCATCGATGTCGTCCTCGCAAATAATAGCGCGCACCCCGACCTTATCCGAATTCTCGACGGGTACCATCACATGCATCTTGCTGTATGGAAGGCTTACATGATAATAGCTGCAGCACTCACCGAGAACTTCTTTTTCCTCAATCTCTGTAATAACACCTGCTCCGTGCATTGGATAAGCGATGCTGTCCCCGATATTGAACACGATTAGCCTCCTTCCTTCACTATTACATACTAAGATTATAATATAATTGCATTTTTTAAGCAACAGATAAATTATTAAGGTTAGCATGTTCAATTCCGGATGTCAATGATATTTATATAATTAGTTAATAATCAGCGGCCTAGGTTATCCTGCAGCTTGCTTGGCGTACTGAGGTACCTATTAATCAGCCTTTTGCCTCCCTCAACTGATATGAATTTCAATTACCTTTGAAGTGAATTCAATCATCTGCTTATGCTCCAAGGTCAATTCCCTGTCAAGTTCAAGCTTCAATATGCTAAGCAGACTCTAAGCTCCGTTTTCGTCACAATGCTTGAGCACTATGATATATTCGTAATTCGTATTTTTTATTACTACATCATTCATTCTGACGTTATTTAGCAGAAGCTTTTCAAAGGTTTCCGCACAACGGTTCATTCCGCAGGCAGGCATGGAAGCTAAACAAGTTTTGTTACACAAATTTATACTGATAACCGCCGCCAATTTTTCTTTTTTCTTCTCAAGGATATACGCGTCCTTAGATAAATTCAGTATTTCATACACAAGATTGTCGTACTCTGTTTCCACAGTTCTACCGCTTGATTCAATCAGGCTTTTCAAATACCTCATTTGACCGGAAATTTCTGTCTCTTCATCATCGTACAGATAACGAAGTGCTTCTTCGTACATCTGAGAAGCATGTGTGAATTTTTTCTGTTTTATCAGAGCGTATATTAGCCAATAGTGGAACTCTTCCTCCATCGTATCGATTTTGAGAAAATTCCGAGTGATATCTACAATTTCTGTATAATCATTCCGCTGTTTAAGAATGTTGCAATACGAAGTCACAAAGCGGACAAATTTGTTATGATAGTACACCCTCATGTACATAACCCAATAGAAGTCGTCACACTCTGTCATGAATTTACCTTTATACGCATCCAGCAGACACTCAAGCCTACCTGAATCGAGCTGTATATCCGTTCCGGCGTTACCCTTTTCCAGTATGTCGGTATCCAGTAATACATCTATATCAGGATTCCAGTGATAGCCTTCAAAATCGGTGATAAGGAATTCATCATGAGGCCAGTACTTTCGCAGCAACACACGCAAACGATATACGAGGCTCTTTAAGCTCCCCTTGTGATTCTCAAGTTCTTCCATCCCCCAGATATTCTGGATTATTTCCCATGATGTTGTTTTCCGATTATGGTGGTACAGAACATATGACATCAGCTTAAGCAGCATGGGTGATGAAATATCGCTTGATGTAATCGTTATTCCCTTATAATCAATTTGAAAGGAACCCAGCATTAGCACCTTCATTATTCCGTCTTCTATTCGATCTGTCATCATACATCGCCTTGTTTACTTATTCTATCTTTGTAATATCAGCATTCTACAAACGTTGCGTACGTGCCTACGCTTGCAAATGATTAAACATTGTTCAAATGTTCAATGCAGCTCTTGGATCTCAAATATCGAATGTCGTGTTGCTCAGGCAACAGCTGTATCCTAAATATCAACTGTCATGTCGTGCAGATAACAACTTTATCCGACATACTCAAAAAAGGGGATCAGAGCTTCAACCTCTACCCCCTTTGACAGTATACCATATACGAGCGGTGAAAAGTCATCAACACAGACATTGCACACGCTATGTAATATTCTTATTTCTGCACTCGTCTGCGCATATATACTGCAGCAAGCACCGAAGCAACTGATGCGGTCAGAACCGTGATAGGTACGGACAATGAATTATCATCCCCGGTCTTTGGCAACTTAGGCTTTTTCTCGGGAGTGTTGAACATCACCACGTGATCCTTCTGTCCTGCAACAAACTCTATTTGTTCACGACTGATTCGGAAGCCCTTAGGCGCTACAAGCTCGCTGAGGATATACTTTCTTCCGTTTACCAGATTGCTGATAATATGAGGAGTATCTGTAGATGTCCATTCATCCACAAGGATTCCGCTCTCAGCATCAATAACTCTCATCTTCGCTCCCGGAAGCTCTTTTTTATTAGTTATATCCTGCTTGCTTATCCTCACCCCGTTAAATCTGAGCCAGGTCGCCTGAAACTGCGTTACAGCTGTCTTGTCCTCTACTATCTTCAGGGTTCCTATATCCTGCTTATTTCTGACTGTCTTTACTACAATTGGTTGATATTTAAAGTTTTTGCCAATTTCTCCGGTGTTATATATTCCGGTTACACCAGGTTCTGCCTCAAGATGGAAGATCTCACCTGCAGACAGCGTCACCTTGCCTGTAAGAACGTTTCCATCTTTCTTAACAGCTTTGACACCCTTCGGCAAATTAAAGGAAAGCTTTTGACCTTCAGATCCCTTGATTTCATTATCCTCGGTTACCTGCACCTTTCTCTTTGCATCCCATGTTGTTTTAAGGGATTTCTTTGTAAACCGGGTAATCTCGCTTGGCGGCATCGGCTTGCTTTCAAGGAATGCCTTGAACTCCTTGACTCCGGGAACCGTATCATAATTCTTGGCATTGCCATAAAGGTCACTCAGTGTAAGAGAGGTAATAACTACACCCTTAGCTTCATCACCGCCAAAGCCATCCCACGGCTCTGCGCCATATTGTCCATAATAAAGAGCTTTTGCAATATTTGAGTTGTTGTAGATTTCCTCACCTAACGGATCGGTACCGGACGGATCACCGTTATGGGCTTCTAAGCAGAAGCACTTATATTGACCTTTATAGATGAATATACTTGCACGGTATCCACTATAGCTTCCGATGTTCTTGGAAACAATATCATTAGCATCCGCATTGACATGCCCCGGCATCATAGCCGCAGAAACTGTCAGAAGCAATGCCATAATCGCAAGAACGACAAGAAAATGCTTCACGTTCTTTGTTTCTGCACCAAACTTGGATCGAGTCATATAAACCTCCTATTTGTGTTAATAAAGTGTGTTTATGTCTATTGTCGGATAAACTTAACACATCGAGGTCACATGACGGTCACATGAAACCGAACAGCAGATATTTATTTATAGAAGTTTCATTATCCTGACCACAGGGAATTCATCGGATAGCTTTGGTAATTTATAGCAGCTGTTCTGCTGCAAATGATACCTCTTCGAAAAAGTTAAATCCGATCGACCGTATCAATCATTCATAACTCTCTGATTATTGACATTTAAAAGCTATATTACTATGATACAAGAGAATTATCTTTTACACTTTCATCGAACAAAGGAGAATGAATATGGCTTTACTAATTATTCTTGCACTGCTAATCCTTATTCTGATCTCATGCATCAGAATAGTTCCTCAGGAACACGCATATGTCGTCGAACGGCTAGGTAAATATCTATGCACATGGCATGCCGGTCTCCACCTCAAAATGCCTGTTATCGATCATATTATCAACAGGATCTCTCTAAAGGAGCAGGTGCTTGATTTCCCTCCACAGCCTGTAATAACGAAAGACAATGTGTCTGTTCGAGTTGATTCGGTAGTATTTGCAAAAGTATTTGATCCCAAGCTGTATACTTACGGAGTAGAAGATCCTATCGCAGGTTTGCAGAACTTATCTGCGACTTCGTTAAGAAGCATCATCGGAGGTATGGAGCTTGATACCACTCTCTCATCCAGGGAACAGATCAATGAAGATATGGAAGTAATCCTCGATAAAGCAACAGATGCGTGGGGACTTAAAGTCAATAGAGTCGAGCTGAAGAATATTATCCCTCCGGAGGAAATTGAAGAGGTTATGACTAAGCAGATGAGAGCTGAACGAGAACGACGTCAAACAGTGCTTGAAGCTCAGGCGCACAAGGAATCTGTAGTATCACGTGCTGAAGGCGATAAAGAGGCTAAGGTTCTTGCCGCAGAGGCTGAAAAAGAAGCTCGTATTGCGCTGGCACTGGGAGAATCCGAATCCATAAGACTGGTATATGAAGCTCAGGCGCAAGGTCTCGAGAAACTCAAGGAAGCAAATGTCAATGAAAGTGTATTGAAGCTGAAAGGACTTGAAGCGCTGAGGGATATAGCAGACGGACGTTCAACTAAGATATTTATGCCTACCGATTTAGCCGGAATCGTATCGTCACTTGGTGTAGCGGCCGAATCACTGGGTATAGGTGATCATATTGAGATCGACAAATCCGAGAAACCCGGAAAAGGCAGCTACGAGGATCATTCCATACGACCAACCTCTTCGAAGGTTACCAAGGAAGTATCCGGTACTAATGCCAATATTGAGGTAGATCTTGAAAACAGAAGAAAGGATATAATATAATATTTAGTTCCATTCATTGTTGTCATGTCGTGCCATATCACTTGTTGGCACTCAATATCCTTAAATGAAACAATGAATCAATCATCCAATATCCCTTAATACGCAAACTATATGAGGGCAAGTCAAGACCATTGGATAAGAATGTTTGATTAATCGTTCCTATCATCCCGTCTGTTTTTATTGCAAATTCTGCATGTCATAAATTAGTAAATATGGCACTAGCAAACACTGCTCTCCATTTTCCGAAGGGCTGTGTATGATGGATTCCCGTTATTTCGTTTCCGTGTCTGCTTCTTTTTTGATCAAAAAGAGATTGCCACGCGCCGCTGATCCGAATCGTCGTTGTCCCTCTGTATTACGGTAATGGCATCGCTTAAGCTTCTGAGTGAATCGTCCGTTTCATTCTCAGGCAGAGAGGCCAGCAGTGTTCTGCATATTGCCTTTAAGCCATCACCCATCGTGTCATGCCATTTTGTTTTGAAGAAGAGGATCTCTTCCTCTTTGGCAAGCTGACCGACATTCTCTCTGAGACGCCTGTTTTGGACAGACATCATCCTCAGCTCTTCATTTTGAGCATCCAGCTCCTTCTTCCGGCGAACAAGTTTGGTGACATCGTAGAAGTACGCAACCCGAAACCGCTCGCCTGCTGCTGTAACGAGTTCATCCTCGACATAGCGGCAGGCAGATCCGGCCGGCAAGCGGTAAACATCCTCCGTTTCCTTCCAATCCGATCTCCCCTCTAGCATGTCCGAAAGCTCTTCATAGTTCATCAGCACCTTGCCGCACACGATCTCGGAGATCTCCGCCATCCGGCGATTGATCAGCATGGATACGCCATTTTGCCGGAAGTAGCCCAACCCCATCGGAATCTCATCCATCGCTTCCTTGATACTGCTTTCCGTCACCTTCCCTTTATCCCTCGTGCGGCAAAGCAGAATAGCGTATGCACCCCCGAGAAAGATGACGGCGGTGATGAGCCAGAGCGCAGCGATCGGCAGCGGCGCCTTGTGGCCCTGCCAGTTTATGGGAACGATATGGTCGTCCAAAAGCACCGAATATACGCCAAGCGTAAGCATCAAACCGGCAGCACAGGTGATGACGCCACTTTTGCTGTGTTTTCCGAGAATAGGCTTCCACATCAGAACTACCAACGTCAGTATCGCAACCATGAGAAATAGCATATAAGAAAAGCGCATCGGATAATCGCATTCGTAAAACAGCATCATCGCCTTCCGCCTCCCTTCGGGACAGACAGGGAAACGATCCATGTGTCGTCGTCCCTTGCAACGTTTACTTCTTTCGGGAAAACGGCGGCGGACAGGTCCCGCGATGAAACGATGCTGTAAATCGCGCGGATATTTTCGCCGTCCTCTCTGATGCGCAAAAATACAAAGCTAATATCCGGCAGGGCGGCTTCTATGGCGGATTCATAGCTGTCATAAAGGCACATAGCGGTTTGAGTGGGCAGCGCCGTTTCGTCCGAAAGCGCATAATCTATGTAGCAGTCGGCTTTTAAAAGCTCCGCGTTTACGAGAGATTCATTAAAACAAAGCTTAAGCTCCTGCGCCGTCACTCTGTCGCCGTCTCCTACGAAGATAAGATTTCCTTTTCTCTTGATATACGCGCACAGCACGGCAGCTGTGGCAAGCAGCTCCTTCTTTCTGCTCTTCTCCGACTCACTAAAATATGCGTCAAGCGTTTCATGCAGTAGCTTATTCTGCTTTGCCGTAGCCTGCCAAGACGCATCGTAAAGGCGGTTTTTCTCCTGCGCCTTGGACATGGCAAGCTCCGTTTTGCGGGTTTCCATCTCCGGTTCGTTTTTGTAGGACAGCTCATCTCTGTTTTGTTCAAGCTCAGCAAGAACCGATGCAAGGGCAGAAATATCCTCCATCCAGACCACATGACCGGGATGGAGACGGCATCCCTTCAAGAGCGTATGCCCGTCTGTTTGGAGAACGCCATCTTCCGTCTTTTTGAGAAGCTCGGTGCCCGGCGGCATCGCGCCGCCCGAAGAATAGCGGATGTTCCAGTCGTCATCCATAATGAATATTTCCTTGTCGGTAGCTTCAAATATTTTTGCGTACCCCGTGTTGGTGGGTATCATCCCCGATGCGATACACGCCTGCATCAACCCTACAGAAGCCATGCAGAAAAAGCTTGTGTAGTCGCTGGAGACAAGCTTCCACGTTTTCGGAAAGAAAAAGATTAAGACAATGTATATGGCAATGACAAGCAGCATAAGAAGCAGCAGAAGCGAAACCTGCGGCTTTTTCGGGACCTTTGCACGAGACGAGACGGTGAACATTGCCATAAGCGTCAGCAGCGCAATCCACGCCATCACGACAAAGTATCCGGGACCATGGGAATACGGCTCGCCGATGCTTGTCCAAAACAGCCTGTGCAGCGGACTGATTGATGCGGCGCTCTGATATACCCTATTTGTAGGAAGTTTCCAGTATGGAGAGATAACCTTTCATGCGCTCTCCATCACACCATCGGACTAATCTACACAACAATATAGAATATGTTATATGCTAATATCCGCGGTTTTTCAAGAATCCGGCGTGAATTGTTCTTGAACATTTTCTTATAGGCTTGGAGAATGCAGGGTGTTCACAGTAAGGTAGTACCAAACAAGATGCCTCTATACTCTTAATAAAGGTTCTTAAATGAAATTTAAATGGTTAAAAAAATAATTAAGTTAAACTAATGAAATAATTCTTGATTCCATGTAAAATCGGAGGTTAATGTCTTCTCAGCTACGAGAAATCATTACTCTCCGGTTTCATTTAGACTCCAATCTATGGAACAGCTTTTAAGACCACACCTCAAAAAACGTTATGGACCCGAAGAAAATTATGCACCCGAAAAGGCGATCGAATCTACTTCGATCGCCTTTTCGTCTGCTGTTCTTGTTTGGTAGGCTCAGGATGTCAGATTCCGCTCTGATATTTCAGGTCTTTAATCTGTCACCGCCTGCGGCTAATTCCTTATGCGTCTCCTTGAAACTAGCAGTCCTATAACCGCCGCTGCAGAGATAAGCATCACTGCCAGATAAGCGATGAATCTGTTCGCATCTCCTGTCTTAGGTCTCGTAATCTCCTTAGGTGTATGGCTGTTGGTGATGATGATGTTACCATGATCCTTATCATCCACACTCACCGTATAACCCGAAGGACTTCCTTCCTCCTTAACGGTATACTTTATATCCTTTCCCTTAGCCTTCTTAGGAAGCCTGTTCCATGTATAGCTCCAATTGCTTCCTGCCTTAAGCTCAACAGCTTCTCCCTTCTTCTCTCCGTTCGCATAGAGCTGTACTTTGATACGTTCAGGTCTTATTCTATCCTTATCGTTGCTGTCGTTCCATCTCTTGGTTACGGTTACAGAGGTTTCCTCAGGAGTATAGCTATTTTTGATATCATAGCCTTCTATCTCGGTATTGTAGTCATCTACGGTGTTTTCCGTTACAGTGTACT
>NZ_ALNL01000017.1:0-19339 GCF_000293155.1 Mogibacterium sp. CM50 | reverse complement strand
CAACAAATTCCTGAGCCAGATGTCCCGTGACGAAAATGGAAACTGGAGATACACACATAAAAGGTTGTTAAAGGCACAGCGCTCCATTGTAAGGCTGATAAAAGAAAACAGCATGTTCATATATCTGGATGAGCAGTTAAGTCAGGAAATAGATGAATTGCCGTCAACGAATAATCGGATCGAAGGAGGCGTCAATTCGAGGATAAGAGCATTGCTCCGGGACCATAGAGGGTTATCTGTCGAAAGAAGAATAAAAGCGGTCTTCTGGTGGTGTTATATGCACTCACCGGAGCCGCTTTCTGTGTCTGAAATATTGAGAGTGATGCCCACAGACAAGAGCATTTCAGATATATACGAAAGAATTTCGGATAGCGAAAAACGCACCTCAACTATCCCTATGTGGGGTGATGCTATCGTCTGGAGTGAACTCCATAGAGAGGACAATTATCCTTCTTACTGGGATTAGCAAAACACGTTTTTTGTCCTATAAGCCTCTTTTGTGTAAAGCAGAAATCAATAAATTCAAAGGTGAATCTTCATATATAATCGACGTAATTTAAAGAATCAGACAGATGCTAAGCTCTATCTGACTCTTTTATATATTTGAGTGCTTATCAGTATTGAGAGTAGATTTATTTCTCTGTTAAGCTCCTGACCGTTATCTACCAGCAGTAAATAATCATTGATTAAGTTATCTGATAGCCTGAGCAGCCCGGCATACTTGTGCTGAGCATTATCACCTGAAGCTTCGGCGGTAGCCAGTATATTTTTAATATCTATAAACTGAGATTTTTCATGACTTTCCAGCGGAATTTTGATTTGGTATGAGCTGTTATCTTTGATGAATTCAGCACTTATTGAATCGGCTGTATCTGGGAATATATTGGCATTGATTGCGTATTCAGCGCTATCTGACAACTTGTGGGGCGCTCGCAGCTGCCTGCCCGTCACGGTCAGGCAGCCGGCGGCGAGCCTCGGACGCGCTGTCAACTCGCCGTCGGCAGACGGGAGCCCGGCTCCCGTCTGCGCGAGCGCCCAATCCAAATTCTGACAGTCCCGATCTTTCAAAACGTCGGCTAAGCTATCCTGACAATCCCGATTGCCTAAAACGCCGGCAAAATTATCCTGACCAACTATATTAACCAGATGATTGAGTTGAAGCACATCCTCGCGGTTGTGCGTTAGAATAATTTTTTCAATTACAGAATCCTGATTAACAGCATATTCAGAAAAAAGCTTAACGCTCTCCCTCCCGGAAATGACGTCTTTTCTGTTAGTTCCGATACCAAAATAAGCCTCTACATTTTTTTGGCTGATAGATCCAATTTCGGACTTCAAATTGGTGTTAGAGCGAATAAAATTGTATAGGTCATATTCGTACATATTCAATATATAAGGGAGGTGGAGCAGCTCAAGCCGTTGTTTCACAAATGGAATATCGAAGGCTGCTCCGTTATATGTAATCAAATAATCTACACCTTCTTCGCATAAAAATTCCATTGTAGACATGAGGACTCTGTCCTCCTCGTATGGCGTCTCGGCTAGAAACTGCGTAATCTTGGAGCCCTTGCCATCTGCAGTCATGCAGGCGGTCAGAATTATCTTATTGCCACGTTGAGCCGATAAGCCGGTCGTTTCTATGTCAAAGATGCATGGCTTGAGATCTCCGTGGTACATGTCAAATATTTCCCCGTGATAGAGAGGGGAAGTGTATGTTCTCGTAAATTTTTTCATAATGGTGCTGTCCCTAGCAGCTGATACATAGAGTCAAAATTGTTCAAATAGGCAAACCGGGTATAGTTATCATATCTACGGCCACAGTAATAATGACTCATATACATCAGCATATGATTATTATATGAGTTTTGCTTCTTTAACTATTATAGAATATCACGGAAAAGAAAAACAGACTACAGGGGAGTAGTCTGTTTCGTAAAAAGGGTATTGGGACTAGAGATTAAGAGATTGCCAAGGAGACAATCTCTACCATTGATTATAGTCGTTCTTTGTACGTTTTGCAATACTTATTCTGATAATAATTATACTAGTAACATCAATTATATTTAAGCAATGTATAAATACTGATAAATAAAATCTATTTTATATCATCATAGTCGAGCGAAAACCTTACAAATTAGCAGGTTGTAGCTCTATACATTGAACAGAAAGTGTATTACATCTCCATCCTGCACTACGTAATCCTTGCCTTCGGATCTGATCAGACCCTGCTCACGTGCCTTTGCGAGGCTACCGCCGCACTCTATTAGTTTGTTGTAGGCAATAGTTTCAGCTCTGATAAATCCTTTCTCAAAATCGGTGTGGATTTTTCCTGCTGCCTGTGGAGCCTTCGTTCCCTTGGTAATCGTCCAAGCTCTAACTTCCGGTTCGCCTGCAGTGAGATATGATATGAGATTCAACAGCGAGTAGCTGGCCTTTATCAGCTGATCCAGACCTGATTCCGAGATTCCCAGATCTTCGAGAAACATCTCACGCTCTTCAGCGTCAAGCTCTGCCATCTCTGCTTCAATTTCAGCACAGATTTTTACGCAGCCGGCGCCTTCACTAGCTGCAAACTCCGAAACCTTTTGCACGTGCTTATTATCATCGCTGGAAACATCGTCCTCAGATACGTTGGCAACGTAGATGACCGGCTTAAAAGTGAGCAAGTCCATACCGGAGATAATTTCACCTTCCTCTTTATTGAGCTCCATAGCCCGTGCAGATTTTCCCGTTTCCAGCCACGCCTTAACTCTTTCAAGCAGGTCAAGTTGCTTTGCAAGACTCTTGTCCGCCTTCATGCTTTTGGTTAACTTGGCAATAGCTCTTTCGAGCACTTCAAGGTCCGCAAAAATCAGTTCTGTATTGATTGTTTCGATATCATCAAGCGGATCAACGTGACCATTAACATGGACGATGTTGTCATTTGCGAAGCACCTTACCACATGTACGATGGCGGAAACCTCACGGATATGACCGAGGAACTTATTTCCCAGCCCTTCACCCTTGGAAGCACCCTTTACCAGCCCGGCTATATCGCAAAACTCTATCGTCGTGTAAATAGTCTTCCTGGCCTTGTAGATGTCCGTCAACACCTCGAGCCTTTTGTCAGGAACCGTTACAACTCCGACGTTGGGTTCAATAGTGCAGAAAGGGTAGTTGGCAGCTTCTGCACCAGCCTTTGTAATTGCGTTAAAAAGTGTACTCTTGCCCACGTTAGGTAGGCCGACTATGCCTAATTTCATTTCTTTACCTCTTAATAATCGATAATCCGTTTATCTGTTATTCAGTTTATTTCGCCTTCTAAGATATATATATAGTAAGAGCGAAACAACAAAGATGACAATGCTTATAACCTGTGCCTGCCTTAGAATTCCAATCATAAGGCTGTCTGTCCTAAGTCCCTCGACAAAGAAGCGTTCCGGCGCATAGAGGAGACCGTACATGCAGGCAATCTGACCGGGAAATGCGCGGTTACTATACATAAATGAGAGAACTGCGAAAATCACCAGACACCATATTGATTCGTAGAGAAACGTTGGATGAACACGCTGCCCGTCGACAATTATCGCCCATGGTACATTTGTCTCAATGCCATGAGCTTCTCCGTTAAAGAAATTTCCCCATCGTCCAATTGCCTGTGCGAGTGCGACGGTGGGTAGCACTAAATCTGCCATTTCTACGAAGCTGATTTTCTTATATCTACACATTATGTATGCGGTAACTAATCCGAATATCAGACCTCCGTGTATGGCTAACCCTCCACCACGTATATTGATAATTTCGGCAGGGTAGAGCTTGTAGTAATCCCAACTGAAAGCCACATAGTATAATCTAGCTCCGATAATCCCGATAGGAATCATGCCAAGAGAAAGGTCGAGGACGTCCTCTGATGCTATGCCGTGCTTAGGTGCTCTCCTATAACTGATAAAAAGAGCGAGCATCGCTCCAAGAGCTATGAGTATTCCGTACCAGCGTATCTCGAATCCGGCTATTGTTAATGCGATTGGATTTGGCGACGTCACAGGAACCTCCATATTCTTAATAACTCCTGAGAAATTTACTACGATAGTATAACATAAATAGGCTCCTTTAACGAGATTATCGCAGAAAAATAACCTTGTACTATTGACAAGGATAATGTCGTTTGTTAATATAATTTGGCGACACAATAGTGAGCACCTGTGGCGGCGTAGCTTAGCTGGCTAGAGCGTCCGGTTCATACCCGGAAGGTCGATGGTTCGAGTCCATCCGCCGCTACCACATGGACGCTTAGCTCAGCTGGGAGAGCATCTGCCTTACAAGCAGAGGGTCATAGGTTCGAGCCCTATAGCGTCCACCATGTTTTGGCCGGGTAGTTCAGTTGGTTAGAATGCCAGCCTGTCACGCTGGAGGTCGACGGTTCGAGCCCGTTCCCGGTCGCCATTTTAGATTAATCGATGATATGGTGGGTATCGTCAAGCGGTTAAGACCCAGGGTTGTGGCTCCTGTATGCGTGGGTTCGAATCCCACTACCCACCCCATTAATCTTTAAGAACAGTTACATATTGGGGTATCGCCAAGCGGTAAGGCAACGGACTCTGACTCCGTCATTCACAGGTTCGAATCCTGTTACCCCAGCCAGTTTAATGGCGACATAGCCAAGTGGTAAGGCAGAGGTCTGCAAAACCTTCATCCCCAGTTCGAATCTGGGTGTCGCCTCCATAGGATGATAAACAGTTGGATCCTGATGGATTCAGCTGTTTTCGTTATGGTGCATTTATGCCGATTTTCAGCGAATTTTATGACTTTGACATAGGAGACTCATTGTGATTTAATTATAAGGATAGATTTCACAAAATGAATTGATATCACTATAAAATAAAAGTAAGGAAAACAGAACTTGAGAAGCAATAACGTAGTACAGGAGCTCGCAGATAAAAAAACAGGAGTTAGCAAGCGAGTTAAGATAATAATTGCAATAGCTGCAATAATAGTTATTGGTACATGTGCATTCGGTGGTTACAGGTACAGCAACGCTTCGACGTTTGCAAAAGGTGTGAGGATTGATGGGGTTGATGTCTCCGGATTGAATCTGGAAGATGCGATCGATAAGGTAACTGCGGAAAATAACTCCTTTACAATTGCTGAAGACGGGCATGAGACGAAGGAGGTTAAGACTTCCTTTACATATGACATCAAAGCCTCTATGCGTGTCAAGATGGGGTTGGCATCAATCGATCCAAGAGTTATTTTTTGTAAGAATGTTAACTATGATGTCACATTAAAGAAGAAATCAGGAATTGAAAAATCAGCGGATGCCATTGGTGCTGCTGTGCCTGATGCTCAGGGTGTAAAATATACTGAAGATGCGTACATCGATTACAACAGCATGACACTTGTACCCGAGGTTCAGGGAGACAGTGTCGATTTTAAAAAGATTGCTAAGGAAATTGCTGACAAAAAAGCCGCCGATTATAAATTTACCAAGTATAAGATGGATCGTAAGAAGCTCATTTCGGAGCCAAAGGTTACTGCTGATTCGCTCAAGGATGAGTTCGAATTTGCTAAACAGTATCTTTCAAAGCCAATCTACTTGAATAACATTACAGGAACGCCATATGAAATTGAGCCAAATGCGCTGGCAAAGGTCATTCTGTACTCCAAGACGGGGCCGAAGTATAGTCAGACCGGGGCTCAGGAGATAGCCAAGGAAATCGCCGACAAATACGCCGGCAGTTCGCTGAAAGTCAAGACTCTGGCCGGTTACAAGATTTTGGGCAACCATGCACTCAAGATTAATGTCAATGTAGATAAGACTGCGGAATCAATTTTGAATGCTGCTAAAAGCGGAGAGGCGGGGTCTATAGTTACTGATCAAGGTGCTGCTTCCGCTGGAGGCTCTCATATCGAGATAAATCTATCCGGTCAGTCGGTTAGATATGTCAAGAACGGAAATGTAGTATTTACGTCTTCTATGGTTTCCGGCGGACCTGGTCACAGAACCAGAACAGGTATCTTTAAGATTAATGCCAAGCAGCGCAATGCAACTTTAAAGGGTCGTAACGACGATGGAACTGATTACGAGTCACCGGTAAGCTACTGGATGCCATTTGATGGAGGAAATGGACTTCACGATGCTC
Organism: Mogibacterium sp. CM50; assembly: GCF_000293155.1. Taxonomy (NCBI): domain Bacteria; kingdom Bacillati; phylum Bacillota; class Clostridia; order Peptostreptococcales; family Anaerovoracaceae; genus Mogibacterium; species Mogibacterium sp. CM50. The sequence continues at coordinate 13,220 of NZ_ALNL01000017.1, read as the reverse complement.
CTTGGAGAGGTGCCTTTGGAGGCGGTATATATCTATCAGGAGGCTCGCATGGCTGCGTAAATATGCCACCGGCAATGGCAGCACAGCTGTACAACATGATTCCGGTGGGAACAATTGTCTACGTATATAGTTAGTATGGAAAGTTAAGGGTCAAGGCTTCCAGAGAGATACAACTGTAGATAACTACAAAGGCAGTACAGATGAAGAAAAGCTGATAAGCTACCTGAAGAACACAGAGACAGTTGGACGGCAGATGAATCTGTGAGGTTGCATTTAAAATCATATAATAATGGTGAGCAGTACCCGGATGGACACAGCTATGCAAACGGGGGAGTAAACCTCAAAGTCGTTACAAACGGCAAATTCCATTCTGAATTCATCATTAGCGGAGTCGGCAAACTTCCAACGCTTTTTTAACACGATGAATTCTAAGCGGAGAGTACAGTAACCCTAGGCTGAAGTTATACGCAAGGAACCCGTACACTGAATAGAAGGCATGGGCGTGCTTTGACTTCAAAGTCTCGCCTCTGATGACGCCGCCACAGCTGATTGAGTTGCTGCCCTCGTGCTCAGAAGCCTTTACCGCCGCGATTAAATCATCGCAACAGGTTATATCATTTGAAAAAAGCGTATAACCGAGTCCCACGTATTTGTAGTCGTGAGAATCGGAGCCGCCAAACATCGGCTTGTTGAAATCCTTGGCTAAGAGACGCGATAAATCATTGGCGGTTTCAGTCTCACAGGCGTTAAAGCCTTCGATAAAATCAAACTCTTTTACGAGATTTCTATTGCGCTTCAAAGCCTTGAACAGCATAGCACTGGAACTCCTCGTTCCAAAAGGATGAGCCGGACCGATTATTCCGCCCAGCTGGTGTACGAGATTAACGAGCCTTTCGACCTTCATCCCTCTCATAGTTAGAGCCTGTAGATGAACGCCGTCAGGCATAATCACCAAAAAATGCCCCGCATCTCTAGTATCGTATTCAATTCCGCGAATAACCCTGAAAGTGCTGTCAGGATTTTGAGACTTCCATCTGTTGTACCCGCGGTATGAGTCGTGATCCGTAACGAGCATACCGTCATAACCTTTGTCGGACAGCATCTCAACGTATTCGGATATTCTCACTTTCGCATCTATCGAGCCATAACGAGTATGGCAGTGCATATCAAATTTAAGCAATACTCTCTCCTCATTCATAAATTGCCATGATTATATAATTCTATTATGTTGAATAGATGTAGAATTGGCATCACTGGCAAGTTTATTGTTTTGCATATCTACTTATTATCTGCGTTCTTTGCCCTGTCAAATGAAGCGACTATGACCTTTGATTCTTCATCAATTGAGTCCAGATAGATGACAGGAAGGTAAGATAAAATCTTCTTTTTCGAAGGCTCTCTAGATGCAATTGCAACACCTGCGCCAACAACTTCGATGTCAAATTCAGATAAAATTTCAGTAACACCCTTCAGGCTTCCTCCGCCACGCATAAAATCATCTATTATGATAGCGCGTTTATTGGGTGCGACAGCTCGCTTTGCAATCGACATCTTCTGTATACGATCGTATGAACCTGAGAAGTAGTTGATGCTTACAGTTGAACCTTCCGAGTATTTTGCTTCACGTCTTACCACGACGAGAGGGAGATTCATCATAAAAGCGACGTCTGCAGCAAGCGAAATTCCCTTGGTCTCGACGGTAACGATGTAGTCCGCCTTTAGGTTAGCAAACTCGCCTGCAAAATACGCTCCCATGCTTCTGGTGAGCTGACTGTCAAACATCAGATCAGAAGTGTATAGAAAATTTCCGCCAAGAATCCGGCTTGGGTCTGATAGCTTGCTTGCGAGAGTTCGCTGCAGATTATCGAGCTTGTTGCTCGACAGCGAAGGGATGTATCTAAAACCGCCGTTTGCACCCTGAATTGTTTCCAATTTACCGATACCTTCTTCGGCAATTACCTCTCCGGCAATTGCTATATCCTCGCTTAGACTCGATTTTGCTATATCGAACTTAGTGCAGAAATCCTTATATGAATACTGCTTGCTCGGGTGAGAAAGCAGCTCTGTTATCAGACTTCCGACGCGCTTGTTCTTCTTCATGCTCATTTCCTCCAACAGTTTTATTTTACCGAGTTGAGGACAAAAGTCAATTAATGTTCAAATGTCTATTATTCGTTGAATTCATAGGGGATATGCCGTATAATTATCGAGGTATAAATTTACTTGGAGGTAAATAAAGTGGCTGACATTTCAAAGTTCAAGAGAATCCATTGTCTGGGGATCGGCGGTGTAGGCCTCTCGGCTGTCGCTGAGATTCTGCAGGATAACGGTCATGTGGTTAGCGGTACTGATATTAACAAATCTGAAATTACTAATCACCTTAGGGACAATGGAATTAAGATATATTATGAACATAAGGCAGAGAATGTCGATTGTGTAGATGCTGTCGTGTATTCCAATGCAGTTCCTGAAACTAACCCGGAAATCGTTAGGGCCAAGGAACGCAGAATCCCAATTTTCTCTCGTGCTGAGGTGCTCGGCATGATTATGAATAATTACAAGCATAGTGTTGCTGTCTGTGGCACACACGGCAAGACGACGGTTACTTCTATGACATCTCTTATTTTGCGCAATGCCAAGTATAATCCAACGATCCTAGTGGGTGGAAATGTTGAGGAAATCAAAGGCAATGTTGAGATAGGCGATAATGACTATTTTGTTACAGAGGCTTGTGAGTACATGGATAGTTTCCTGCATTTGACGCCTACGATTGGCGTTTTGCTTAACATAGATTCTGATCACCTTGATTATTTCAAGGATATAGAACACATTGTCAAATCTTTCAAGGAATTTGTCATGAATATTCCTAAGAAGGGCATAGTCATTGCCTTTGGTGAGAATCCTTTTGTAAAGGAAGCTCTCAAGGGTTTAACTAACGTCATTACATACGGATATACATCCAGCAACGATTTTTACGCAGAGAATATTTCTTTTGATGATAACGGATTTCCGGAGTACGACATATGCCATGAAGGCAAGGTTCTTTGCCATCTGCATTTAGGTGTTCCGGGAGAGCACAACGTGCTAAATTCAATGGCAGCTTATGTTACATCAAGTTATCTCGGGGTAAACGACGAAGTTATTGCTTCGACACTCAAGGCGTTTAGAGGAACACACAGAAGATTCGATTTTACAGGTGTAACTAGGAACGGCGTCAGGATCGTCGATGACTATGCTCATCATCCTACGGAAATTAAGGCTACTCTAGCGGCTGCTAGTAATGTCAAGCACAACAAGCTCAGAGTTGTGTTTCAGCCACATACGTATACACGCACAAAGGCACTCTTTGATGACTTTATCGACTCGTTCGACCATGTTGATTCGCTGATTATAACCGATATCTATGCGGCCAGAGAGAAGGACGTGTATGGTGTATCTTCGTACCAGCTTGTCAACGCTATCAAAGCAAAGCATCCTGATAGGGAGGCTTACTACGTTCAGGATTTTGAAGATATAGTTAAGTATCTCAGTGCAAATGCCGAGGAAGGCGATATCGTTATGACGATGGGTGCCGGGGATGTCTACAAGGTAGGACAGATGATGCTTAAGGCGTAGCGGAGGATAACCATGACTATAGATGAATACAGAAATAACGAGAACAAGAGACTTGCAGCCAACAAGCGCAGAATGGAAGAGGATGGGGTGATATTCGTGGATATCTATTCTGCATACATAGATGAAGAGGCTGTGATAGAGAAGGGGGTAACGATAGCTCAGAATGTCACAATCAAAGGCAAATCCGTAATTAAAGCCGGAGCATACATCGGCCAATCCTCAGTGCTCCATGACGCGGAAGTAGGACGTGACACAACGGTGGAAGCGTCGTATGTTTATGAGAGTCAAATAGGTGAAAGGACGAGTATAGGACCTTTTGCATACATTAGACCGGGAAGTGTCATCGGTGATGAGTGTAAGGTCGGAGATTTTGTTGAGGTCAAGAATTCTACAATCGGTAATGGCAGTAAGTCTGCTCACCTCACATACATAGGCGATGCTGATATAGGAGAAAATGTAAATCTTGGATGCGGAGTTGTATTTGTAAATTACGATGGCACTCATAAGTATCGTTCAAAGATTGCAGACGATGCATTTATCGGGTGCAATTCCAACCTCGTTTCACCGGTTGAGGTCGGAGAAGGGGCATATGTTGCAGCAGCAACAACAGTTACGGAGAATGTTCCGGGAGATGCTTTAAGCATCGGAAGATCGAGAATGACCATTAAGGAAAATTGGGTACGTAACCGCAAGATTTTGAAAAAAGATAATAAATAATTAGCTACTATCACACGTTCACGTAGGGGAGGTAAACAATGAACAAGGTCTTTTCCGATCTAAAGCTATTTACATGCAATGCGCATCCTGAGCTAGCCAAGGAAATTGCTGAACTAATGGGGATTAAGAGTGGTAAATCGACTGTTAACAAGTTCAGCGATGGGGAAATTCAGGTAAGTATTTGGGAATCAGTAAGAGACTGCGATGTGTACATCGTTCAACCGACATGTGCGCCGGTTAATGACAATCTTATGGAACTTCTCATTATGATCGATGCGCTCAAGAGGGCATCTGCCGGCAGGATCAACGCAGTAATTCCTTACTATGGTTATGCCAGGCAGGATAGAAAGGCTAAGGCTAGAGATCCAATCACAGCTAAGCTGGTTGCGAACTTGATACAGGCAGCCGGTGCAGACAGGGTTATCTCGATGGATCTCCACGCTAACCAGATTCAGGGATATTTTGATATTCCTGTTGATCATCTGCTCGGTTTGCCAATCCTTACGAAGTATTTCAGGGAGAAAAAACTCGAAGATGTAGTTGTTGTTTCACCGGATCACGGAAGTGTTACGAGAGCAAGAAATATGGCCGAAAGACTGGATGCACCGATTGCAATCGTCGATAAGAGACGTCCGGAGCCTAACAAGAGTGAGATTATGAATATTATCGGAGATATTAACGGCAAGAATTGTATCCTACTCGATGATATGATTGATACAGCTGGAACAATTTGCAACGCTGCCAACGCTCTAATAGAGCTGGGAGCAAAGGGTGTTTATGCTTGCGCGACTCACGGAGTCCTTTCCGGACCTGCGGTTGATCGCCTGAAGAAGAGCCCGATTCAGGAATTGGTGCTTCTCAATACGCTTCCGATTCCTGATGAAAAGAAAATTGATAAGATGAAGTTCCTGTCGGTAGGACCAATCTTCTCAGAAGTAATCACTAGAGTTTATAAGGGCGGATCGGTTAGCACACTTTTCGACTAATTATCGACAATTAAATTGATCTACGGCAATGGCAACGGAGATATCTCCGTTGCCAATCTGCATATTGGAGTAAAAGAGTATGTATATTATTGCAGGATTAGGAAATCCGGGAGATAAATATGCGCGAACCAGACATAACATGGGGTTCAGGGTTATCGACAAACTGTCGGCGGATTTGTCGGTCGATGTTACGAGGGCTAAGTTCAAGTCCTTGATTGGAGAATGCCGCATAGGGTCAGAGAAAGTGCTGCTTGTTAAGCCGCAGACCTTCATGAATCTAAGTGGTGATGCACTCCGCGATGTAGCAAATTTCTACAAGGTTCCGGATGAAAATATCATCGTAATATACGATGATATTGATATTCCGCTCGGCGCTATCAGAATTCGCAAGTTCGGAGGGCCGGGAACGCACAACGGTATGAGATCAGTAGTAAGTCGGCTTGGGACGACCCAATTTCCCAGGATTCGCACAGGTGTTGGAGGCAACGAGGGGTCACTTGTGAATCATGTTATCGGAAAAGTATCCAAGGATGAGGAACAGGTGCTTGATGAAACTGCAACTAAGGCAGCAAAGGCAGCAAGGGATATAATCGAGGTTGGAATTGATAAGGCAATGAATCTCAACAATACATCCAAGAAAAAGGACTAGAAGATGAAGACCAATATCACCGGCATTAGCGGTAGCAGGATTGCATACTACGCAGCTAAGGAGATTGTAAAAAACAATAAAACTCTAATTATTGTTTCCAGAGCAAACGTTGCAGAACGACTCAGGGACGATATTTCTTTTTTTGTGCATGATAGAGCAATTTACGTGATGCCGGAAGAAGATGATTTACAGATCATCTATGAGGCAAAGGACAGCAATATGCTTGTGCAGCGTATACAGGCTGTTGATTCGCTTGTATCAGATGATAAGACAGTTGTAATCGCACCGGTTTCTGCTGCACTTAGACCGCTTCAGCCCGTGGAGAGGTTTATGGAGTCGGTTATTGAGTTGGAGATGGGTGTGCGAGTTGAGCCGGCCGAGTTAAGACAGAAGTTGGTTTCAATTGGATATTCTCCCGCACCGGTCGTTGAAGCGCCTGGGGAATTCAGCGCCAGGGGAGGTATCATAGATATATATTCTCCGAATAATTCTGATCCGGTAAGAATTGAATTCTTTGATGATGAAATTGATTCTCTCAGATTCTTTGACCCAAAGTCGCAGCTTTCTTTTGAAAATATTGACTTCGTTAGAGTCTGCCCTGCGGCAGAGTTTCTTCCGACCGCATATGAACGAAGACGTGCATTATCTCGAATTACTGACGAATATGATGAGCGACTTTCTAGGCTCAAGGCAGAGAGCGGTGAAGGCAAGCTATCGGATGGCAGGATCGATAGGATTGAGGAGCTCAAGGGACGCATTTCGGAGATGTTTGAGAACTGTACCAATGTACAGATCTTTGCAAATTATCTAAAGTATTTTGATGTGACTGACGAGCGAATCTGGGACTATGTTATAGACCCAGCCGATGCCAACATGATGATATATGATCCCAACAGAGTTGCAGCGGAAATTCCGGAGTATCAGGAACAGGGAGATATCAATAAGTTCTATGACAAAGATATAATTGCATTTACTCCGTTCCCCGAGCCAATCAAGGGTATCGATGTATTTGACAAGGTTGTGAATGTTCCGAGCAGACAGATAGCAAGCTTTAACGGTCAGATGGAGCTCTTTGGCAGAGAGATGCGCCGTCTATCAAAGGAAGGTGTAGAAGTTCATATTGTTTCCGCCGATAAAGAGAGACACGATAGGATCAGAGAATACCTTGAGGATGCAAGAATTTTTGGACATTTCAGATATGATTTAGGTCTTCTTGGATCGGGAATGATGCTGGATGATGAAAAGCTGTGCTATATCACTGATACGGATATTTTTCCTAATATCAGAAAGAGTTCTAAGAAGAGGCTTAGACACAGGAGCGGAAAACAGGATTTTCTTGACCTACACGCAGGGGATTACGTAGTGCACGAGGAGCACGGGATAGGTCGGTTTGAAGGAATTAAGACTCTTGAGGCCGATGGTGAAATAAAAGATTATCTCAAAATCCACTATTCTGGAACGGACGTGCTGTATATTCCGACAGAGCAGATGGACATAGTACAGCGTTACATCGGAAGCGAGGGAAAGGCACCAAAGCTATCTAGTCTGTCAGGTGGAGATTGGAGAAATACCAGGGCTCGAGCTCGCAAGGCAATTGAAGAGATTGCCGAAGATTTAGTCAAGCTCTATGCAGAGCGCGAGATGAAGGGGGGATATGCCTTCCAACATGATACTGTGTGGCAGCGTGAGTTTGAGGATAGCTTCTTATATCAGGAGACGGATGATCAGCTTCAAGCGATAGAGGAAATCAAAGCGGATATGGAGAAACCTCTTCCGATGGATCGACTGTTATGTGGAGATGTAGGATACGGCAAAACGGAGGTTGCTGCGAGAGCCATATTCAAATGCGTTGCAGAGGGCAAGCAGGCGGTATTTCTTGCGCCTACGACGCTACTCGCAAATCAGCATTACAACACGTTAAAGGAACGTTTTCAGGATTATCCGTTCAATATTGAGATGTTGTCGAGATTTGTAGATGAAACTCGGCAGAAACGTGTCCTTAATGATATAGCGAAAGGAAATGTTGATCTTGTCATCGGTACGCACAGGCTGCTGTCAGATGATGTAGCATACAAGGATTTAGGGCTTCTGGTAATCGATGAGGAACAGCGATTTGGAGTAAAGCATAAGGAGAAACTCAAGATGGCACGCCAGACTATAGATGTTCTGACCTTGTCTGCGACTCCGATTCCTAGGACCCTCAATATGTCGCTCACGGGCATCAAAAATATCAGCACGATTGAAGAACCGCCGGGCGATCGCTATCCTGTGCAGACCTTCGTTTCAGCACAGGATGATGAGCTTATAAGAGGAGCAATAGAACGTGAACTGGCTAGAGGCGGTCAGTTGTACGTTATTTATAATCGTGTAAATGGAATAAATGACATCGCAAAGCACATCAACAAATTAGTTCCGGAAGCTACTGTCGCTGTCGGTCACGGTCGCATGAATGAGAACACGCTTGAAAACGTTATGCTCGATTTTGTAGAGGGTGATGTGGACATTTTTGTGACGACTACAATTATTGAAAATGGCATAGATATTCCTAATGCCAATACTATAATTATTCTGAATTCTGACAAGCTCGGTCTATCGCAGTTATATCAACTGCGAGGCAGAGTAGGACGTTCAAATAGACTGGCGTATGCGTACTTGCTGTATAAACCTGAACGTGTACTCACCGAGGTTGCAACCAAGAGGTTGGCGGCAATTCGCGAGTTTACGGAGTTTGGAGCCGGATTCAAACTGGCCATGCGTGACCTCGAGCTGCGAGGTGCCGGTAACGTCTTAGGAGAGGCGCAACACGGCAACATAGCGGGGATTGGATATGAGTTATACGTCAAAGAAATAGATAAAGCCGTGCGAAGGCTCAAGGGTGAGAAGATTACGGAGAGCCGTGAGGAGATATCGATTGAGGTTGATATATCTGCAAGAATTCCGTCCGAATACATAAAGGATGAAACACTTAAGCTGCAGGCGTACAAGAAAATCGCACAGATTACATCGCATGAAGAGGCAGAGGAACTTATTGCAGAGCTCATCGACAGGTACGGAGATCTCCCTGATGTGACTATAGATCTCGTAAGAATTGCTGAGATAAAGTGCCTGGCAGCTGAACTTGGGGTCAAGAACATATCAGAGCGAGGGGGCAGATTCGTAGTCGAATTCAATGAGGATAACAATGCTGATGCGTTTACGCTTGTTGTCGCTAAGCAGAAGTTCGGAGAAGGACTGATAATCAGCAGCGGATCAAACCCATATCTAAGCCTTCAGAAGACTAAGGAAAAGCCTGCGGCCAGAATCCTTGATTTGATGACAGTAATGAAGGGTGCCAGATTACAAGGACTGGCTCATTCAGAAATGAGCAATTAGACATACTGGTACGCAATATATACGTCCGTTTGTATGAAATGTATACGTCCGCTTGATTGCAGACACCTACCTGTGGATTATGATATAATCAGTGTCAGTTTACAAAAGACTAGAGTAATTAGGAGATATAAATGAATAAAGTTCAATACTCTGAGCATGGAGCCAAATTCGTAAAGGGCGCAGCAATCCTGTCCATTACAGGAATAATCGCCAAAGTGTTTGGAGCCTTCTTTAGAATACCTCTCAATAACTGGATAGGTGCTGCTGGTATGTCGTACTACGGTGTCGCTTACCCGATATACTCGTTCTTTTTGATTATAGCCACAGCTGGGTTGCCGGTAGCTATATCTAAAATGGTTTCGGAGAGGGTCGCTATCGGTGATTACATAAATGCACATAGAGTGTACAAGGTGTCGCTGAGAATAATGTTTGCGATAGGGGTAGGTGGATTTATAATCTGCTTCTTCGGTTCAGATATGATTGCTGCCTACAGTAAGAACCCCGGCGGAGCAGCTTCGCTTAGAGCAATTGCGCCGGCACTCCTGACGGCTCCCTTGGTTGCTTCATTTAGAGGATACTCTCAAGGTCAGCAGCAGATGATGCCTACCGGTGCGTCGGAAGTAATCGAGCAGCTAACGCGTGTATTTGCAGGTCTCGGATTATCATATATGTTTCTTCGTTCGAGTGCAGACCTAACCAAAGCAGCTGCCGGTGCAACTTTCGGTGCGTCTGCAGGTTCTATTGCGGCTCTGATATTGCTGCTGGCAGTTTATATAGCCGGAACCAATAAGCGTAAGGAACATTACCAGAGATCCGTCAAGAGAGAAGAATCGACCGGATCTATATTTAACGAACTGCTCAAAATCGCAGTTCCAATCACTATCGGCTCTGCAATCCTACCGTTCATGATGATTGTGGATTTATGGCTGGTAATGAGGAGGCTTCAGGCTACTGGCTGGACGCATCATCAGTCCAAGCAGTTATATGGTCTCATCAGTGGCTTCTGCGATCCTCTAATTGGATTCCCTCAGGTGTTCACAATTGCGGTGGCGGTTAGCCTTGTTCCGGCAATCTCATCAGCATTCGTCAAAAAAGACGTTGTGGGTCTACACAAAAATATTCAGACAGGAATCAAGACCAGCATGATTATCAGTTTTCCATGCATGGTAGGGCTGATTGCGCTAGCCAGACCGATCCTGTTCCTTCTCTACCCGAGTCAGCCAGCGGATTCTGCGCTCGCAGTGCCTACGTTGCAGGTACTATCACTTGGGGTAGTATGCCTCTCAATACTACGTACGTTCTCAAGCGTACTGCAGGGCGTTGGCAAACCATCCATCCCTGTAATAAACCTTTCAATTGGCGTTGCTTGCAAATTTGTCATCACCTATATACTCGTAGGTATTCCGGCTTTCAATATAAACGGTGCGGCTGCAGGAAATGTTGCGGCTTACGGGATCACGGCAATTTTGAATTACCGTGCGATGTACAAACTCACGGGCACGAAGATTGATATAACGGGCACGTTCTTGAAGCCTGCACTAGCTTCTATCATAATGGGTTTGTGTGCACATGAAGTGTATGTGCTTGTGTTCGGTGCTATAGGTAAGAACTCGTTAGCTACACTCGTTGCTATGATGATTGCAGTCGTAGCATATATCGCAGCTGTATTTGCAACTAAATGTCTAGGTCCGGATGAAATACTCATGATGCCTAAAGGAGCGAAAATATTGAAGATAACCGACAAACTGCACTTGACCAATAAATAGAAAATAATTTCAAAGGAGAGAGATTCTACAAAAGATATATGAGAAATCATAGATAAAAATGCTGAATTCGTTGACATTCCAATGGTTCAACAGTATAATACCAATAGTTAAGTTACCATAAGGAGGAAAATTATGAATAAGGCTGAGTTAGTAAGCAAAGTTGCTGATAAGACTGGTTTTAAGAAGAAGGATGCCGAGGCAGCTTTGGATGCTGTTCTAGGAACAATTGAGGAGTCACTGGTTGCTGGAGATAGCGTAAGACTCATCGGCTTTGGTACATTTGAGACTAGATCTAGAAAGGCCAGAAAGGGAAGAAACCCTCAGAAGCCGGAGGCAGTTATTGACATCCCAGCTTCAAAGGCTCCTGTATTTAAGGCAGGAAAGTCGCTTAAGGATGCAGTAAACAAGTAATTGTATGATGCTTGGCGTGATGGGTACTTTGTACCCATCTTTTTCTGTTTTTGGAAATATTTCATCTATATATCGATTTTTTTGAACTAAAGGCGAGAGTTCAGCGTAAGACAAGCAAATACTCAATATAAAGTCGGCACAAGTCGTATTGAGCATCAACGCATGCTGCTATTTTTAAACATAGGTCACAGTTGGTTCTTGTCCAAATCACAATGATATAGCTGGGTCGATTTCGCATTTCAAATACTATTGAAATCTATGTTATATATAAAATGAAACGAGGTAAAACATGAGATTAGATAAATTCCTTAAAAACTCAAGAATCATAAAGAGGCGTACCGTTGCAAAAGAAGCCTGTGAACAGGGTAGAGTGGAGGTAAACGGAAGGATTGCAAAGCCTGGTGCAGAACTGGAAGAAGGAGACATAATCAAAATTACTTTTGGAACAAGCGAATTAGAAGTGAAGGTAGATAAACTTTTAGAGACCGTTAAGAAGGAAGATGCGGAATCTATGTATTCTGTTCTATAGTGTGCATATGAAATAAACTTGCTATAGCATAATGGGGTAGTATATCAATTTGAGGTGTATACGTCATATACTGCTACATGTAGTATTTATTACAAGGAAAGAATATCTGCATGACGAAAGAATATATATCCGAAAATACACTCTGTAAAGCACAAAAGGTAACTATACGTAAATAATCGTATTCGAAACTGCTGTCAAAATAGCACAAGGGCATATATTAGAAGGAAAATTTAGATTGAATTAGATTGAAACTATACACTTTCGGAAGCTTGATACATACAAGTTGTGGTTTAAAAGGTGTAATCCTTCTATATATCGAATGTGCGGTCGGATTAGGTCGGAAAAGGTCGAAAAAGGTCGGTTTACATTTCATACTTGTAAGGTTAATATAGAGCCACCAGATACCTCGGGTTATAAAAGTGTGAAGATTTATATAATAGAAGGAGCATATTATGTATACGGAAAAGACTGACACAATATCAATTATTACTGGAACAACCTGTGCACAGGTGGGAATTGACGATATCGAGTTTATCGATAGAGAGGGAAAATCATTGAGTATATATACATCATTATATGTGTACAAAACGTATGCGAAAATCGATGATATAGCTTATCCGCTAATCGGCAGAGCGTTCTACAGACCTTTGGTAGGGTTGATAATTAACTTTGATAAGGTTAAGAAAATTGACAAGTTTGAAATTGAATTTGAATCAGGCAGGAGGATTGCGATAGGTAGGAATAACCATTCAAAGGTGCGTAAAGCGTATAAGAAATACTTATTCAGGTATCCGCCATATACATCTATAGATTGGGAGAACAAACCTCATGCAACAATTAACTCACTCTGGGATGATGAATCTAAATAAAATCACAGGATTCTAGCCGGAGAAATGAACAGTGGTTTATAGAGTCTGCAAGTAATGTGTGTATTGAACTATAGAAGGAAAGAGCATCAGAATCGGTAATATGATAAAACCAAAATGAATGTAGTAATAGTATTTAAACAGTTATTGTAAAGAAGTTGGATAAAAGTAAGCTTGAAGCTAACCGGGGTTGACAGGTACTAATGCAGACTCTATAATAACAGCACTCGCTATCAAGCAGTAGCGAGGGAGCAGACCTCTTAGCGGAGATCGCACAAGCCTTTTTCAAAAAAGAAGTGAAAAGTGCTT
>NZ_ALNL01000016.1:0-2931 GCF_000293155.1 Mogibacterium sp. CM50 | reverse complement strand
ATGAGGATTTTTTTACAGCACTGAAAAAGGCTTCTCCCGTTCCGATTGCCCTTGAACATATCGAGGGAAGCGCTCACGGCTACTATCACCTTGCGGAAAAAAGAATTGCGATTGACGATAACATGAGCGAGCTGCAAACACTAAAGACTGCCATTCACGAAATCGCCCATGCAAAGCTGCACGACATTGACTTAAATGCACCGAAAGAGGAAAAAGAAAATCACCCAAACCAGCGTACCCGTGAGGTTGAGGCAGAAAGCATCGCCTATACCGTATGCCAGCATTACGGACTTGATACTTCCGATTATTCTTTCGGGTATGTTGCAGGCTGGAGCAGCGGAAAAGAATTGTCCGAATTGAAAGGCTCCCTTGAAACCATCCGTCTTGCCGCATCGGAGCTGATCGACAGCATAGACGGGCATTTTAAGGAGCTTCAAAGGGCAAGAGAAAATGAGCTTTCAGAAAAAGAAACAGAATTGCCTTTGCAGGAAGAAAAACAGGAAACAGCTTACCTGCTTGAAAACGGAAACTATCTCTATATTCAGACCTGCGAAACAGGCTATGACTATACTTTGTATCAGCCGGACTTTACAGACCTTGACGGCGGACAGCTTGATAACCTTGAAATCCCTATTGAAAAAGCCCGTGATGAAATCCTAAAAATGCACGAGCTTTCAGGGCAAGAATTAAAGGAAATCCCCATAGATGATTTTGAAAAGATGCAGGAAGAAGCTTCACAGGAAAAGGAAGCCGGAATACAGGTAAAGTATTACCCAATCAATGAAGCTGCGGCAAAGAGGGCAAAGGAAATGAACAGCTTTTCCGATTATACGCCGGGAAGCGCAACCCGTGAATACAAAAGCCTTGTGAATCAGGCGGCGGAAATTGCTGAAAATCAGAAAAAGAGAGTGGATCCGTCCTTTCATAACAAAATCGACGCCTTGCTTGATACCTACTCTAAAAAACTTGCGGCAAATATGAATAACGGTTTTGCTATCGATGCCCGCGTTCCCTCTGTACTGATTGCGGGAGGCTCCAACTTTCCTACGCGAAAAAAGGAAAAGCAAAACGCCGCCCGTGATAAAAATTATGGAGAATGGAAAGATATTCAAGGACTTCTTGAAAAAATCAGAAGCACCGGAATGGGCGGAATCAGTGCAGACGATCCGGATGCTGTAAAGAAATTAAATGCAAAGCTTGAAAAGCTGATAAAGGCGCAGGAAACCATGAAGGCGGTCAACGCCTATTACCGAAAGCATAAAACCCTTGAGAGCTGTCCGGAGCTTGATAGCGAAGCTACCCAAAAGCTAAAGGCAAGAATGGAAATCAGAGGCGTTCAGGATAAGCCCTATCCGACTTGGGCACTTTCCAATAACAATGCGGAAATCAGAAGAATTAAAGATCGTATTCAAAGTCTTTCCGTAAATAAGGAAGAGCTTTTCACAGGCTGGGAGTTTGCAGGAGGCAGAGCCGAAATCAATGTAAAGGATAACCGACTGCAGCTTTTTTTTGAGGATAAACCGGACGGCAAAATCCGAGACGAATTAAAGTCAAACGGTTTTCGCTGGTCGCCGAAGGCTTTAGCGTGGCAAAGGCAGCTTACTTCCAATGCGATCTATGCGGCGGATGCTATCAGCAGCATAAAACCCCTTTCGGGAGAACGCATAATAGAGCTTCAAAGAAATTTCAGAAAGGAAAATAAAATTGAAACCACACCTGAATATATCTACAAGGTGCTGGAAGAACCCTCTGAAAAAGACAGTGTGAAAAACTGTAGGCTGGAAGCCTATATCGTAAAAGAAAACGGCAAGACAGAATCCGAGCTTTTATATGCCGGAACAAAGGAGCAATGCAAAGAGCTTTTAGATGAGGTTCAGTCCGGGAAGCTCACAAGAGAGCAGATCAAAGAGCTTTACGCAAAGGCTGAAAACACTACCCCTGAAAAAGATACCTTTCGGATCTATCAGCTAAAGCGCGGCGAGGACACAAGAGAGCTTCAATTTGAATCCTACGACCGCTTAAAAGAATCGGGGCAGATACTTAACCCGGATAACTATGTCAAGGTATATGAGGCGGAGCTTACAAAGGGACTTTCTCTTGAGGATATTTACACCCGCTTTAATATCGATCATCCAAAGGATTTTTACGGACACAGCCTGTCAGTTTCCGATGTGGTTGTACTTCATAAGGACGGAAAGGACACGGCTCATTATGTAGACCGACTTGGTTACAAGGAAGCCCCGGAATTTCTGAAACCGGAAAATTACCTGAAAACTGCCGAGATTTCCACAGAGCAAAATTACAACATGGTTGACGGGATTATGAATAACACACCGCCTGCCCCTACCGTAGACGAGCTTGAACAGAAAGTAAAGGCGGGAGAATCTATTTCTCTTACCGAGCTTGCAAAAGCGGTTAAAGCGGAGGAACACCATTCCACTGATCCGGAGAAAAAACCGTCTATCAGAGCACAGCTAAAGGAAGCAAAGAAACAGTCTGAACACAAAAAACATAACACGAAAACAAAAAATCATGAATTGGAGGTATGAGCATGAATCCTTTTACAGTAGAAGAAATGAATTTGTTAAGCATTTACAGAGGCGAAAGCAAAGAGGAAGTAACGGAGAAAATCGCATTTGCTCTATCCTTTATGGATAAGGATATGCGGAAGCTTGCAAAGCGCACGGTAAAAAAGGTAAACAGCCTGTCCGATCAGGAATTTGCCGCGCTTTCCATTGATCCCGCCGATGAAATATGAGGAAATCAAAAACGCTTTCAACCAAACAGGTAAAGCGTGGCTTATAGGACAAAAAACGTGTTTTGCTAATCCCAGTAAGAAGGATAATTGTCCTCTCTATGGAGTTCACTCCAGACGATAGCATCACCCCACATAGGGATAGTTGAGGTGCGTTTTTCGCTATCCGAAATTCT
>NZ_ALNL01000015.1:0-3077 GCF_000293155.1 Mogibacterium sp. CM50 | reverse complement strand
ATGACAGGAGGCATAGGCCACAGGTTCCAGAACTTTACCGTATTTCTACGAAATGTTCTGCCTCCACCCGGCATATTCGCTTGAGTGCTTCGTCCAAACAACCACTTCAGGAACATATTTAATTGCTTTGACGAGTTATCGATTTTAGGTGTAAATGATGACTTGCACTCAGGGCAAAACCATCTCTGCGTACCTGAACTATTCTTTCCATGTCTGATACATTTGGCTCCACAATATGGACAATTAACGCTCTTCATTCGGTATCCTCCCGATAATTCATTCTCAGAAAGATATAACGCCAATACATGTTGAAATTTCAACTGTTAACAAGCATTCTAAACACGTTTTTTGTCCACCCTCTATCTTCTTTCAAAAAAGATAAAACCGCTATAGCCATTGAAATTTCAATGGCTATAGCGGTTTTGTAACACGTTTTTTGTCCTATAAGCCTAAAGCGTGTCAATCGCCTTGTGAGAAAAGAATGCTGTAACTATGATAATGGAAACTGCATTTTGCTTGACAATGGGGAAGCCTGTCCTTGTCCGCAGCTTATTTCCTGTTCGCTTCTTTGCAAATGGTTTTCAGATGCGGTGCTTCCTCTTGACAGAGAGCTTTTTGCAGAGCTTTATGCACCGGAGGAAAAACGCCGTTGCACTGTATGCGGAGCGCCCTTTGCATCAAAGTCCAACAACGTGAAATATTGCCCCGATTGCAGAAAGAAAATCACAAGAAAGCAGGCAGCGGAAAGAATGCGAAAAAAGAGAAGCCTTGTTACGAAATAGAGGGTGTAAAGGCCTTGTAAAACCTTGCTTTTTAGAAGCGTTTCAGCTTATATTAAGGGTTTATATCTATATCCTTAAAATCAAGGTTTAACTGCGTAACATAGGGGGCAAGAAAAAACGGACGCGACAGCCATAAATTTGTGCCTGCTGCGTCCGCTGTTTTTTTGCTATTAGAACCATAAGGATTTTTCATTTCTGAATACAGGATTTTCGCCATTCGCATAAGGATCGTATCTTTCTATATTACAGCCGTATTCCTGAAGCTTTACTATTTTTTTGTTCATACCCCATGTTATGTCAGATATTCCGTCAAAGCTCTGTTTTATACCGTCTTTCATTTCACATTCAAAAAACCAAAAGACAATCGTTTGATTTTCATTATGAAAAATCTGTTTAATATCCCATTTTAGAACTTCTCCGCGAGTATTCCATTCATAAAACCAATACTTGATTTTCTCTGCTCCGTGATATTCCGGTCCCCAGCTTTCTATATACACGGCATTTTCTTCAAACAAATCTTGAATATCCGTATCTTCTTTATGAAGCCACATTTCAAACCAGCTTCGGATAATTCTTTCTTTTTCCCTTTTCATAAAAACACTTCTTTCTGTACATTATTCTATTACAAGCCTATATATCGTAAGCGGAATATACCATGCCGCAACCAGAAGCTGCCATATAATCACAATGCAGCCGATCAATCCGCCGACAATGATATTTACAGCAAATATTCCTACCGTTGCAGTAAAGTCATGATTTACCGGAATCAGCCATAAAAACATTCTTCTGATACCGAAAGGAACACCGCAAAACAACCATACATAAAAATAGTTTGTTGCCCCGTTTTGCGTAAATATTTTCGTTCCCCAATAAAAGAGAAAGGCTGTAAGTAAAACCGGCACTATTACTTTCTTAAAAAAATCTTTCCATATTTCTCCGCGTGTCATAATATCAGCTCCTTTTCTTTCGGGAACTGCTTTCTGTCCTTAAATATATTGTCTTTCCCGTTTCTTTAGTTAGTCATAGCATACCATGAAATTTATTCTCCATCCACAAGAAGAATCATTCAATGGTTTTTGTATGCTCCTTGCCTGTATTTTCTCTTTGTAAAATCGTATCAACATTCTGTTTGATTTTTTGATATTCTTTGACTTTACTTTTGAACTTTCCATAATCGGAATAGAGAACTTCCTTATGCTTTTGCAGGACGGAATATTCTTTCTGCAAAGTGGTAAGATTCGGAAGCTTTTTAATGCCTGCATCATTTAACGCCTTTGTCGCAGCTTCATAAAGAATCAGGCTGCTTTCATGCTTATGCTTGTATGCTTCCTTATTCTTTGCCTTGATATATCCTCTGTAAATATCCTTTGTCTTTTGATAGGTTGAGATATTTTTTATCAGAACAGCCATATCGGACAGCTTCTTTTCCGCCTGCTTCAAGTTAGTTGCCGTCTGTTCGCTGTCGAGGACGATTTCATCTATTCGACTGATTAAATCCTCATACTGCTTAATGTTATTTTCCATAAGGAAATTCATTGTCTTTGCAGCCTGTTTCAGATTATGGATTTTTGCCCAATGCTCATAGCTTGCCGATTGCTGTGCCTTGATATTATTTTCAATATCAATCAGTAGAGATATTCCTTGTTCCTGCTTCAGTGTCTTGACATTATGGCTTCTTATTCCTGCAATGCGTTTTCGGATTGCTTCTTCCGTATAATCAATACCGAGAGTTTTCAGCCTTGTAAATCGCTCCTGTCCGGGTGCACAGCAGGATGTATATTTCCCGCGTTTGATTTCATAACCGGAAGCTTGAAGCTTCTCTAAAAGCTCTTCAAAATCCTTTACCTGAGGAATCAGAAGATCAACCGTTTCTTTCAGCTTTCCTTTCCAGCTTCTACCTTTCTTTGTCGTTTGGTACTCAATATAGCTTTTTCCTTTTCGTCCTTTTTCCGGAGTGATGACCGACAGACCGTTTTCATAGCATAAGCGGTCGCTGATATTTCTGATTCCGTAATAGCTTCTTTTGTTGGAATTATATTTGTGATAATCCACGAAATTGACGGCACAGAAAATAATGTGATTATGGACGTGCCCTTTATCAATATGGGTGGTTAGGACATATTCGTACTGTCCTTTTGTTACGGCGTCCGCAAGCTGCTTTCCAATCTCATGGGCTTTTTCAAAACTTACCTCTCTCGGCTCAAAGGACTGTATCAGGTGATGGGCTAAATTGTTTCCTTTATCGAGTGCCTGTGAAAGCGTAAAGGCAAATTCTATATCTGCGGTTTCATAGCT
>NZ_ALNL01000014.1:0-21032 GCF_000293155.1 Mogibacterium sp. CM50 | reverse complement strand
ATTACAAAAATCGTGCGAAACGTTGTTGAATAAGGAAGGAGTGATTAAACTACCGAAATCAACCGACAGAAATCACTTAGAAATAAGAATGAACTGTCAGAACTTAAATCTCAAAATCAAGGGAGAATTGCCCTTGCCACACTGAATTAACATTGATGATGGCATATCAAAGCCGGAAATGGTGTGCGAGATGATACTTCACTATGCAGAAATGTCTGTACAACATTTCATGTATAAAGCGTGATAAAGTCGTAACTTGAATACCTAAGTTCATGAAAATGAATATGGGATAAATAGTGCGGTCTTCCGAAAACTATGGTTACGTTAAAGAAATCCATGCAGCATCGTAAGAGTAGCGGCACCCGAAAGGGTGAAAGATTAGGGAAGAGTGTATTGCTGGTTTTTCGATACATTCCTGTATGAATGAAATATCATACAGAGCATATTTAACTGTAATTCAAGATATGCTTGTCCCTACGGTGTAAGGTGGAAACCTAAGGTTTTCAAGTAGTTAAATCTACACAAGGATAGAGATTTAGGAACGTTTGAGAGCCTGTATTTGGAGCTGTACAGAGTGATGAAAAATACAGGAAGTCAGCAGTCCCATAGTAGTCTGAGGTTGGGAAAGCCAACTACATGAGTTGAAATACTCAAGGCAAAGGGGACTAGTCAGAATAATTTACAGATTTCACGAAAAGAAAATAACTAAAATTAGTAAAACTCCCTGAAATAATGGGTGACGAACTGCGAGGTGATAGCCTGTGCATATAAACGTCAAATTTTCAAATGAAACAGATTTAAAGAAATTACTGGATTTACTTTACGAAAAATCAAAAACAGGAAATGTATTTACAGGGCTTTTAGAGGCAATAACAGATGAAGTTGTTATTGTAACGGCAATCCATAATATAAAATCCAACAAAGGTAGTAAAACTACCGGAGTAGATAAAATAAAAATGGATAAGTACCTGCAAATGCCAAAGGACGAAGTAATATATTTGGTCAAGAAATCAATATGTGATTACAAACCAAAACCTGCTAAACGAGTATATATAGACAAAGGGAATGGTAAAAAGCGACCTCTTGGGATACCGACAATCTTAGACAGGATTGTACAGGAGTGTATAAGGATAATTATTGAACCAATATGCGAAGCAAGATTTTATCCGCATAGTTATGGGTTCAGACCATATCGCTCACAAAAACACGCAATTAGGGGTATTGTCAATGTAATCAATGCAAGCTATAAGTCTAAAGACCAACCAGTCTGGGCATTAGAGGGCGATATAAAAGGCTGTTTTGACAACATAAATCATAGAATATTGTTAGGAAAGCTATGGGATATAGGAGTTCATGACAAACGTGTAATTCAAATCATCAAGGCTATGCTATCGGTCGGATACATTGAGTATGATATGTTAAAGAACGATGATAAAGGAACACCGCAAGGTGGAATATTATCACCGTTACTGGCAAATGTTTATCTTAATGATTTTGACTGGTATGTAGGAAGAAAATATTATGAACCACATAGAAAGTGTAAATACAAATGCAATGACTCAAGAAGATTAAAATGGTCAGGGATAACTCCAAAGTACAATTTCAGATATGCTGATGATTGGGTGATTTTGACATCATCTAAGAAAGAAGCGGAAAGACTGAAACGAGAATTAAGCAGGTATTTCAAGTACAAGCTGAAACTCGAATTGTCAGAGGAGAAAACAAAAGTAACCGACATGAGAATAGATGGAATACATTTCTTAGGATTTGTAATAAAAGCTGAAAAACCAAGAAGAACACCTGCTGATAAAGAAATAAAAGAACATTTTGTTGGTAAGCCGTATCCTGATATGAAAAGGTTAAGTAAAAAGATACAAAACCTTTGTAAAGAAATCAGAGATATAAGGAACTACTCGGCAGTAAACAACAGAATCGCACAGATACAATATATAAATTCGGTCATTATGGGAATTGCTGAATATATAAAAATTGGGATAAGCTCCCATGCGTTCCATGTGATAGACCGAAGAGTAAACAATAGTGCGTTATCTACTTGGAAAAGAATGTATACCGACAAATATAATGAATGGCAAATTCCCCTAAAGGATTTAGCCAATCTACCACATAGGCACGAGGGCTATATCAGTAAGACTTTTGCCATACCTTACGAGGATATGTGGATAGGAATTACAATGGCATTCATTACTCATGTTCGATATGAAGCTAAACCATTTAATCAGAAGATGACACCTTACACTCCAGAGGGCAGAAAGATTTATGTAAATTACCGAAATAAAAATAAACCGCTTCCTAAGGACAGACCGTCTATCAATACGAGTGATGATTTACGTATGGCAGTCTATGCGGAAAATAAAATGAATTTTGAGTACTTCATGAATCGTGAGTATGCTTTCAATAGAGATAAAGGGAAATGCAGATGTTGTAAAATACCACTTTATGAGAATCCTACAGCTAATTGCCACCATGTAGATAATAAGTTGCCGATTGATAAGATAAACAAGGTAAATAACTTAGCATGGGTGTGCAGAAGTTGTCATTTGATGATACACGGAAGTGAAATACCTGAAAGTTTAGACACAAAAGTAGTAAAGAAAATCGAAAAATTTAGAGAAAAATTGAAACAAGCACAAAAATAAAGTGAAATTTGTAAGCAGTATATACTTGCGAGAGTATATGTCTGTTGAAATCCGATGGAGGAAAGTAAGTTATTTTGATGGAACGCCGTATGCGAGGAAACTTGCACGTACGGTGTGGAGCGGGGGAAAAGGTAGAGATAATATCAAAACCTTACCTATCGCTATTCTATCTCTACACAAAAATGAGAAATGTAGCAGGGATTGGGCAGTCTGAAGCCTTTAAGTCCTCCGATATGTTTATGAAGTGTAGATATATGGATGAAATGACGGGTGGAAAAGGTATTGTATTTGCCACAGGAACTCCTGTATCAAATTCCATGACGGAACTTTATACAATGCAGCGTTATCTTCAGTATGAAAGTCTTAAAAAGAATAATTTAGAGCATTTTGATAGCTGGGCATCTACCTTTGGGGAAACACAGTCTGCCTTTGAATTATCTCCGGAGGGAACAGGGTACAGAGTTAAGACAAGATTTTCAAAGTTCTATAATCTTCCGGAGCTTATGTCTATGTTTAAGGAAGTTGCAGATATTCAAACAGCAGATATGCTGAATCTTCCAACACCGGAAGCACAATATGAAGTGATTAAGACTTTGCCAAGTGAGGAGCAAAAGGAAATCCTAAAGAGCTTATCCGAAAGAGCTGATGATGTCAGAAACAGAGTGGTAGAACCTGATGAAGATAATATGCTGAAAATTACCAATGACGGTAAGAAACTTGCTTTAGATCAGCGTTTAATCAATCCATTGCTTGCTGACAATCCTGATAGCAAGGTCAATATATGCGTGAAAAATGTGTTTGCCATTTGGGATAAGACAAAAGAAGATAGGTCAACACAGCTTCTATTTTCCGATATGTCTACACCAAAGGGTGATGGTAGTTTTAACATTTATGATGATATTAGAGATAAACTTGTAGATTTAGGGATACCAAAGGAAGAAATTGCCTTTATCCATGAAGCAAACTCCGACAAACAAAAAGATGAACTCTTTGCAAAGGTAAGAAAAGGAGATGTGAGGATATTACTCGGCTCTACTCAGAAGATGGGAGCAGGTACGAATGTCCAAAACAAGTTGATTGCACTTCATGACCTCGATGTCCCTTGGCGTCCTGCCGATTTAGAGCAGCGTGCGGGTAGAATTGTAAGACAGGGAAATGAAAATAAAGAGGTAAATATCTATCGTTATGTAACGGAGAATACCTTTGATGCGTATTTGTGGCAGACCATAGAGAATAAACAGAAGTTCATATCTCAGATTATGACAAGTAAAACACCTGTCAGAGTGGCGGAAGATGTGGACGAAAGCTCACTTAACTATGCAGAGATAAAAGCCCTTGCAACAGGAGATCCAAAGATTAAGGAAAAGATGGACTTGGATAATGAGGTTACAAAACTTAAAATGCTTGAAGCAAACTACAAGTCCAACCGTTATAGGTTAGAGGATAAGGTCGCAAAAAATTATCCGGAAGAAATAGCAAGGACGGAAAAGCTGATTGAGGCTGTAAAGAAAGACATATCAGAGGTTGAGCCGCAAGAAGAGGGCGAAAATAAATTTACTTCGATAACTATAAAGGGGGAGAAGATATTTGATAAAAAGATTGCAGGAGAAAAGCTACTTGAAGCTATCAAGACCGTAAAAATCAATGAAAGTAAGATTATAGGAAAGTATAGAAATATGGATTTAGAAGTAAGCTATAACTTCTTTACCAATGCTCATGGTTTCAGTTTAAACGGGGCTGCAAAGCATTCAGGAGAGCTTGGAACAAGTGCAGACGGTAATATAACAAGGCTTGATAATGCCCTTGAGAAAATGCCTGAAAAACTGAAAAGACTGGAGGAGAAACTCACAAGCACAAAAGAGCAGCTCGAAAACGCCAAAGAAGAACTCAAAAAGCCTTTTGAAAAAGCTGATGAACTAAAGAATAAGGTTCTTCGTTTGGCAGAACTGAATAAGTTGCTTGATATGGGAGATGTAGAGGAAAAAAGAAATGATAATCCACTTGTAGAGGATGTAAAAAGAGCTATCATTGATTTCTGTAATAGAGAATACGAAGAAAATCATAGATATGATGAATTTAGCACACTGTATCCTGATTTGAAGCACATAGGCATCGCCTATACCGATACGCCCGATGAAAGGCATGGTATTCAGTATGAACTGAATTTAGAGGATAAGACATGGACTCAGTATATTGATGACACACAAATCAAAACAGAGAGCTTTGATTATGAAAATAAGGGAGAAAATGAAGCTCTAAAGAATATGAAAAATGAAATTGAGTTATCCTCTTTTGAAGATTTAACTTATATAGACGCAGAGGACTTAAAGACGGCACTTGGACTTGAAATTGACGATGAAGGGAACTTCTATGATCCACTTGCAAAAGACTTAGATAATGATGGAATTGCTGACCGTTATGATAATGACTTTAAGGACAGTGACTATTTCGAGTCAACTTACGATGTGGAGGACGATTTTCATAGTAAAGGAGAAACTACACAAAAATCAGAGGATAAGCCATCTATTTTGGGTCAGATAAGAGCCTATCAAAATGAAAGCAAGACAGAAGAAAAGCAAAAAACAAAAGAACAGGAAATTTTAAGATAAGGGGAGGGTAATCTCCCTTTTGCCATGAAAGGAGATAAAAATATGGATTACAAAACAATAAGAGATAAAATTGAAGATATGGTAAATGATAACCACAAGGACTTTATGAAGGCGATTATAAGCATGGAAAAAGGTATCAATGATGAAAGTGCTTTGGACAAGCTCTATGACGCTTATATGGACAATGACAGCCTTAATTTGCTGCATGAGGAATTTGACTATATGATTGAGGATTTAAGGGAACAGGGGCAGATAAAAGACCTGCCTTATGTTAAGGAAGAAAAGGATAATCTTATCAATGTTGTAGGAAATATTGTCGGAGAGGTAGATATAGTAGAAAGGGAAAATAAGAACGGAGAAGCCTTTAAGGTGGCGAACTTCTCCGTAGTATCCAAAGACGATGAGGGGCATAAGGTATATCATAATTGCTCGGCTTATGGAGAAAAGAGTGATATTCCAAAGGAGTTTAAGCAGGGAGATTTTGTTAAGCTCTTTGGACAAATCAGAACATCCATTGATGATAACGGCAAGGAGCATAGCAATATCAGAATATTTTCTTCAAAGTTGCTAAAGACAAAGGAACAGATGAGAGAGCAAGAAGAAAAGAAAGAATCTGTACTTGGAGCTATTAAGAAATATCAAGCTGAGGATAAGGAAAAGCCAAAAGAAAAGAAAGAAGCAACCAAAGAAGCTGAGAGATAAACTTATGGTCGGTGTGGTCTTAGGACTGCACCGACTCTTTTTTATTTACGATAGTTCGAATAAAGAGAATATATTTACTCAAAAAGGATATTTTATGGTATAATATAACAAATAAAGTTTTATTGAACGGAGGATAAGAATGAGAGTTTTTAGTTATAAAAGATTGTTCAAAAAACTGATTGATTTAGATATGACAAACAACGAATTGATGGAAAAAGCAAAAGTAAGTAAAAGCACATTCTATAAAATGAAGAATGGACAAAATGTGACTACGGATGTTTTGCTTAGAATTTGTAATGCTTTGGATTGTGATATTGAGGAAATAGTGGAGTGTATAAGAATTGATAAATAGATTTTGAAAGGAGGCTAATTATGGATAAAGAAAAGTACTACATGAACTTACCAAAAGATTTATCTGGAAGCATTGCTAAAAATCGCTTTAGATTAGAATTATTATGGGGAATTAGTAAAATAATAGATGAACATAAAGCAAACAATGAATATACGATAATTTTTGATTTTAAATGTGATATCGAACTGCATAAAGATGATGAATTGAATTTTTACCAAATCAAGACGAAAAAAAGTGGTAATTATAATTCGAATAACTTATGTAAGAAAGGCAAGAATGAGAATAATTCTATTTTAGGGAAATTATATGCTTTATATTCACCAAACTACAATATAAAATTAGCAATTGTATGTAATAAACAACTTAAAATCAATAATAAGGAAATTGATTTTCCTGAGCAATGTTTTGGAGATTTAGATCAGGATGTACTTGATGATGTTAGGGAAAAGTTGTGTACAGAATTAAATTTAAACACTGTGTGTTTAGATAATGTATTTTATATATTTGATAACATGGATTTATTAAATCCAGAGGATTCTATTAGAGGAAAATTAGTAAAATCTTTCGTTGATATTAAAGGCGAAGAACCTCAAAATCCGAATGCATTATATAGACTGGTCGTTGATTCTGTTAAAGAAAAAGCTTCTTATGAATTTGATTCCTGTACTTATGAAGATGTTGTAAAAAATAAAGGTATTACAAGAAGTGAATTTGATAAAATGTTAAATGCACATAAAAAGGAATCTAAAAATGGAATCAATGAAACACAGGAGTATATAAATAACCTGTCATT
Source organism: Mogibacterium sp. CM50 (assembly GCF_000293155.1). Taxonomy (NCBI): domain Bacteria; kingdom Bacillati; phylum Bacillota; class Clostridia; order Peptostreptococcales; family Anaerovoracaceae; genus Mogibacterium; species Mogibacterium sp. CM50. The sequence goes on along the minus strand of NZ_ALNL01000014.1, from coordinate 13,919 downwards.
TGCTAAGCGAAGAAGATATAATACAGCACTGGGTAATATACTTGAAACGCAGCAAAGTGAGTCTTTACGATTAATAAAAATAAAAATTTATAATTATATTATGGAACATGAAGACTCATTAGACGATATTGAAAGTTATTTAAAAGAAATATCAAAATTATTTGATGACGATTTTGATGTGGAATTTACCGATGATATGAAATCAGTTCAATACATAATGATTTACTATATGTATGCTTCAGGAGGAATTTTATAATGAATGTTATATTTGACAAAATATATATATTTGATGTTGTAAAAAAAGAGGCTTATTCAACAGAATTTAAAAAAGGAGTTAATATTATTACATCGAGTGATATAGATGGAACAGATAGAGGAAAATCAGTTTTATTAAGAAGCTTGTACCATGCTTTGGGTGCGGATTCTCACTTTGACTCGAAATGGGGAGAAAAAGATAAGGTCTATATTTTATTTTTCAAGGTGGATGATAAAGATTTTTCGATTTATAGATCTCAAAAATTATTTAAAATATTTAATGCAAAAGGTGATATTATTTTTACTACTATTCATAGAAGTGAATTAGCAGATTTTTTTGGCAATTTATTTAATTTTTCTATATGGTTGCCGCAAAAAAATACAAATCAATTAGTAATAGCACCACCTGCATATAGTTTTTTGCTGAACTTTTTAGATCAAGATGAATACATCGGTACAAAATTTAATTCGTTTAAAAGCCTTGCTCAGTTCAGTAATTTTAAACTTAATGTTATTTACTCACATTTGGGCATTTACAATAAAGAATATTTCGAACTTGTGAAACAAAAAGAAGAATTAGAACTTGAAATTAAAAGTAAGAGAGAAGAAATAGAAGAACTAATTAAAATGAAAGACAGAACCAATTTAATTTTGGATGGTTTTTCATGTCCGGAAACAAGCCGTGCCTTAGAAAATGAGCTTAATATAGAAACTCAAAAATATTCATCGCTGATTAATGAAATGAATTCAGTAAGGAATAAGCTTGTTGATTTGAGAAATCAATTAGTTGAACAGAATATCACTTTATCTCAAATATCTAAATTTGAGATAAAAGAAGAAAAGGAAATAAAAACTATTTTAAAATCAAAAGTTTGTCCTGAATGTCATTCTGTTTTAGATTCGACTTTGGAACTAAGGAGTAAGAGGTATAATCATATTGATAATGCTCTTAGTCTGAAAGATGCAATAAAAACAGAAAATGCCCATATTGAAGATGAAATACTCAAAAATGAGGGAATATATTCAAACTTGGCTTTGGCTTTGGAGGAGCATAATAAAAAGATTTGTAAAAACAAAAAGGAAATCAAAGACTATATCAAGTTCAGAGGACTAAATAAACTAATCGATGAGATTAATAATGATTTGACTATTAATAGCAGAATTATCGACAGCACAAAGGAGGCTCTAAAACCACTAAAGAAAGAATTTAAAGGTGTTAAAGATAAAATGAAATCTGTTGATGAAAATTACTATTATTTGATTGATAAATTAAAAATAAGATTCAATTTAAATGAGTTGGAAGCTGACAGTTACGAACAACTATCTAAAAATTTTTGTGCAAGTGGAAGCAACAAACCATTATCAACTGTTATATGGTATCTAACACTCAATGATTTAAAACAGAAATTTAATCCTGAAGGAACAACATTTCCAATGGTTTTTGATAGCCCTAATAATGCGGAGACAGACCAAGAGAAGAAACAGGCATTAGTCGAGTATATTATGGAATCATCAGATCAATTTAGCCAGTTAATTGTTTCGGCAATAGGATTTTCAGAAAAAGATTATAGCATTAATTCGAATATAAATATAAAAGTTTTAGAAAATGAAAAATATAGCTTACTAAATAGTGAGATGTATGTTCAGAATTATGAGCTTTTGCAATGTATGAACGATGCTTAATATAGTAGTGGTTTATAAGGAGATGGCTATCGCTCCATCTCCTTACCCATGTAAATTCCATAATTTTTTTGTATCTTGTAAAGTTCATCCATAGTAGATTTTGAGGAAGAATACTCTTGCATAAGGGTATTCTTTTTTTCTTGTAATTTATCAAGCTTAGCTAAAATATCCTTTGAATTTGGGAGCTTGGAATAGGATTTTTTAAGTTCTGAAAGGGCATTTTCATATAGGGTAATCTGAGCTTTGTACTCTTTAAAAAATGACTTATCAGATGGATTTGCCTTATATTCCTTGTAGTATGCCCTGTATTTTTTAACGGTATGAACTTGTTCCATAGTGGCAGAAAGCTTCTGCATTACCTTATCAATAACCTTGATTTTATCCTGTAAATTTTGCCTTTCATCGGCTGCTTTTTGGATGTACTCATCAAGTTGCTTAACGGATTTAATACCTTGTTCTCTGAGAAAGATAACAGACTCAGCCATTGTATTAAGGTTATGTTTGGTTGCCCAATATTCGTAGCCTTTGCTTTCTTTTACTTTAACATTTGTGTTCATGTCAATAACATTGCCGATGCGTTTTTTGACGGCAGGAGTCTTTATAAACTCTCTTTCTGCAATGCGTTCTTTTAATCTTTCTTCGGTGTAATCTTCCCCGATTGTTTTAGCCCTTGTAAATCTCGCCTTATCTTTTGACTTAAAAGCAATGTGCTTACCGTATTTGATTTCATAGCCGAGATCTGCCATCTTCTTTAGAAATTCATCCCAATCCTTAGACTGTTTTATAATTCTGTCAATGTCAAATTGAAGCCTGCTTTTCCAAGAAGCGCCATGCTTTGCTTGTTCATTTTCATACCAAGATTTACCGTTAGTCTTGTATTTTTTCTTATAGCTTTCGTAAAACTCGTCAATAACGGATAGGTTATTTTCTTTGCATAACTTATCACTATAACACCTGATTTTGTGATAGGTTTTCTTATTGGATTGATAGCATTTTCCTGTAACCATATTTACATTATTGAAGATGATATGGTTATGGATATGACCTTTATCGATGTGGGTAGATAAGACATATTCGTACTCATCCTTTAATATTTTTTTGCACAGTTCAAGACCGATTTGATGTGCCATTTCCGGACTTGTTTCTCCCGGTAAAAAGGATTGAATAAGATGTCTTGCAAGGACAGTTCCGTTTGTTCCTGCATCATTTCGCGTTCTTAAAAACTGGGTATGAGCAGTTTCCTGATGGCATTTATGAGTGCTTACTAAGATTTGCTCATCTGTTTTTTCTCCATTAACAATATATGAAATGGCAAGATTAAGGGTAGATTTTATTGGGTGTATTTTTGTGATTGCCATAAAAACTAATCACCTCCAGAAGTCTTGTTTAGAAGCAAGGAATGAATTTGCCACAGTTCTTTTGAAAAATGTTCAATCTCTTTTTTTATATCGCCTATGTCCTCTTTGTAGATCACTCCTGTTGAATTTACTCGCTTTGCAATCTGATTGATGTTGTTTGTTGCGTTGGAGAGTAAACCTTGTAAATCTCTAAACGGCTCTAAATCTACTTGATATATTTCCTTTTCTAAAATGCACTTACGAATGAAATGGCTCATATTTCTGCATTTCGCAAGTTTTCTTTTCTCCTCAAAAAGAGCCTTTTCTTCCTTAGTCAACTTAATTTCAAGTCTTTCATTTCGTATTCTATTTGCCATAAATAGTTCCTCCTTTGAATGTATTTTGGGGTCTTAGGGTACATCCTAACAAGTTAAAAATTGATAAAAAAAGAAGCAGATCCCAGAGGGCTGCTTCATCAATTTTTTCGTAAGTGTCCGTACACTTACTGTGCTTGCTACAAAAGTGTGATTAAGGTAGCAAGCATTAAGCGTGTATTTGATTTATATTTTATATTGTACCATATAAAAGTAAAATATTACAACTTTTGTTCTTGAAATTTGAGATGGCAGGTAGTATAATATAACTAAGTTATATTTGGAGAAAGGAGGAGTAAATCGTGGCTAATGGTGATTACGAAGCAACTCATAAAAAAATATTGGATTGTGGAAAGAATATTTTTAAAACACAAGGATTTGAAAAAGCTAATTTAAGAGCAATCTGCAAAGCGGCGGGTGTAACTACCGGTGCTTTTTATGGTCATTTTGAAGATAAGGAAGCTCTTTTCACCGAATTAGTAGAGCCAATCGTGAATCAGATACAAAGTTCTTATGCCATGTATGAAGATGAGAGTTTTGATGTTTATAAAAGAGAAAATCATATAAAGAAAGAAACTATTTCCAAGATTTTGGAATCAAAAGCGCAAGGTGCTATTAAAATGGTTCTATATTTCTTTGAACATAAAGATGCATTTGAATTACTGGTCTTTGGTTCTTATGGAACAAAATTTAACAACTTTTTAGACGGAATTATTGAGAAAGAAGATAAAAATCACTTTGAAATTTTAAGTATGATATACGGAGCGGATCATGTAAATAATGTGATAACTAATAGAGGAATTCATCTAATCAACCATGCGTATTTTTATGCATTATCGGAAGTAGCAGTTCATTCTAAAAGTAAAGAAGAAGTGAAATTGAATGCAACTTTGATTTCGGAGTTCTTTAATGAGGGATGGAAAAAGATACGAGGAATATAGACAGATTTTTTTGCCCGAAACATAACTTAGTTATATTTCGAGATCTCAGAAGAATAAAAATAAAACCGGATATTGTTTCTGCATGAAAATAGAAATATATCGAATTGAAAAAACAAGGAGGACAAAATTATGAATTTAAAAGGTATTGTAAAAATAGCAGTATTTTCTGTTATTGGGTTTGTATTAACAATGGGATTAGGTTTTTTGACGGGATCGTTTGGAATGCTTCCAAGTTTATATTTATCATCAGCCCTGCCAACAATTATTGTAGCACCGGTCTTTGTTATTATGTGTAAGCAGGTCGGGCAAAGAGGTACAGCATTTTTATACTTCCTATTGATGGGTGTTTTCTATGTTCTCATGGGAATGTGGCCAGTAATTGCTGTTTGTGCTATTGCAGGACTTTTAGCAGAACTTGTAATTGGTAAAAAGGAAAATTATGAGAATAAGAATATGAAGATTGGGGCTGCGTTTGGAGCAGGTATGTTCATATATTCCTTACATGCTATGTATTTTACGTTTGTATTTGGTGTAGAAGGACTTACAAAGCAATTTCCAAAGATGTTTACAACCGATTACGCAACATTCCTTTACAATTTTTACACACCTAAAAATATCTTGATTTGTTTATTGATTGCAATTGTGGCTTCAGTTATAGGTGCCTATTTTGGAACATATATTTACAATAAATTTTTTAGTGATAGGAAGAAAAAAAGTGTTTTGTAGAGATGAAAAAAATAATATAAACAAATACCGACTATCAGACAAAATCAACCCGCTTACTATAGTTGGGTTGATTTTACTGTTTTCAGTTATTTTAACAGTAGGAGAACAATGGCAATACTTAATTTCACTTATTTTTGTTTTAGGACTATTATTCTTATTTTCAATTAAAAAAGCATTTAGAACGATATGTTCATTGCTTATAGTATGTGGACTTATTTATTTGCTGAAACCTCATTTAGGAAATGTTTTGATTGGTTCTATATATACAATGCTACTTATAGTGTTGAAGTTTGCTCCACTTTTCATCTTGGGAAGAGTTCTGTCTTCATATAGCTCTTCGCATCTAATTGCTGCATTTAGAAAAATTGGAATTGATGGTGGAATAGGTATAGGAATCACAGTATTTTTTCGTTTTATTCCGGAAATCTCTATTAGGATGAAGGAAATAAATAATGGTATGAAAATTAGAGGATTTAAAGCAAGCATTTTCAAACCAATAAGAACATTTGAATTATATTTTGTTCCTCTTATGTATAAGTGCATAGACATAAGTGATACCTTAACTTGTTCAATTATATCAAAAGGAATTGAATACGATGGGGAAAAAACAAGTTTTCATGAGGTGAAAATTACATTTATTGATATCTCAATGATAGTAGGAGGGATGATTTTGTTGGGGGCGAGTTTATGGAAAATATTTTAGAGGCAGAAATAAGGTGCTTTCATTATGGAGAGGATTTGATATTAAAAGATTTAAAAATGTCTGTAAAAAAAGGCGAAATTGTAGTCTTAACAGGTCTTTCCGGATGCGGAAAAACGACACTTTTAAGACTGCTAAACGGACTTATTCCATCCTTTTATGATGGTGATTTTGACGGAGAAATCAAGATTTTAGGGAAAGATATAACGGCATATAAAAAGGGAGAGTTAGCTAAATATATTGGCAATGTATTTCAAAATCCTAAAGATCAATTTTTTTGTGATGTGGTTGAAGATGAAATTGCTTTAGTTGGCGAGAATTTAGGGTTAGAGAAAAAAATCTTAAGAGAAAAAGTTGACGAAGCAATGCAGTTACTTGAAATAGAGTATCTAAGAAAAAAGTCTATCTTCGAGTTATCAGGAGGGGAAAGGCAAAAGGTAGCTATAGCTGGAACTCTTATCTATGATACGGATATTATTTTTTTTGATGAGCCATCAAGCAGTCTTGATTACGATAGTATAAAACATTTCAGTGAAATACTTCTCAGATTGAAGGCGATGGGAAAGACAATAATTATAGCGGAACATAGGCTCTATTATTTAAAAGAGATTTTTAGCAGATTGATTTATATAAAAAACGGTACAATATGTGAAATTTTTCCGAATGGTAGTCTTAGTAATGATAAATGTAAGGAACTTGAGTTAAGAACACTTAATGAAAGAGAATTGATATCAGAAAAAGAACCCATTGTAGCTAAAGGATATATCAAAGTAAATAAAACCTGCATTCATCAAGGCAAAAGAACTTTGATAGAAGAATTAACATTTGAGCTTGGAAAGAGCGAAATAATGGGAGTGATTGGTTCTAATGGTATTGGAAAAAGTACCTTAGCAAAAGCATTATGCGGATTATCTGAAAAATATTTAGATGTCAGCTATGGACAGAAACAAAAGGAAAGGCTTAGAAACTCATATTGTGTATTACAAGATGTAGATGCTCAGATTTTTTTAGACACAGTAGAAAATGAATTGATATTTTGTAAAGATAAAAACTCGGAAAGTGATTTAGAAAAAATACGAGAATATCTAAAAGATACAGACCTGTGGCATAAAAAAACCAATCATCCGCAGAAATTATCCGGTGGACAAAAACAACGATTGGCGATTATTACTTCGTTTTTATCCGGTCGTAAGTTGATAATTCTGGATGAACCAACATCAGGTCTTGATTATAAAAGTATGAAAATTATGTCCGATTTAATGACAGAAAAAGCAAAGGAGATTCCAATTATAATAATTACTCATGACTTAGAGTTGTTATTTAAAACCTGTCATTCCGTCTTAATGCTCGGCGATAAGGATTATAAAAAAATATCTGTGAAGGGAAATGAAGCGTTGATTATGGATTTTATGGATAAAAAAGGAAATTTATTGAAGGAGAAAAACTATGTTAAATAAGGTTTTTGAATATGCAGGTTCGCATAAAAAATCAATTCACTTAGCAAGTTTTATTATGCTTATTAGTGTAATTATGGGTGTGCTACCCTTTCTATTTGCATATCAGATTATCAATCCACTTATTTTAGGTGAGCAATTAGAATTTGAAAGACTTGCTATTTTATTGATCAGTATTTTAGTTTGTTTAGTGTTGCAAGCTGTCTTAGGAGGTTTAGGTCTTAATGTATCCCATAAAGCAGCATACAACACGCTACTTGGACTTCGAACATCCTTACAGAAAAAAATGGAAGATCTGCCATTGGGTGTTGTTGAAGAAAAAGGGACTGGTACAATCAAAAAAATGTTCGTGGATGATATTGGCAGTTTAGAGGTGCTTTTAGCCCATTCACTTCCTGAAGGAATAGCTAACCTAATTGTACCTATTATGGTTTATGTTTCAATGTTTTTTATTGACTGGAGATTAGCGTTAATGTCATTAGCTTCTATTCCGGTTAGCATTCTTGCAATGATGATTATGTACTCTGTAGGTATGAAACAAATGGGACCATATTATATGGCAAGTGGAAAAATGAATAATACCATTATTGAGTATGTAAACGGTATGGAAGTTGTAAAAGTATTTAATAAGCAAACAGAGTCTTATGAGCGCCTTTCTAAAGATATCAGTAATTACAGAGATTATGCACTCGCTTGGTATAAGACGGCATGGCCATGGATGGCGTTATACAGTGCTTTACTTCCATGCACGATTATTTTAACATTGCCGCTTGGTGGTTACTTTGTATACATGGGCTATGCAAGTCTTTCTAACTTAATACTGATATTATGCCTTTCTTTAAGTATAGGATTACCACTACTGAAAGCTCTTGGATTTTTACCAACTATGCCACAGTTAAATTATAAGATTTCTGCTTTAGAACAAGCCTTAAATATGGCTCCTTTAAAACAGGGAGAAAATGATTTTAAGGGAACAGGGCATACTATTTTATATGACAATGTTATCTTTGGCTATCAGTTAAGCAAGATGGGAGAAAACGGACAGCCTGAAACCTATATTAAGAATGTTATTCATAATGTTAGTTTTACGGCAAGAGCCGGTGAAAAGACAGCGATTGTTGGCGAATCCGGTTCAGGAAAAAGTACTTTGGCTAAACTTTTAATTCATTATTATGATGTTTTAGATGGAAGCATAAGTATTGGTGGACAAGACATACAAGATATAAGATTGGAATCACTCAACAAACAAATTTCTTATGTAGCACAAGACCAATATCTATTTAATACCTCGCTTTTAGAAAATATTCGTATTGGTAATTTAGCTGCTAGTGATGATGAGGTTATTGAAGCAGCTAAAAAAGCTCAGTGTATGGAATTCTTAAATAGACTTCCGGATGGTATTTATTCTTTAGCAGGGGAAGCAGGAAAAATGCTTTCAGGTGGAGAAAGACAAAGAATATCGTTAGCGAGAGCTATTTTGAAGAATGCTCCGATTGTTGTACTTGATGAGGCAACAGCCTATGCAGATCCTGAAAATGAAGAGAAAATGGAAGCAGCTATTCGTGAACTTGTAAAAGGGAAAACCTTAATTGTTATTGCACACAAGTTACCATCTATTGTAGATGCAGATCAGATATTAGTTATGGATCATGGTCATTTAGTTGCAAATGGAAAGCATAAAAACTTATTAGAATCTTCAGCAGAATATCGCAAATTATGGGATGCGACACTATTTAGTAAAGATTGGAAAATCAGCAGAAAGGAAGGTGAAATGAATGTTTAGACTAATTTCAAGAATTTTAAATTTATCAGGTAAATACAAAAACAGAATAAAGTCCGCATTTATATTTGCCTTTGTTGAATCTATATTAAGTAAAATGCCGATATTTATTGCATTTACCGTTTTGATTGGATTTTATGAAAAAACGAATACCTCCAAAACTTTTCTATATGTAGGAATAGGACTTGTTTTAATGGTTTTATTACAAGCTGTGGTTCACTTCTTAAGCGATAAATTACAAAGTGCAGCCGGCTTTATGATTTTTGCTGATAAAAGAATGGAGCTTGGGAATCATCTTAGAAAGCTTCCGATGGGATATTTTACAGCAGGTAATTTAGGAAAAATAAATTCTGTTTTAAGTTCGGACATGGCTTTTATTGAAGAAGTTTCCATGAGTACGATTGCCAATATGATGAGCTATGTATTATCAACGCTTGTGCTAACAGTATTCATGTTTGTTTTAGATTACAGAATTGGACTGATTGCGGTGTGTGTAACACTGGTTGCAACATTGCTTGCAAATAGCATGAATAAAATGTCTTTATCTGAAGCGGTTATTAGACAAGAACAAAGTGAAAAACTCACCGATGCAGTTTTGTCATTTGCTGAGGGGATCAGTGTTATTAAAAGTTACAATCTTTTAGGCGAAAATTCTAAATCTCTTACAGATAATTTTATATCCTCAAAGGACACATCTATAAAATTTGAAAATAAAATAACACCATGGACAACCGGTTTAAATATTATTTATGGAATTGGGATTACATTTATTTTAGCAGTGGCTTTATATCTTAATCATCAAGGAACTTTGGGACTTCCATATATGTTGGGGCTTATTTTGTTTGTGTTTGACTTATTCAGCCCTTTAAAAACACTTTATGGTGAAGCGACAAGGCTTACTGTAATGAACGCTGCATTGGATCGTATTGAAGAAGTGTTAAATGAAACTGAACTGCAAGATGTGGGCAAAAAACATATTTCAAAATCTGATACCTCAGAACCTGAAATTTGTTTTAATCATGTTAAATTTTCTTATGGTGAAAAAGAGGTCTTGCATGATATGAGTTTCAAAATGAATAAGAATACAATGACGGCTTTAGTTGGACAGTCCGGGGGAGGTAAATCCACAGTAGCAAATCTTTTGACAAGATTTTGGGATGTAGACTCCGGTGAAATTTTGATTAGAGGAGTGAATATAAAGGATGTTTCACTATCTGAATTGATGTCGGAAATCAGTATGGTTTTCCAGAGAGTTTATTTATTTCAAGATACGATTTTTAACAATATTGCCATGGGGAAAGAAAATGCAACGAAAGAAGAAGTTATAGAAGCAGCCAAGAAAGCAAGATGCTATGATTTTATTATGGCACTTCCTGATGGATTTGACACAATGATTGGAGAGGGAGGAGCAACTTTATCCGGTGGTGAAAAACAAAGAATTTCTATTGCCCGTTGCATGTTAAAAGATGCTCCTATTGTAATTCTTGACGAGGCAACAGCAAGTGTTGATGTGGACAATGAAAGCTATATACAGGAAGCAATTAGTGAATTGGTAAAGAATAAAACCTTATTAGTTATTGCTCACAGATTAAATACGATTAGGGATGCCGACAATATTGTTGTAATCAAGGAAGGGAATATTGCAGAACAAGGAACGCATAATGAGCTAATTGCTTTAAATGGGATTTATAAGAATATGGTAGAACTACAAAATAAAAATAATGGCGTAAAAATACTGTAAGAATATATTTGTAATAAATGGAGGTAAGTACTTGAAACAGGATATGAAAGAACAACTACTAACCAAAAGGCCGATAGACTTACTCTTTCAGCTATCAGTTCCGGCGGTAATCGGAATGATAGTCATCGGTCTATATCCTCTCATGGATGGGATTTTTGCGGGTAAAATTATAGGACAAACAGCAATGACCGCTTGTGGTGTCGCAATGCCTCTCACCTTTTTTAACAGCGGTATTTCAACCTTGCTTGGTGTAGGTTCTGCGTCTGTCCTATCAAGAGCAATTGGAAAAGGAGACCAGAAAACCGTAGATAAAATCATGGGTAATCTAATCTTTTGGGTGATTTTGTTTTCAGCGATCATCACAGTTGGAGGAATCCTTCTCGCACCACACTTTTTAGATATGGTGGGTGCAACAGGTGAAATCAAAGCCTATGGAATCAGATACCTTAGAGTAATTTTCATCGGTTCTCTATTTGTGAACTTTACACAGTCTGCCAACATGGTAATGCGTGGCGAAGGACTGATGAAAAAAGCCATGCTGATTATGGGATTTGGTGCTTTGCTTAATATCATCCTTGATCCGATACTAATGACCGTTATGGGTGAATATGCCATTGAAGGTGCTGCACTTGCAACGATCACAGCCCAATTTGTTCAAGCTGCTGTAACACTACATTATTTCTTGAAAAAGAGTAAGGTCGTTAAAATTCATAAGATACAATCTGATGCGGAAATTAAAAAAGAAATGTTTTCTGTCGGTTCATCCGCTATGATGATGCAGCTCTTATTTATGATACAACAAACAATGCTTTATAAAATGGCATTTAAATATGGTGGAGATACAAACGGAATTTTGATGGCGGCATCGCTTCGTGTATATGCCTTTTCCTTTATTCCGCTTTGGGGAATGAGTCAGGGGCTGCAACCTGTGGTTGGTACAAACTTCGGAGCAAAACAGTTTGACAGAGTAAGACAAGGTATGAAGGTGTTTTCTATTGGAGGACTTATCCTTGCAGCAATCTTTTGGCTTCCATCTTTACTGTTTTCAAGTCAGATCCTTTCCTTGTTCGGTGTAGAGGCAGGCATTATTGCACAGGGAGTAGGAAACTTCAGATTGTTCTATTCTGTATTTATCTTGTACGGCGTGATGGTTATGACGATTACATTCTTCCAATCAATCGGAAATGGAAAGAAAGCCGGAATGATTGTTATGCTTAGACAGTTATTCTTATTTGTTCCTGCAATGATCTTTTTGCCAATGGCATTTGGAATAAAAGCGGTATGGTTCACACAACCACTGGTAGATTTCATTATGATTACTGTTGGAATACTTATGATGCTTAGTGAACTTAATAAAATGGGGAAAGACAAAGCATAAAGACAAGGACATTTGATATAAAAGCGAAAATAATCAAAAGAGGCTGAGGGTATGGATGCTATTTATCAATAATGAATGGAGGGAAAGGGAGATGAACAAGTGTATAAGTTTCCTTGTAGAATTGAAATGGAATAAAAATACTCCTTTTTTCTATAATCCTTGTAGTTGTCTGTGCTTACGCATACTCTCTTAAACAATTAAATACATTTCAAAAAAGAACGAATTTCGTTCATTTTAGAGGACTTCTTATGCCCGGATGCAGAAGTCCTCCATTTTTTTGCCTGAAAAACAGTCAGTCAAAAGAAATGGAGGACTTCAAAATGAAAAAAGAATTTTATCTATATGTAAACGGACAAAAGGTAAAAGTCAGTGAGGAGATATACAAAGTCTACTGGCGTGAAAGAGAACATGAAAAGTATTTAGAGCAGGTGGACAGAAAAAACCACTTGCTCTTTTTTTCGTCCTTGGATCAGGATGGACATTTTGCAGAGAACATCATTGATGAAAGTGTTGATGTCGAAAAGATTGTGGAAACACAGATGATGATTGAAGCAGTCAGAAATGCCATATCAAGACTCAATGCAGAAGAAAGGGACATCATAGAGCGTTTGTACTTTCAGGACGAAACCGTCCGCTCGGTAGCAAGGCTAAAAAGTATCACGCACCCGGCTTTGATTAAGAAACGAAACAAAATCTTAGAGAAGCTGAAGAAATTTATCGAAGAAATTTAGAATTTCGGTAACCAAAGGGGTCAAATTTTCCTTATATAAAGTGAAGGGGAGTTTGACCTCCTTTACTTTGATAAGAGATATAGCCTATTTATGCAAACAGGAAGATGTAAAGAAAATCCCTTTTAAATATTTGTTCTTTGACAACTGAATAGACCATGACGGGACTTTTAATTACTTAGTGAGCGTAAGAAATTTACGCCAAGACTTTCCTGCTGAAAAAAATTCGGTTTAAATGAATACTGTCAAAGATAAGGATATAAGGAAACGAGCGATAAATAAATTTTCTTAAAGCAAAGAACAAGGATACTTTGTGAGCTATGACCTGAGTAATGATAATGATACTTCTTTAGTGAAAGCCGGCTCATCTTAACAGGGGCGGTGGTGAGATTCCAATGTTGCTGATCCAAAGCACCCGTCAATGTCATGAAACTTAGTTAGATAAGAAAGCTATAGATTGATTATATAAGAGTTTGAAGAAAGGGGGTGTGTCTGTGGATAGAGACTGGGATGGATTGGCTGATTTGATAGCAAATCTTATTACAAAGTATGCTGGTGTTTTAGATTTGGATGATCTGCCAGATCCAATACCAGTAAGTAATAACATTGAAAATGAAAATATTTTTGACATGGCAAAAACACAGATTGAGAAAAAGAAATAAAAATGCTATAATATACTTGAGATATAAGTCCAAACTTTTTAGAAACTATAAAGATATAGAGAAATATATTGAGGTTAATGCTATGTCAAAAGAAAAAATAAAAGTATACCTCTACACAAGAGTATCTACATCAATACAGATAGATGGCTATTCTTTAGAG
>NZ_ALNL01000013.1:0-13274 GCF_000293155.1 Mogibacterium sp. CM50 | reverse complement strand
TCATGGTAATGTTGGCGTGTCCCATAAGATACTGTAAGGCTTTCGGATTCATTCCCGCATTTGCCATGTTGGTGCAGAACGTGTGTCGCAGGGTATGGGGCGTTGTTACCGCCGGCAAAGCTTCCTCATGATTTTTGTTATACTTTTCTACAAGTCTGCGAAACATAGCATCATAGTTGATACAAGCCTGTGGTGTTCTGTTCCTTGTGAGAAAAAGAAAGCCTGTGTAGCCGTCAACCTCGAAACTACTTTTTCTTCGGCTTTGCACAACTCTCTGCAAGGCCTCAAGAACTCGGTCGCTCATTGGAATTTTCCGAATACCGTTTTCCGTTTTCGGTGTTTCAATGCGGTACGATTTTTTACCGGAGTATTGAAGTTGATGATCCACATTGATTGTCCGATTCTCAAAATCAATATCGCTCTCCGTCAATCCGCAAAACTCTGAAATACGAAGTCCTGTTCCAAGCAGAATGATAAGCTCGTCATAATACTTATGATAGACCTTATCGCTTTTCACAAAGGAAAGTAAACTTTCTTCTTGTGCAGGCGAAAGAGGAACCTTCGGCTCGGTGTCATCCTCAATAACTGTGTTGATATGAAAGTCAAAGGGATTTTTCCTGATACAGTCATCCTGAATGGCGGTATAAAAGGCTGCCTTTAGAGAACGCTTGTAATTGCTGATGGTTTTGAAAGAATAGCCTTTTTCTTTCATTCGTAAAGCCCATTCCTTTGCATCAGACATTTTTACATTCTCGATGCTGCAAGTGCCTATAGTATCTTCCTCAAGGATTCTCATAAGCTGTTTTCTGCCTTGCTTTGTACTGTGTCTTACATTTGCATGGTTTCGTATCTGCTTTGCGTAAAGCTGGCAGACGGTCATTTTCTTTCCCACCGGGTCAATCCCGTCATCAAGGTCTTTTTGTATCTCCTTGACCTTTTCCCGCAGGGATTTATCCTCGCGTTTTCCTTTCGGGGTCTTATCCGTTGGAACTAATTTCCATGCGTACACAAACTGCGTCTTTCCAAAGGTGTCTATATATTTGTAAGCATATCTCCCGTCTTTTCTCTGGCTCTCTCCTGACCGCAAAACTCGGTTTTTGCTGTCCCGTCTTTTTTCTGACATGTTATGCTCCTTTCCAAGACGGAAAGAGCCTTGATATGCTATATCTATTATAACATCGTCAAGGCTCGATCTCCATTAGATTGTGTCAACCGTATCGATCATTTTTTCAAACTGCTTGCGCTTGATCTGAATACGGTTGCCGTTTAATATCACCCAATTTGCGTTAGGATTTTCTTCTGCCAGTTTTCGCAGCTTGTTTTCTCCGATGCGAAAATACTTTGCCGCTTCTTCTATGGTGAGGGTATATTTCTCCCAGATAGGCACATCCGTTTGATTCATTTCATCGCCCCCTTTCTCAAAATAGGTATAAGTAAAAGTTCTGATATTCATATTTAAGAAAGGCATTACCGGATGGCTGTAAGCATTAGCCTCACGGGAATTTCACCCCTGCATGGATCTCATCCAGCCCTACCCATTGCCTGCGACGCTTTGAACGCTCGGACTGTGGCTATAGGGGAGTATCATTATATATTTTGCGCCGTCATGGCTCGCAAGCAGCTACGCTTGCTTTACGGCAAAATGTTTCTCGCTCGGCTTCCGGGTAGGGAAGTGTCATGGCGCATTTTCCGCATAGCTAAAGCACAAAAGGAAAGTATCCGGTTTGCCCTATGATACGCCGCCGTTATCTTGCGGGTATATTTGTCAAAGAACAGGCGGCAGCTTCTTTCTGCCTTGTCTGCGGAAAGGGGAACGCAGACAGCTACATTATTAAATCTTGAACATCAGGACAGCCTGCATGAGCTTTGAACGAAGCCGATCTCGTATATCCTCATCTATGCCGTAATAGGTATTTCCCCGCTCATCACGGAGCTTTCTCATAGAAAGGTGGGCGATATAGCCTGCGTAATGCTGGCAGACAATATTCATTGCCTGCGGCTCTCCTTTGGTTGCGGCTATGATTACCGGATAAGGTAACAGGCCGCGTTCATCGTTTCCTGTTTTACCAACTTGGGTAGTCATATGCATGTTCCTCCAAATAGCGTTTTAACAGCTCAAATGAGCTGGTTCGCCGATACTGCACTGTACTTCTTGGAATCTGATAGAGCTTCGCAATTTCCGCATCACTCATATCAAAGAAGTAATAGAGCAGGACGGCTCTGCGTTTTTCTTCCGGCAAGCTGTGGATCGCATCGGCAATCGTCTTTGCATCCCATTCTTTACCGCCTGCGAAAAAGGTTTGTTCTTCTTCACTGCCTACAAAGAAATCTTCACGGGTATAAAGCTGATTTTCCTCTTTCGGTGTCAGGTCGGAAAAGCTGATTTCTCGTGCCTGCCTTCTTTTGATTTCCTTATGTGCATTGATACTTTCGTTTTTCAATGCACGTTTACAAAAACCGTTAAATGCGCAGCGTATCTGCCATTCAGTCCGTTCAGGCTCATTCATGATATTCACCTCCTTTCGCAGCCGCGAAATCGGGCAGAATTTCCCCTTTCACAAACCCTCAACAACGGGCAGATGAAAACTGCCAAAGAAAAGCGAATATTTTTGAAAAAAAGTTTTTGTAGACGCAAAAAATCCCGACTGCATAAGGCAGCCGGGATTGGACATGAAAAGATAGCTATATAAATATGATTTAACAGATCATCTATATAAGCATAGAAACATGTAAATAGAACATATTCCCTTTAATAATGCTTTATCATAATAAAAAATGAACACGATGATACCTCCTTTGATACCGCCATGTTTTTTCGTAAGTTATGATTGATTTTGAGTCTTCACTCCCTTATTCAAGCAGAATAATATAGGCGGTTTAATATTATATATTCTATCTTTTGCATAAATGGTTCTCTCCTTAAATAAAATAAGCCGGTAATTACAGTTTCGTAGCTGTAAATCACCGGCTCTGTGTCTTTGCATCTGGCTCTTTGATAACTGATACATTAAATTGTTTGACATTGATTAAAGATTCTTGTTTGCATTTCGGACAAAACAAGGGAAAGCTTTTTAACTCTGTATCGCTTCTGATTTGCAATCGTGTTTTATTTCTGCAAACAGGGCAGAGTAACCATTGCCTTTTAACTTTTTTATTCTTCATTGCGTAATCCTTCTACGTTCATTTTATAAGCTCATATATCTTATCGTTAGATTAATCTATAAATTCATTTTTATCATCGCCATGATATAAATTACATTGTGTCCAATACGAGCTCGCTTTGCATTTTTCTTAGAAGTCTGTATTCACGCATAAGCAGGATGACAGCGATAAAAAGGATAACTATATCGTTCAGCGGAAGAGCAAGCCATACTCCCAAGACATTTCCTCTCATCAAGACAGGAAGCAAAAGAACCATAGGAACCACCAAAACTAACTGGCGAAATACGACAATGAAACCGGCCAGTTTTGCTCGCCCAAGTGCTTGAAAATAGGTAAGTGTCATAATCAGCAGACCGTAAGTAAAAAATGCACAAAACATCAAACGGTATAATGAAATTCCTGATTCAACAATATCTGATTCTGTAATAAATGCCGACAATATTTGATTTGGAAAAAGCTCAATTACGGCAAAGAATATTCCGGAAAGGACAGTAGAGCCAATAATGAAGATGTTAGTAAGCTGTTTTACTCGCGTATAATTTTTTGCCCCGTAATTCGTGCCGACAGCAGGCTGCAGACCTTGACTCATCCCCCAAATGGGAACGAAAGCAAGCTGCATAACACGCTGAGAGGCACCCATCAATGCAATTTGCGTTTCTCCTCCATATTTTACCGCTGTATTATACACCACTGTCATCTGTATCAACATCATGACCTGCATAAACATGGCACTGACTCCGACAGAGAGAATTTCAGGAATCAAATCTTTTGCCGGACGCACCCCATGAAAACGAACGATAGGACTCTTTTTCAGAAAGTAAATAAGGGTGACAGTAGCTTGGAAAAACTGGGAGATAACTGTTGCAATCGCCACAGCCTGAGGTCCCCTTTCAGGAAAAATTATAATAAGGATCGGATCTAAAACGATATTTAATATCGCACCACCGGCCATGATTACCATGGCAAGACCCATCCGACCCTCTCCACGTATAACCATATTGGCACTTTGCATGAAGTTGACAAAAATAGAACCCAAAAATACGGTGCGCAGATATACCACACCCATCTCCAGAACAGCTCCCTCTGCACCAGAAAGACTCAGCAAAATAGGAGCAAAAGTAATTCCCGCCACCATGCTGATAGATGAAAGTAACAGCACGAGAAAAGTAAGATTTCCCATAATTCTGTTTACTGTGTCCATATCTTTTTTCCCAATGGCACGGGAAAGTACCGAGCTGGAGCCTATACCTATCAAAACGGCAATGCCATTATTGATAAGGACAAAAGGTGATGCAGCCGAAACTGCACTCATGGCAGATGTTCCCACCATCTGCCCAACATAAATTGAATCGACGAAGGCATAAAGCCCTACCACAAACTGTCCCAAAATTGCAGGAAGCGATAATGTTATCATTAGCTTCCATGGATTTTCCGTCAATAGACGCTCTCTTACATCTGTCATTTGTATAATCTCCTTTGTTTAACTGTTTATCTTGAGTTTGCCTTCTCCTTCATCTTATGTGACTATCAATATTGCTTAATCCAATTCAGCACAATATTTTGAAAATCTATGGGAGCTTCAGCAAACATGAAATGTCCACAATTTTTGATTTGCTGCAATTCTGAGTTTAGAAATAAACGATTGAGCTTTTGTGCTGTATCAATTGTAGTAAGAGGATGTTCGTTTTTTTCACCAACCAAAATCAGAGTTGGAATATCTAATCCCCGTACCATTGTGGAAATATCATTTTTTGCTCCACCTACATGAGCACTCACCGAATAAGATGTTACAGTATTTGAAAAGATGTTTTTTGCTTGAGTGTTATAAAAATATCCACCAAGAAAAGCATCTATATTCTCCATATACCATTTATTTGCATCGATCTGATTTTTTGGTGGAAGTCCTGTTTTCAAAAATGCAAATGTGTTCTGTGGTTTATAATCCGTATAAACAGAAGATATTAAAACCAATCCCTCTAGTGAAGTTTCGTATTTTGCGGCATATTCCATAGCAATAAGTCCACCAAAAGAATGTGCTAAAACAATGACATTCCTATCGGGGAAAAAGTAATCTTTAATTGCCTTGCACTCGTCAGCAAACTTGCTTGTGCTGTAATATGATAATTCTTTTTTTATTTGTGAACGCCCGCATCCTCTGGCATCGTAAAATAAAAGAGGATGGTCAATAGATAGAAATCAAAGTGAATCTTCCATGTAATCCGAAGATAAACCACTGCCTCCGGCAATCACTATAATTGGCTTTTTATCTGAATCTTCATTCAGAAGTTCAAACCAAAGTTTGAAGCCATCGATTTCTAAATAATCACCATAGTCTATTTCAAGAGCTTCCCGTTCCGCAGCAAAAGGTGGCATCGTTCGATATGAGATAAACTTACTTATACCAAAGAACAATGCCGCGATAATGCCGATAGAAATAATCCATACAACAATTTTTCTCTTTTTGCATTGTATATTTTTTGTACTCATTCGATACTCCAGTTTCGTGCCTTGGCTTGCTCCGCAATCATGCGAGCATACCAGCCATTTTGTGCTAACAGTTGCTCATGATTTCCCTGTTCACGGATTCTCCCCTTGTCCAGCACAAGGATTTGGTCGGCGCCGATAATCGTGTTCAGACGGTGAGCGATGACGATTACCGTTTTGTCTTTCATCAGCGCGTCCAATGCCTTGTGAATTTCTTTTTCGTTGTCCGCATCCAGACTGGAAGTGGTTTCGTCAAGTAAAACGACGGGTGCATTTTTAATCAAAGCGCGGGCGATGGAAATCCTTTGTTTTTCCCCTCCGGAAAGTGTATTGCCGCCTTCACCCACCATCGTATCGTAGCCGTCCGGCAGTGCGGAAATAAATTCGTGACACTGTGCCGCCTTTGCCGCTTCGACAATTTCCTTCATCGTAGCGTTCGGCTTTCCGACGCGGATATTGTTTGCAATGGTATCGTGTAGAAGATATACATCCTGAAAGACAATAGCGATATTCTCAGCGAGTGTATCCGGCGATTGTTCTCGAATATCGCAGCCTCCGATGGTAATCGTGCCCTTCGTCACATCCCAAAACCGTGAAATCAGACTGATAATTGTGGTTTTACCGCTGCCGGACGGACCGACCAAAGCCGTGGTCGTTCCGGGTTTTACAGAAAAAGAGACATCATGTAGCACAGGAACATTTTTCTCGTATGAAAAATCTACATGAGAAAAACTGATGTCAAATGCTTTGAGCTGTACCGCATCGTCACGATACGATAGGGGCTCCTCCTGACGAGCCGCCAAGATATTTTCTGCCGCCTTACTCAAATATTTTAATTCCGGGTACAGACTGCCCAGTGTCGCCATCATGCTGGAGAGAGAAACGCCGATCATCAGAAGAGCGACCATCCGGTTTGTGTCAATCACTCCCGATTGATACAAACCGGGAGCCAAAATCAATGCGGCAGGAAGAATCAACGATGTCACAAAGCCAAAGGAAACGGAGAACGGCATAATCGCAAGCTCCAATTTTACAGAATCTCTTTTTAAGGTGGTAAAGCTGTCATCCAATCGTTCAAATTTTTCTCCGGTCAAATTATAGAGCCTAAATGTCTTGATCCCGTTAATGTATTCCACGATTCGAGAAATCACTCGGTTGATACTCGTGCGCTGATTGCCGCCGTACTTCTGAGACATTTTTCCGCTGAGCTGCATCAAGGGAAAAGCAATTAGAATCAGCACGGTAGCAGTCAATCCGAATTGCCACGAAACCATGAAGGCAAACAAGAGCGTCAAAGCACTGAAAAACAGCACTTTAATTAAGCTTGCCAAAGAATGGGTTAAGATCTGTTCAAAGTCCGTAATATCGGTTGTCAATGTGCTCATCAGTCGTCCAATGCTGTTCTTGTTGAAATATCCGAGATTTAAGCTGCGGATATGGTCTCCGAGGAAAAGACGCTGTTGTGCCGAAATATCCGCACCCCGATATTGAACTTGTGTATAGTTTATAGAAAAGAGGATCGCACGCACCAAAAACAGAATCCCGAGGACAATGCTGTATAAAGTCAGTTTTTCCACTGTAAAGATGCCGCCGATCAGTTCAATAATCGTCAATATCATCGTGCTGAACATCCCCATGTGAAGCAAAGCGTCCACGCAGGACAATGCAACCGGTAAATACAAAGATCTGCTGTTTTTGCCGGCGACCTGTTGAATCATTTTGAATATATACATCATATGGCTACCTCCTGAGTATAGCTTTTCCACATATCAGCATATCGCCCGTTTTCGGACAGGAGCTCATCATGCTTTCCTTTTTCTGAAAGCTGTCCTTCGTGGAATACGCAAATCTGATCCGCCCCGGTAATTGTATGAAGCCGATGAGCGATCATAATGGTTGTTTTCCCCTTCAACAAGTGTGACAGGGCAAGCTGGATCTTATGCTCATTTTCCAAATCTGCAAAGCTTGTTGCCTCATCAAAGATAATGATGGGCGAATCCTTTAAGATTGCTCGTGCAATACAGATACGCTGCTTCTCACCTCCGGATAATTTCACTCCGTCCTCGCCCAGCTTGGTTTGGTAGCCGTTTGGAAGACTCATAATAAAATCATGGATTTGCGCAGCCTTAGCGGCATCCTCCACTTGTTGGCGAGTAGCATTTTTGTTTCCTATGGCGATATTCTCATGAATGCTGTCGTGCAAAGTAAAGGTTTCCTGAAAGACGAAGGATACCAAGTCCATCAGATTTTCATTTTTCAGATCCAAAATATTCTTGCCGTCGATGCAAATTTTTCCGTCGGTGACTTCCCAAAATTTGGGAATCAGCTGTGCGGCGGTCGTTTTTCCTGCTCCGGAAGCTCCCACAAAAGCGGTTAGACTGCCCGCAGGCATGGTGAGGTTGATATTTTTTAGCACGTCGGACTTATCATAGCGGAAAGTAACATTCTCAAAGCTTACGCCATGAGGCTGTGTGCGGTCTAGTGTACTGTCTCCCTCGGTCGTGCAAGGCAACTCCATGATGTCCTGTATCAGTCCCACGCCGCTCATGATCTGACTGAACATCATGGCGAGGTTTAACAAATTCAGCAAGCCGGAGAGAAATACTATGCTCATAATCATAAAGTAAAGGTAATCTTGCTTAGGTAGTGTTCCACGGAAGTAGAGCATACCGCCCAATGGCAGTGCAAATAGGATTCCGCTTTCTACGAGAGCGACGAAAAGTCCATAGGTATAGCCCTGACTCTTGGTGCATTGCTTCCAAAAGGCGTTGTATTCATCTACGGTGCTTGCATAATCACGATAGCTCTCTGCCGTCATATTATAGGCTTTCATAACAGGCATTCCGTTGATAAACTGCATGATTGCCGTGTTCAATTTTTCCAACAGACGATGATAGGTCGGCATTTGCTTGCCGGTAATCGCCATAGCCGTGCCTTGGATGATGAGCCCCAATATCACCGGAACCAGAAGAGATAAGGACATCGGGATATTGATTGTCAGCAGGTGAATAAAGACAATGATCGGCACGCAGATGGCTGCGGTCACATCCGGAATCTGATGAGCCAAGAATTTTTCAATCCGTTCCACATCCTCAATGATGACTTTTTTGATTTCTCCCGAAGCATGATCTGTAAAGAATCCCAAGTTTATCTTCGCAATATGACGGCTAATTTGCACGCGAACATTGTAAAGCGTATTAAAAGCTCCAACGTGAGAAAATGTTCCCGAAATGATGGAGAAAATAAACTTCCCAAGGATCGATACTGTGGCAATCAGACCATAGTACAGGGCATTTCCTTCACCACCCAGCAAAACCAGAATACTTCGGTACACCATAACATAAGGCAAAAATGTACATAATGCACTGGCTATTCCAAACAACGCAGATACAAATAGATGTAATTTGTATTTCCCGGCCAGTTGCATTAGGTAAGCAGCGCCGGATTTTCTTTTCTTTTCCATATTTCCTCCTGTTATTCCCGCATGGCAGCCATTAGCTTCGCCGCCTCCTCAATTTGAAAATCATCAATTAAAGTACCATTACGGATCACCAGAGCCCTGCTACAAGTGGCAAGAGCACATTCCAGATCGTGGGTAATCATAAGGATGATGTGTCCCTTTGCCGCAAGTGCGTGAAGCTGCTCACTTACAGCGTGCATATTGCGACCATCCAGACCGCTGGTAGGTTCATCCAAAACAATCACCGGAGCTTCATTCAAAAGCGCGATCGCCAAGGCAAGACGCTGTTTTTGTCCACCTGATAGGGTAGCCGGGTGACGCTCTGAGAATTCATCTAAATTCAGGAGCGCCAACAGCTTATTCGCCCGCTGCATCAAAGCGGATGTCTCCTTTTTGCCGATCAAAAGCTCATCGGTCAGACTTTCTCCAAACAGCTGACTGTCCAAATCCTGCATGATATACCAGATTAGTCCGCGTCGCTTGTTCTTTTTCATCGGTTTTTCCGCGAAACGAATCATACCTGCATCCTCCTGTAAAAGTCCGGACAGCAGTTTCCCAAGCGTACTTTTTCCCGCAGCGTTTGGACCGATTATTGCAACGATCTCTCCCGGTGCACAGGAAAACGAAACATTCGACAAGACCGATTGAGTTCCAAAATGCTTGCACAGATTCTCCACTTTCAGTACCGGACCGGATGCAGTTTCTTTATAGATCTGTGCAGAAATCGGCAAACGTAAAAGCTCCATACCGCGAAGCCCCCACTCCGAAATCTGTTCGTAGGATAATTCCTTCATTTCCTGCGGAGTCATTATGCTGATAATTTCGCCATTATTCATATAGACAAACCTATCCGCAATATCACGAAGATAGTAGAGTCTGTGCTCCGCAATCAGAATCGTTTTTCCTTGCTTTTTCAAAAGACGTACAAATGCAGCAAAATCCTCCGTGGCTCCCATGTCCAGATTGCCAGAGGGTTCGTCCATAACATAAATATCTGGGTCAATGGCCTCGGCGGAGGCGATTGCTACACGCTGACGCATACCGTAGGAAAGATACCTGACCTTTTGTTCTAACAGGTTTGTAATACTCAGCGTCTCCGCTGCACCCTGAACTCTTTTTACAATTTCATCATGGGAGATACCGTAATTTTCACAGCCGAAAGCAATTTCTCCGGACACCTCATTGGCAAAGAATTGACTGCGTGGATCTTGAAATACATTCCCCACATATTTGCCGCGTTCCCAAGAGGGAATTTCATTCATGTTTTTTCCGAAAAGTTTGACTTCGCCACTCAATTCTCCTGTAAAAAAATATGGAATCAAACCATTTATTACGCGGGTTAGCGTACTCTTCCCACTGCCGGATGGACCTGTAAGTACAATGACCTCTCCCGGTCTTATGTTGAGATTGATATTTTTTAACTGGTCATCTGTGCTTGTATAAGAAAAGCTGAGATTTTTTATTTCAATTGTCGGATTCAATTTCTCACCTCACAATAAGATACATATTATCGCTGTTGATACAAACAAAACGATCATAATGCCGTCGCTTACAGCCATTTTATTCAGATAGTAACCCTTTTTCTTATATGGGCTCTCAATCCCACGGACAACACTGGATGCGGCAAGTTCGTCCGCAATTTTTAGCGAACGAAAGACCATAGGTACAATCACATACTCAAAGGTATTAAGAGGATGTAAGATGACTTGAAAAGGAGAACGCATAAGTCCTCGTGTTTTCATAGCGTCCAGCACATCGGAAAACTCCGAAGCGACCGTAGGAATAAAACGCAAGATAACAATCACCGTCAACCTTATAGAGGATGGCAACGGCAGTTGCCGAAGCGCTGTTGTGAGTTTGCCAGACGGTGCCTGTGAAAGCAGGTAGACCGCCATAAAAACGGGAATCAACTCAATCAGAAAGGTAAAGAGCATTGGAGAGGGTATATTGATCCCATATCGCACATTGAAAATGAGCCATCCGTAGCTGATGAGAAAAGAGATTAAAAACTTTAATCCCGTTTTTAAGCATCCGAATATCGCCATCACCAAAAACAACGCAGTCGTATAAGCAATATGCAGCCACATATTTTTGCAGAAAAAGGTTACGGTACAAACACAGATGGACAGTATCAGCAATGTAAAAATATTGACACGGCGAATTATTTTTCCGTTGTTTATTATTTCCCCCATTACTTCACGATCCCGGCTTTTTGAAAATGGCGTTTCAAAATCCGCTGTCCGAAGAGGCAACCGAGTAAGGCAAGAACCACCGTGATAGCGCAGGCTCCAATCATGTGCCACGGATTGGAGAGCATACCCAGTTGCATATCAAATACTTCCTTTGAAAATCCCTCCGTAGATGCCTTCGCCACATAGCTTTCCCATGCTGCCCAAATTGGAACAGCGTTTCCGATAATCATACCAAGCCCGTAGCAAGACCAACCAATAGCGTTGCGCAAAGGTTTCCGATAACTGTCCTTACCAAGCATAACAAGCTCGCAAAGAACGCCTACCAGCAAGAAATAAGGAAGCAGGAACACATAACCTCCGAGAGCGCTGATGATGCCAAACACAGTACTCCAAATCAGCAAAATCCCATGTTTGTTCAGACGGTTGGCAACAACGAGGTAAAATGTTGCGCAGAAAAACTCCTGAATGCCGGCAGCAAGGTAGAGGTAGAAAAATGGAAACGGTAGTGTCAGCGTGCCAACGGCTCCGTATACTGCAAAGGTCAAGACCATCATGGCTGCAATCACCATCACATCTCGTGTAACAAATTTTTTCTTTTCAGTCGTAGTATTCATATAGATAACTCCTTTCAAAAAATAGATCTGTAGGATACACAAAGCGATAAGTTAGATTAGGCTAACTAACGTACAAAAAAACACCTCCTTACGCAAAGTACAATTTCCATGCACTGCCAAAAAAATCCGCAATGAGGCGTATTCTGTCAAGTGCCTCCTCTTTTTCCAGCTTATGACGTACAATCTCAAAGATCGCATAATACTGTGCACTAAGTAGAACGTGGATTTCATCCGGAGTTAACGCACGGCAAGGGTAACCACGCCGGATCATCTCCTGCTGAAATTCATAAGTTTGCTTTTCTCTTTCCGCAACAAGCTGATCTACAAAGTTTTCGTAAGCACTTCCCGCTGATTTGCTGATGAGCAGATAGAATGCATCATTGTTAGCAAAAATGTATTCCACCAGCATAGAAATGACCTCTTCCGAAATGTTCCACATGTTTTCAGGGCATCCATCTGTTAGAGAATCAAATCCTCTTTTTTCACCTTTGCGATATAACTCCAACATATGGTCTGCTACAGGTGAAACAAGTGACGCAAACAAACTTTCCTTATTAGCAAAATATCGAAAGATTGCTCCGGTGGTCAGTCCGGCTTGTTTTGCAATGTTACGAACCGAAGCATCACTATAACCCTTATCCATGAACTCGATTTTTGCCGTATCCAAAATCAATTGTTTTGTATCGTCGCTTTTACTCATTATGAACTCCTTTTTATAAAAATATCGGTGCTATTTTTATTATACCTAAATTTACACCCTTGTCAAGATAGCAGTGTTATTTTTATTTGACAAACCTACAAACTTTATCAATGAAAACTATCATCATAAAAATCTTTGCACGAAAATCAAGTTTGATTATCATCCCAACTCTCTATGAAATTTTATTTCTCCATACCTACCTTTTGAAGTTTTTTCAAGAAATTTGGATTTTTGAATTTTTGGCAAAAAGCAACTTTCCATTGTTGTAGAGATTAAGGAATAAGTGGAATAGCAAGCATAGGAAAGGGGTACCCTTTCCGTAAAAAATCTCTATTTTCCGCAGTTCCGGCGATAGAGATTTTGCTTGTACCCTCGCAAACTAAAGCCTGCTGGGGTAGACTCTTGGGAAGTGTCCCAAACCCTCTATAAAAGCAGAAAGGAAATTCACCTATGAATAACAGAAAAAGAAATGTGCAGATAAAATTTCGTGTTACGGAAGAAGAACGCAGCTTGATTGAAGAAAAAATGAAACAGGTGCCTACAAGAAATATGGAAGCGTACCTTCGGAAAATGGCGATAGACGGATATATCATTCAGGTCGATCACAGCGATATAAAGAAAATGACGGAAGAGCTTCAAAAAATCGGAGTCAACATCAATCA
>NZ_ALNL01000012.1:0-202118 GCF_000293155.1 Mogibacterium sp. CM50 | reverse complement strand
GTAAATATATTAGAGTGTGGTTTACGTTAGGAGCTGTGTGTAATGATAAAAAGAAGTTCTTCTATTACTGATTTTAATTTGTATTATTCTATTCAATCTTAGTCCAATTGCAATGACTGCGGACTATGCGGACATCGGAGATATCAGCACAGGGACGGGAGTATTATCTGAAGAGTCTTTCCCATCCGGTGATAATACTCCGAGCATTAGCGATGTGCGGGTATCCGGCAGCTACGATGAAGGTGCCCGCGGGGCTGACTATTTCAAGAAAATTAAAATAGATTTGGTGGGAGAGAATCTTACCGATGATAATTTCCTAACAGAGGAAGGGCTTCGCTGGACAGATAAAACGGAAGTAGAACTCATATCAGGAACTGAAATTGGGCATCTTAACGGCAGCTCTGATTTTGGTTCCGAAAGACCCGGTAGCCCTGTCAAAATGTTCAGTACAGATACCGGAACATCGGGTAGAATAACTTATGTAGGAAAAACAAAATCGGGAATAGACCTTGACTTAATCTGGGAGATTGAAGCTTCAGATAAAGATGATTGGGAAGCAAATTCCGGCTTAAACAGTCATGGGAGTATTAGAGGTATCGGATTCTCAGGAGAGCAGTTCTTCCCTAATGCCATCGGCAACCCTATATCGGTTCTGTATAATAACGCTAACAATATTTCTATAAACTACAGAATAGTGGAACACGGCACTACGAACGAGCAATCCGTAGTGCTCAGCTTTACATCTTCTGACATAGATACCGCACAAGGGCAGATTATATAGTGATACAATTATAGGATATTATAATCAAGATGATTTAAAGCATAAAAGAGAGGAAATGTTTAAGGAAGCACTACAAGCGCAAGCGGGGCCAGGAGTGTCAACAGACGAACAACACTTCCTACATAACTTTTGGGCGAGTTTATCTTTTGGTGGAGTCGCATTAATGGGTATAGGCCTTATTGGCGCTTTAAAAAATGAATTTAGGAAGGGTTGGAAAGCTTTTATTAAGAGCATGGGAACGTTGCCATTTACCGAATTCATTATTTTGAAGTCATCACCTAGAATTATAGCTAGTACACTGGTTAAAGTGGCTGGAATATATGCAAAAAAGTCTTCTACCAAGGGATTGTCCCTTGTGCTAAATTTATTAAAAAGCAAGGAATCGACAGAATACTAAAGGCTAAAGCTTTTGTAGCTAGATCTATGAACAAGAGTATAGCTGCGATTGGCAAAACCGGTAGACGCGTGATGAAATCGGTTAGAAGAACTGTAAGAAAGGTTTTTCCAAAAGTTAAAAAATCAATAGCAAAGGTACATGTAAAATTAAAGAAGAAGCTTAAGAGTGTAGTCAAGACCTTCCGAAAAACCAATAGCAAAATACGAGCCAAGGCTAAAAAAGCAACTTCAAAATTAAAGCGAACAATAAAACATATATTTAAAAGAGGGAGACACCGATAAGATGAAAAAATTATTAATAGCAATAATAGCTATAGCATCAGTTGTGTTTGTATATACGAATTTTAACCCTAGTTACAACCTCAGGAAATACTCGGTGTATTATGCACACAACATGCCGCATAAGGAGGGGACACATCCTGAAATGGCAATGGCGTTAGAAAATATCAAGGCTATCTATACACCAGATAAAAAAGGAATAAAGTACGATTATGATGGGCTAGCGAAAGTGTATAACGAAAATAATAGGGTAAATGGAAATATCCCAGCGATTTCTGCTACTTATGATGACAATGGAGTGCAATATATGTATTTCAGAACGGACAATAAGTATTATATATGGGGAGATGATTTTTTCTTAAAAGGAATTTATGATCCCAATACAGCGAACATGGCGTCCGAGAAGATTGAAGGTGGTCAGGAAGCGTTATACAAGGAGGTTTATAAGAACTTCGGGTTCCTCGTAGAAGCCAACGTCAATCGCAAACCGCTAATCAACATGCAGAAGCGGTTTAACGAGAAGTACTACAAACGATTCAACTGATAGTGAGAGGGGGTAAATATCAATGAATCAGAGAGATAGATTTATTATGATTACAATTTTCAATGCTTATTACTAATACTGCTTTTAATTAAGTATGAATCACAATTTTACGCTATAAATTTTTCCCTATCGCTACCATAGGTGTTTGTTTATGGGGAATTCTCGAGAAAAAAATAGTTTGTCAAAATATCCGGGCTATAGGACAAAAAGGGTGGGGCAGGACAAAATGTAAGGGAGCACAGATGATCTCACCGGTACATTTTGTCCGGCCTATAGCTTCTTCCAAAAATATACAGACGCGGCAACCATTGAAATTTCAACGACTGCCGCGATTTCTACCGACTCTTTTTGTCTTATTACTCCAAATTTTCAACGACCACAGCGAATTTATCAACTACTTTTGTCCTGTCGCCCCTCTTTGCCCTATCGATCAGCAAGAACAATCAACTTTTGCGAAACTGCCTGCCGCCATCCTATAAGCTCCGACAGCTGAGGTCCTGTCGAGTCTCGGCACGGAAGGCGGTAGAGGAAACAGATTTGCAAGAAACTAAATTGCTCTTGTGTACTCATTGAGCCAAGCGAGCTCTGCCTCATTCATGTAAGGAGCAAGCTTCTCGTAGCACTCTCTGTGGTAGCTGTTGAGCCACTCCTTCTCCGCCCTGTTGAGCTCCTCCGGATCGATACCGTCGAGGTCGATCGGTACGAAGTTGAGGGTCTCGAAGTGCATGAACTGTCCGTACTTGTTCTTCTCACCCTCTACTGTGAGCAGATTATTCTCGATACGGATTCCGAACTCGCCCTCTTCGTAGATTCCCGGTTCGTCGGTAACCACCATGCCCGCCTCAAACCGGTGGTGCTCATTCTTGGATGGCACGATGTACCAGCGAAATCCTGTTGGCGGCTCGTGAATACTGCCGAGGTAACCGAAGCCGTGTCCTGTACCGCACTGGAAGTCCAGGTTCATCTCCCAGATCGGCTGTCTGGCGAGGACATCGAGCGACCAGCCGTGGTTACCGTACAGGAAGTTGGCAGCTGACAGGTGTTGCATCGATCTGTATACTGCTGTGTAATATCTCTTCATCTGCTTGCTGATGGATCCGAGGATTGTGGTTCTGGTGATATCTGTCGAACCCTCAAGATATCCGCCGCCAGTATCGCTGAGAAGCATCTGTCCGCCTTCGAGCACAACGTCTGACTCCGGTGTAGGCGAATAGTGCATCATCGCTGCGTGTGCGCCGAATGCATGAAGCGGCTCAAATGAATCTCTTATGTAGCCATCCTGTTCGCTGCGGAGTTCTGTCAGCTTCTCGGAAGCGCTGAGCTCTGTAATCTTCATCTTGTCGTAGTTGGTCTTAACCCAGTAAATGAACTTTGTGAGAGCCACGCTGTCCTTGAGCTCTGCGTTTTTGATGTTCTTGATCTCGACATCGTTCTTGATAGCCTTCATGAGAATTGTAGGGTTAGCACCCTCTACAACCTTGCATGGAAGGTTCCTGTACAGAGCGTAGTTCATCTTCATAGGGTCGATAAGCGCAACTGAGCTTGCGTCGATCTTCTTGGCATCCTCGTAGATCTCGTTGTACGGATGAACATTTACATTGTTCCCTGCCAGCATCTTGCGGAGCTCACCGTTGAGCTTCTTCTCATCCACATAGAGGTCTGCGCTGTCCTCTCTTACGATTACATACGAGAGAACCAGCGGAAAGAAATCGATGTCGTTGCCGCGCATATTCAGTAGCCAAGCTACATCATCCAGAGATGCGATTAGATGAACATTAGCACCTGCCTTCTTCATCTCCTCGCGAACTCTATTAAGCTTGCCGGCAGTGCTCTCACCGCTGTACTTCTCCTCGAGATACCAAGCCGACTCCTCGGAAAGCCCCGGCCTGTCCTTCCAAATTTCTGAAATTAGCGCCTGCTCATAGTCGATCTCGACAGCCTTGCCTCTAAGAGCCTCTTCATAGGCCTGTCCGTCCCCCATGGACAGAACTCTTCCGTCAAAGGCGACCTTACCGCCGTCCGGCACCTGCTGAGCAACCCATTCGACGGTTCCGGGTGTGTCATCGACGAACATCTTCATCAGCTCGACGCCGCTGCCGGCACACTCTGTCATAACCTGTGTAAAGTATCTGCCATCAGTCCACAGTCCTGCCCGATCCCCGGTGACTGCAACTGTTGCGTATGAGCCTGTAAATCCGGTTACGAAACGGATAGCCTTGAAGTGCTCTCCGACATACTCGCTCTGATGAAAGTCGGCCATAGGGATAACGTATGCATCGATTCCTCTCTCAGCCATAATCTGTCTCAGCTGAGCAATTCTCTCTGCTGCTTGTGTCATGATATCCTCCCAAACACGATGCGTGCCTAAAATTAATAATATCGGTTGTGAGTATTATAGCACTCCCGTGTGTCAAATAAACGATAGTCGACGCGCTCTTAATTCGAGCAAACTACATATTCTGTGTATTAACAGGGTGTTCCTAATGTCTCATGGAGGAGATCATCATAATGCACTTCACAGACGATTCTATGTACCCCTAAAGTGCTACTAATATCTCACCGGGAGAGAAATCATCATAATGTACTTCATAGATGTACCCTCAGGGATAGCCTGTCTCGGTTTTCATAGATCAGTTGACAATGTCTATTGATAATATCTCGCATATGATAGATAATTTATATATGGTATTAGATATAATTATTGTGGTTATCTTCTTAATATGTGCACTGCGCGGCAAATCGCAGGGCTTCCTCGACTCGCTTGTCAGGCTTGCGGCCATCTCCGGCGGAGTCATCATCGGCATCCTGAACACAGATCGTCTCAGGTCGCTGCTCTTTGCGTTGCCTATTGACGACATCATGAAGCTCAAGCTCACCAAGAAGTTCAACGGGCAGGATATCGATTTGCTCAAATTCATCCCGAAAGTGCTGCGCACCAAGTTTGAAGACTTCGGTATCGACGGCATAACCACGACTGTTAATCGTTTTACAAACCTATCTATCACGATTATCTCGTTTTCGATTATAGTCGGGTTGGTGTGGTTTATCTCTGTTCTGCTCCGACGCAGGATATTGAGTGGCAGGAAGCACAAGAATCTGCTTGGAACTGTCGACTCAAGTGTGGGGCTGTTGTTCGGGGCTATCAAGGGCGCGATTCTCATATTTCTGCTATTGGCACTCATGTTCCCGCTTGCAACGCTGTTCACCCCGGAACAGATCCATGCTCTCAACGAACAGCTCAACAACTCTTATATCGCCGGCTATCTCTACGATGTAAATCCGCTTATCTACTTCATGCATAAGCTATATATTTAACAAATCACTATGCAAAAGCATGACACAAAATAAACTATTGCTGTCATGCTTTTGTTCATTGATTGTGGTGTTTTGCTATGCTATATTTTGAGTGTATTCGATGCATTTAATCAAAACGCATTTTCACTTACACCCAAGGAGGTACTCTTGATGGATAAGAAAACACCCCTCTATGACACACACGTCAAATACGGTGGCAAGATTGTATCGTTCGGAGGCTTTGCGCTCCCTGTGCAGTATGAATCCGGTATCAAACAGGAGCACATGGCTGTTCGTACAGCATGCGGCCTGTTCGACGTGTCCCACATGGGCGAGATTATCGTCAGCGGTCCTAAGGCTGTCGATTTTCTCAACTATATTCTGACTAACGATTTCACAGATCTCAAGGTTGATCAGGCTAGATACAGCCCTATGTGCAACGAGCACGGCGGTACAGTCGATGACTTAATCGTATATAAGCGTGGCGAGAACGATTATTTTGTAGTCGTAAACGCCGGAAACAGAGACTCGGATTTCGCCTGGATGGTCGACCACAGGATTGACGGAGTCGAGCTGGTCAACGCATCCGAAGACTGGGGACAGCTGGCGCTGCAGGGACCAAAGGCCGAGGCGATATTGGCTAAGGTTGCAGATCCGGCGCTCATCCCTGCCGGATATTACACGGCTAACTTCGACGCGGAGATCAAAGGCATCCCATGCATTTTATCAAGAACCGGTTACACCGGTGAGGACGGCTTCGAGATATACATGGCAGCGGATAAGGCTGCAGATATCTGGGAGATACTAATCGAGGCCGGCAAAGACGACGGGCTGCTCCCATGCGGACTCGGAGCTCGCGATACACTGCGCATGGAGGCTGCTATGCCGCTCTACGGGCACGACATGAATGAGGATATCTCTCCTAAGGTTGCCGGATTGGGCTTCGCTATCAAGATGGACAAGCCGGACTTCATCGGTAAGGCCGCTATTGAAGCAGCTACGCCACTCAAGGTGAGAAGAGTCGGCATCAAGGTGACCGGTCGCGGCATCATCAGAGAAGAGTGCGATGTATACAGGGACGGCGAGAAGATCGGATACATCACATCCGGTACGTTCCTTCCTTACCTCGGCGGCTCATACGGGATGGCTATCGTGAATTCCGACAAGCGCGAGATCGGAGCAGCAGTTCAGGTAGACGTTCGTAGTCGCATGGTTGATGCGGAGATGGTAAAGCTTCCTTTCTATAAGAGGGAAAAATAATCGCATAGGGAGACACACTTCCGACGCGTCGGTACAGATCGAGAACCGAACCCGAATTTACAGGAACGAAGCTGTAATTGCAAAAACGGAGTCGTATTTGGTTGTATTTGCGAAAGGACAGCCATCTGTACATATCAAAATAAACACTTTATAGATAAACAACATATACAAAGGAGATTAAAAATGGCAGATTTAAAGTATTCAAAATCCCATGAGTGGGTTATGGAAGAAGGAGACCTATATGTTATCGGTATTTCCGATTATGCTCAGCACAGCCTCGGAGATATAGTGTTCATCAATCTTCCTGAGGTCGATGACGAGGTTACAGTCGGCGATGCATTTGGAGACATCGAGTCGGTAAAGGCCGTTTCCGATGTGCTGTCCCCGGTTACCGGAATCGTAGCTGAGATCAACGAGGAGCTTTTTGACGCACCTGAATCGATCAACGAGGATCCATACGGTGCTTGGCTCATCAAGGTTAAGGACGTAACCGAGACAGAGGAGCTTCTCTCCTCCGACGAATACGACGAGTTCGTAGAGTCAGAAGAGGCATAAAGCGTAGGCTTTCACCCTTTCACATAAGGAGGTTCAATTTGGGTACCTTTATTCCTAACACAAAAGACGAGCAGCTCCGCATGCTGTCTGACATCGGCTACAAGGATTGGGACGACCTGTTCAAGGACATTCCTGCCGACGCCAGAATCAAGGGCGAGCTGAACATACCTGCCGGCAAATCCGAGCTTGAGACGGCTCGACTCATGGAACAGATGGCTGGCAAAAACGTAGTGTACGATACTATTTTCCGCGGTGCCGGTGCTTATAACCACTATATTCCTGCCGCAGTCAACGCTGTAGTCAGCAAGGAGGAATTCATCACCGCATATACTCCTTACCAGGCTGAAATCAGCCAGGGCATACTTCAGTCCATATTCGAGTATCAGACGATGATATGCGAGCTGACCGGCATGGATGTGTCAAATGCTTCGCTGTATGACGGGGCTTCCGCAGCTGCCGAAGCATGCGCTATGACCAAGGACCGCAAGCGCAGCACCATCTACGTGTCAGATACTGTGGACAAGAGAGTTCTCGAGGTCATCAAGACATACTCATTTGGAAGAGAGACCGGTGTTAAGGTTGTACCTGCCTGCAAGGAAGGGGGAGCTACCGACACCGACGCTCTGAAAGCCGCACTAGCAGAAGACAAAGCGGCTGCGTGCTTCCTGATGCAGTACCCTAACTACTACGGCATAGTTGAAGATGCTGACGTGATCGCTGAAATCGTTCATGAAGCCGGCGCTCAGCTCATCATGAGCGTTAATCCAATCGCGCTGGGAGTGCTCAAGACTCCCGGTGAAATCGGCGCAGACGTAGTTTGCGGCGAGGGACAGCCTCTCGGGCTTGGTCTGGCTTACGGCGGGCCGTACCTGGGAATACTCGCTACAACTGCCAAGAACACACGCAAGATTGTGGGCCGACTCGTCGGCGAGACAGTTGATTCCCGAGGCGAACGTGGATTTGTGCTGACTCTCCAGGCTAGAGAACAGCACATCCGCAGAGAGAAGGCCAGCAGCAACGTTTGCTCCAACCAGGCTCTCTGTGCGCTCAAGGCCGGCGTGTACATGACCGCAGTCGGACCTGCCGGCATCAAACAGGTTGCGACGCTATGCTCATCTAAGGCGCATTATCTGGCAGCAGGTCTCACCGGTGCAGGCCTTGCGCTCAAGTATGACAGGCCATTCTTCCACGAATTCGTGACAGTTTGTGTTGACGCAGATGCTGTTCTAAAAGCTCTCTCTGACAAGGGTATACTCGGCGGACTGAAGCTCTCGGATACCGAGATACTCTGGTGCGCTACCGAGCTCAACACCAAAGAGCAGATGGATGAAGTTATCGAAATCGTCAAGGGGGTGAGCAGATAATGAAACTTATATTTGAAAGAAGTGTTCCCGGCAGAGGTCAGGACATATTCCCTGCCTGCGATGTAGATATCTCTCTGCCTGACGTACCTATGAGAGGCAGTGCGCCACATCTCCCTGAGGTGTCTGAGAGCGAGATGGGACGCCACTACACGGCTCTTGCCAAGGAGGCTCACGGAGTTAACGACGGATTCTATCCGCTCGGCTCCTGCACTATGAAGCACAACCCGAAGCTTGACGATGCGGTGGCTTCGCTCAAGGGTTTTATAGACATTCACCCTCTACAGCCTGTAGACACAGTCAAGGGTTGCACCGAGGTCATGGATACGCTTGAATCATACCTGTGCGAGATCACCGGTATGGATCACATGACATTCCAGCCGGCAGCCGGTTCGCAGGGCGAATTTACAGGACTGCTCCTCATCAAGGCATACCTGCATGACAAGGGACTGTTCGACAAGAATGAAATCCTGATTCCTGACTCAGCTCATGGGACCAACCCTGCCAGTGCTGCGATGGCAGGCTTCAAGGTTGTTGTTGTCAAGTCCGATGACCACGGCAGCATTGATATGGATGACTTCAGGTCTAAGATCGGCGACAAGACCGCAGGTCTGATGCTCACCAATCCTAACACTGTCGGAGTATTCGACGAAAATATATTTGAGATCACCAGACTCGTCCACGAGGCCGGCGGTCTCTGCTACTACGACGGCGCTAACCTCAACGCTGTAATCGGACTTGTGCGCCCGGGAGACATCGGGTTTGACGTAATCCACCTCAACCTGCACAAGACCTTCTCGACTCCTCACGGCGGTGGCGGACCGGGAAGCGGTCCATGCGGATGCAAGGATTTCCTCGGCCAGTTCCTGCCGGGACTCACAGTCAAGGATGGCAAATACGTTCGCGCCGAGAAGAGCATCGGAAACGTTACCGGCTTCTACGGCAACTTCCTGATCAGCCTGCGAGCGCTCGTATACCTGACATACATCGGTGGCGACGGCGTGCCTGAGCTGGCCCGCAACGCTGTGCTCAACGCCAACTACATGATGGAGAAGCTCAAGGATCTGTATCCGATGGCTTACGACCGCACCTGTATGCACGAGTTTGTAATGAGCCTCGAGAAATTCCACAAGGAGAACAATGTATCCGCACTTGACGTGGCAAAGGCACTCCTCGACTTCGGAATTCACCCACCTACGATGTACTTCCCACTCATCGTAAGCGAGGCTCTCATGGTTGAGCCTACCGAAACGGAGTCGCGTGAGACCCTCGACGAGGCGATTGCGGCATTTAGACAGATCTACGATTCGATCATCAGCTCGCCTGAGTCGGTATCGGCATCACCTGTCACAACCCCTATCCGCAGATTAGACGAGGTTAAAGCAGCTAGAGAGCCGGTTCTAAAGTTCGAATTCAAATAAATTCAAACAGCTTCGCGCCTTTGCACGTTCACGCAGGGCGTGAGAGAAGAGACATAAGCCCTGACAGATCTTAGAGTACGCGTAAGTGCGACTGTCTGTCCGGGCTTGATTTAACTTAACACTATAGCAAGGAGCTACATCTACATGAATCTAAGATATACCGAAACAGATTGCACCAACCCGTTTATCAATCTCGCGACCGAGGAATACATGACCTTCCGTGCGACGGAGGGCGAGGTCACCATGTACCTGTGGCAGAACGCCAACACGGTCGTTATCGGCAAGAACCAGAACCCTTGGCGCGAGTGCAGAGTCGAATCGATGAAGGCAGGCGGCTGCAAGCTCGCCAGACGGATCTCCGGCGGCGGCGCAGTCTATCACGACCTCGGCAACCTGAATTTCACATTTATCGCCAGGGAGGACGAATACAACATACCTAAGCAGACAGAGGTCATACTCGAGGCTGTTCGCATCCTGGGTATAAATGCTGAAAAAACAGGTCGCAACGACCTCACTATCGACGGAATGAAGTTCTCCGGACACGCATACTACCGTAGCCACGGCTACTGCTACCATCACGGCACGATTATGTTTGACGTGGATCCGGCACCGCTGGGAGAATATCTCAACGTGTCTGCTGCCAAGCTCAAATCCAAGGGCGTAAAGTCAGTACGCTCCAGAGTTACCAACCTGATCGATCACAAGCCGGATATAACGCTCAAAGAGCTTAAGGATGCACTCTATGAGGCATTTGCCAAGGTGTATGCCGGCACTCCGGAGCGATTCGATACCCCGTCTCCTGACTCGAATACGGAGCTCAAGGCTCTAGTGGATAAATACTCCTCCGAGGACTGGAGGTATGGGCGCAAAATTCCGTTTACTACATCTATTACCGAGAGACTCGATTGGGGAGGAATTGACATTGAGCTGCAGGTCGAAGGCGGGTTTATCAAGGATTGCGGTCTGTATTCAGACTCGCTTGAAACTGCGGTTTTTGATGAGCTGAGAGACAAGCTGCTCGGCTGCAAATACAACAAGGCAGCGATGTCCACGCTCGTGGAGGGCATGCTGCCTTATGCACCCGCATCTAAAGAATATCAGATCTGCAGCGATATTACTGACCTGATTGCTGACGGAATTATGTAGTCCGTAATTGCGAACCTGAGTGTGGCGAATCGATTGCTGCAAGCATCGGTTACTGATGCTGATCGGTAAACGTGAAGCCGAGCGCGGCTCATAATCGCCCGCGCACGGTATATCTGCTGATAAATATGAATATGAAAAGAGGAATACATGACTGAATACAATTATGATCTGGTTGTCATCGGAGCCGGCCCCGGTGGATACGAGGCCGCCTTTGAAGCTGTTAAGTACGGTATGAAGGTCGCTGTAATTGAGAAGGATAAGGTCGGCGGCACCTGCCTCAACAGAGGCTGTGTGCCTACCAAAACCATCATGCGCTCGTCCGAGCTTGCGAAGGAAGAGAGAGAGGGCGACCGCATAGGCATTCGCGCGTCTGCCGTTGAGGTAGACCTCGACGCTGTTCGAGCACGCAAGGACGAAGTGCTTGATGTCCTACGCGAGGGCATAGAGGCGGGGCTGGCCAAGGCTAAGATCGAGCTCATACATGGCCTCGCGCTGGTCAGGGATGAGCATACTGTGTCCTATACAGATGCGAAGACCGGTGAATCAAAGGAGGTTTCCTCCAAATTCATCCTTATCGCCACTGGCGGCAGTCCGTTTATCCCGCCTATCAGCGGCGCCGAGCTCGAGGGCGTAATGGACTCGACTGAGCTCCTCGAGCAGGGCGGTACGCCCTTCGATGATTTTGTAATCATCGGCGGCGGCGTTATCGGCGTTGAATTTGCCAATGTATATCATGGCTTCGGTTCTCATGTGACTATTGTAGAAGCCATGGACCGCTTGATCCCTACTGTTGATAAGGAATTGGCCCGCAGTCTGAAGATGAGCCTGCAAAAGGATGGAGTTGAGGTTCTGACCAAATGCCCTGTTGTCAGGATTGAGCAGGCGAAAGGAAGACTTGCGGTTGTCTACACTGATAAGGATGAAGAAAAATCGGTGCCTGCAGATGCTGTTCTGATGGCTGTAGGCAGGCGTTCAGATGTACCCGGCCTGCTGTCTGACGAGCTGCAGCATCTTGCAGGCGAGCGCGGCCGACTCGCCGTAGATGAGCACTATCGGTCGGCGAGCCCGAGCATATATGGCATCGGAGACGCAATCGGCGGCATCGAGCTGGCTCACACAGCGACGGCCGAGGGTCGCAATGCCGTCGCCCACATGAACGGAGCAGAGCCGCCAATCCGCATGGACACAGTCCCAACCTGCATCTACTCGATGCCGGAGATTGCGTCGGTCGGCATCTCCGCGGACGAGGCCAAGTCACAGGGGCTTGCCGTGATAACCAAGAAATACGCTATGGGAGCCAACGGCAAGACCGTCATCGAAGACCTCGGCCGCGGCTACATCAAGCTGATAGCCGATGCCGACAGCCATATATTGCTCGGCGCACAGCTCATGTGCGGCCGCGCTACCGATCTGGTAGGCGAATTGGCGCTGGTAATTTCCAACAAGCTGACACTCGAAGACATATCTTCCACAATCCACCCGCATCCAACCTTTGTGGAAGCGATAGCAGAAGCAGCCAGATAATATCAGCTGCCCAATTATCTCGGAATAAGCTTCAGCAAGTGCGTTAGCTCATACTTCTCCATATTTATACGAGGCAACGACACGAGATAGAGTCGTACAAATAAATACATAAGTTGAAAATCGTTTGCCGTGATATGTGGCAAACGATTTTTTATCATTATGCTAAAACCTCCTCAAAACCATTCTGCGGAACTGCTCTTTACATTACCTTATAGAATATCTACCAAATATATTTAACTGTCCCAACCTTTTTCATTAAATATATATTCCTTTATTCTAAATAGGCTATATAGAGGAATACTCCACTGATGAGTTCTATCAACATAGGTATCGCCTATATTCTTTAACGATGTCTTGAATGCTATCTCCGGTTTAAATCTACTGCAAAATAAATTTAAGCTTTTTGCTTTTGTATTTTCCGCAGATTTTACTTCAATTGGAACTAAAAGTCCTTCATAATCAGTTAGAAAATCAACTTCAGCATCAGCCTTTGTTCTCCAAAAATAGCATTTCATTCCCATTGAAACTAGTTGTGTCATCACATAATTCTCTGTTATTGCACCTTTGAAATGTATGAAATTTGAATCCCCGTCCAATACAGTCCTATAATTAAGATTCGATTTTCTCCGTAGCAAACCCACGTCAGACATATATAATTTAAAATATGTTGCATCTGCCATACCGGAAAGCGGTAGCTGCGGATTGTTCACTAAATGCAAGCGATACACTAATCCTGAATTTACCAACCACTGCAGCGAATCCTCAAGATCTTTCGCTCTTGCACCCTTTTTTACATGGGAAAAAACAAATTTATTGTTCTCTTTTGCAATCTGCGTGGGTATAGAATCCCATATTTGTTTCGTTCGATTTGCCT
Source organism: Mogibacterium sp. CM50 (assembly GCF_000293155.1). Taxonomy (NCBI): domain Bacteria; kingdom Bacillati; phylum Bacillota; class Clostridia; order Peptostreptococcales; family Anaerovoracaceae; genus Mogibacterium; species Mogibacterium sp. CM50. Next base: position 188,683 of record NZ_ALNL01000012.1, on the reverse strand, counting down.
CGGTGTATGAAGCATATTTGCCAAAATCATCGGGATAATCCCTCAAAATTCTATCTTGAATCATTTCTGCTTCTTGATAATTATGTGTTTCGCTCCAAGCACTTACCGCTTCAGGCATTCCTCCAACTATGTAATAGTTTTTCAAGTGTCTCTCTAAAGGAATAGTATATAGAGCAGGAAGTTCCCTTTCCAATGGCATACTGTGCAATCCTTTAATCAAGCTTTCTCCACCATCTGCTGTAACAAATTCGGAAAAGCTCATTGGGAACATCTCTAAACGATCAACCTTACCAACGGGGAAAGAAATCCCCTCGTGCTTTAGTGCAATACCAAGGAGGGAACCTGCTGCAACTAAGTGAAGTTCCGGCATATTTTCACAAAAGTATTTTAAAGACGAAATCGCCCTCGGGCATGCCTGGATTTCATCAAATATCAGCAAAGTTTCTCCGGGCGTTATCTTTCCGCTTGTATTCACGATTTCAAGTTCTCTGATAATTCTCTTTATATCAAAGTCATAGTCAAATACTGATTGTAGTCCGGTATTTCCATCAAAATTGAAATACATGTGTTCTATAAATTCATTTTTTGCAAATTCTTTAATAATATATGTTTTCCCGCATTGCCTCACACCTGTTATTATCAATGGTTTTCTATTTTGTTTTTCTTTCCATTGAACAAGCTCTGCCATAATCTCTCGTTTCATAACACACCTCCGACAAAATTATTATATATTTTATCGACCGAATAATCAATTAATTGCACGTTTTTTCAACCGAATAATTGTTTTACTATATATTTTTTAGACTGAATAATCGCGTTATATTGTTTTTGTCTATGATTCTTTACCAAACCCTTGCCTTCGGCTGTATCCTTCCCGCCACCGGGCGGATTCGAGACTTTCACCCGTTAGAACGTGCACTCGCCGGGCGCACCACCACCTCAAAAGGCGCCCACCGATTGACTCGGTAGGCGCCTTCCTTAGCCCCATACATAGTTACACACCCTGCTTTTCTTTCAACCCATTATTAAGTCTGCTTGTTTACTTATACTATTTATTGCATGTTTGACTATAGATTAGATAAGGCTCTTTACGAAAGCTACAACCTCTCCCATATCAGCCGTCGGCTCGAATCTTGCAACAACGTTTCCATCTCTATCTACAACGAACTTGGTGAAGTTCCACTTGATGTTAGCGTTGTTTCTGAAGTCAGGATCCCCCATTGCCACAAATTCCTCGAACTTCTCCTTATCAGGGAACTCGCCGAAGCCCTCAAAGCCCTTCCGGCTCTTGAGGAAGGTGTACAGCGGAAGTTCATTCTCACCGTTTACATCCGACTTCTTCATCTGAGGGAAGGTTGTGTTGTAATGAAGTGTGCAGAACTCGTGGATCTCCTCATCGGAGCCCGGAGCCTGTCCACCGAACTGATTGCAAGGAATATCAACGATTTCCAGTCCGGAATCGTGAAGCTCCCTGTACATGCTCTCCAGCGGCTCATACTGTGGAGTGAATCCGCAGCCGGTTGCCGTATTAACGATTACCATTACCTTTCCCTTGTTGTCAGCCAGGTTCAGCTCGCTGCCGTCAGGTCTTGCTACTTTGAAATCATAAATGTTAGCCATCTCAAATCCTCCTGTGAATATCTCTTATGTAAATAACAAATTTCAGCTTCTATTTTGAACAATTCAATTTTATCACATCTAATTGCATTGTCAACACCTTTTCTGAAAAAATATTCCCTCGTAGCTTCTTTGCTACAAAGATTTCTTCTGCTGTCAGATTTTCGCATCCTACTCTCTCGCTCTCAATCATACTTAATCTTAATTGTAGCTTCAAAAGCTCGCGTCAAATCCCCGATTTTAATTACGACGGTTCCACTTGCTATTACCGCATTCACTCCGTCGCACTATCCCGCTGGTCCTAAGCCAACCTCCTTCACACAGCATACCGGAGAACAGATAAGTATTTATAATTTCTATATGTTTCAAGCTCTTATATATTGATTCAATACCAGTTGTTCGACCGTCACTGATATAATTTTATCAGTATATTTTAACTTATTTATGGAGGTAAAAAATGGCTGATTATCGTAAAATGTGGGAAGATCTCGGCATGGATGTTGAGAACCACGATGTGCTATGTAGCGTTCTCCCCGGAGCTATTGGAGATGTGTTCCTTTCTCAGGAAAACAGACCTGAAAGCATGGATTACTTCGACATGGTTCTTGCTGATGTTCACGGAATTCGTCCGGCTGAGCTCGTCGAATTCAGGAAGCAGGGCGGCAAGGTATTTGGAACCTTCTGCACATACGTTCCTGATGAAATTATCTTTGCGGGCAACGGAATAGCAACCGGACTCTGCGCCGGCTCGCAGTTCTGGGTTCCCGGTGGAGAGAAGTATTTGCCGGCAAATACATGTCCGCTGATCAAGGCTATGCTCGGCGCGAGATTTGACAGGACATGTCCATTCTACAGGCTTGCTGACATCTACATCGGCGAGAATACATGTGACGGCAAGAAGAAGGCATACGAGATCCTCGGCACGGACGTTCCTATGCATATCATGGATTTGCCACAGATGAAGAGAGACAAGGACATCGCTAAATGGGCTGACGAATGTCATGACCTGCTCGAGATGGTTGAGCGGGAGACAGGCAACAAGATTACTCCTGAGAAGCTCGCTGAGAATATCCGGAAGATCAACGCTAAGCGTGCCGCGCTCAAGAGACTGTACGACCTGCGCAAGAACAAAAACGTTCCTATCAGCGGAACTGACACCCTTCTTATCTCTCAGATTGCTTACTACGACGATCCAGAGAGATTCACAACTATGGTTAACAAGCTATGTGACGAGCTCGAGAAGAGAGTTGCTGACGGCATTTCGGTGTTCCCTGCAGGAACTAAGCGTATCATGATTTCCGGAACGCCTATGGCAATTCCTAACTGGAAGATGCATAATCTAATCGAGACTTCCGGTGCAGCTGTTGTATGTGAAGAGACATGTACCGGAACTCGTTACTTTGAAAACTTTGTAGATGAATCAGGTAAAACTCTTGATGAGATGGTAGGAAATATTGCTGACCGTTACATGAAGATCAACTGCGCTTGCTTCACTCCTAACTCAGGTCGTTTTGATGATATAATCAGACTTGCTAAGGAATACGACGTAGATGCTGTAATCGACGTTAACCTAAAGTTCTGCCAGACTTACGACATCGAGGGTTATCTACTTGAGGACAAGCTCAAGGAAGCTGGAATCCCTGTGCTCGGAATCGAGACAGACTACACTGACAGCGATGCGCAGCAGCTCAAGACTCGTATCGAGGCATTTATCGAGGTGCTAGGCTAAAATGCTCCACTATTATGTTTTGTTCGACAATCACACGGATGCCATGGAAATGTATCGTGCTATAAAAGCTACTTCACGGTACGCCCAGATTAGTCCGACTCCGCGCGAGTTAAGCGTTTGCTGCGGTGTGTCGATACTGATCAAGGAAAATGATGTATCTTTTATAAAGGAGCTCGCTGAAGAACAGCAACTCCGATACTTATCCATTAACGGACTCGATAACGAGTTCAATAGCGGTAGGCATCGATACGGCTAGTCACAGTCTACTATTGCTTGATATGGCCTACTATGGTTTGATGTGGCTCGATGCACTACCTCAAGTTAGATGTGATTAGACAAAATACAAAGGATTATTAAATGACTAGAATTGGAATTGATATTGGATCGACCGCTTCGAAGGTCTGCGTGATCGGCGAAGATAATAAGCCTCACTTTGAGGTTCTACCGACTGGCTGGAACAGCAAAATTACCGCTGGCATAATCAAGGAAAACCTTGAAGAGCTCGGTGTGGATTTAGAGAGTGCAAAGATTGTTGCGACTGGCTACGGCAGAATTTCCGTAGCCTATGCAGACAAGGTGATTACCGAGATTACATGTCACGGACGCGGTGGCTATGAGATGGCTGGGCAGGAAGACTGTTCTATCATCGATGTCGGTGGACAGGATACCAAGTATATCTTAGTTCAGGACGGAAGGGCTGTAGACTTTCTGATGAATGACAAATGTGCCGCTGGAACAGGCAAGTTCATCGAGGTTATGGCTAATCGTCTCGGGCTTACGATTGAAGAACTGTTTGATGAAGCACAACGTGGAAATCCTATACCGATTAGCTCGATATGCACGGTTTTCGCAGAATCTGAGGTTATCAACTACATGGGTGAAGGTCGCCCGAAAGAAGAGATTGCAGCCGGTGTAATCGACAGTGTTGCTACCAAAGTCGTGACACTATGTCAGAAGAAAGCTATCGCAGATAGATGCGTAATCACTGGCGGACTAAGCGGCAATGAGTATTTTGCAGAGCTTCTCTCTAAGAAGTTGAGTCGAACGGTCACTCCGCTTCCTGACGGTAGATATGCCGGTGCATATGGGGCGGCAATTCTGGCAGGCAAAATCGAGAAGTAGAAAGTCTTTTAAGACAGTATAAGCGAACATATAACTAAAGGGTTATTTCTATGGAAATAGCCCTTTTAGATTTTGCGTAATAATATCTAATTACTATCAAATTGATGTATGACAAAATATTGCATGATGATATAATTACAATGATTAATCGACAAATTGACATTTGCGGAGGAATTTAGTATGTATATTGAAAACAAATATTGGAATAACTACATTGGAGATAGCGACGATAGTCTTAATCTTATCGCCTTTTTAGAAGATCAAAGTAGCGACGAGATAGAGTTTTCCAATATACTGCAATCTTTAGGAGTTAATAAACAAGGTGAAAACTTCAGAAGAACTGTTTCCCCTTTGGGATTTACTAATTCAATGGGGATCTATCTTGATTTTCATTTCGCTATTGATATAATAACTGATCTTGCAGCAATATTATTAGAATGCAAAGTAAATGGCAGTGTTGATTTGCACGATTTAGAACCATTTGATACATCTTCTCGTATAGTAAAGATTATTGCTACATCTGAAGACTACGAGCTTTTGAATAAAATACTTGCCGACTTTTCGAAAAATCCACTTGAATATGACCTTTATGAACTTGTTCCGCAGGAGGATATGTTGAAAATGGCGGAAATATGCGAAAGTCTCAAACAAGAATTGTTAAGTTGAATTCCTGCTTGTTGAAAACAACAAAATCTTAGTATCAAGTTAAAAATGGAGCTGTCACTCATGCGACAGCTCCTGATATTTTACATTAATACACTAATTGTCTTTTCTTCTTTTGAAATATAATGCAAACAATAATACTCCTGATATAACTAATACCGCAACATACAACGGCATATTTATATTATCACCCGTCTTTGGTAACTTGCTATTATTTGGTAACTTGCCGGGTTTGTTTGGAGTCGGGTTCTTGCTGTAAATAGCATATACTACCATATCCTCGTTAACAATGGTTGAACCTGTAAATTTAGTTCCTTTTCCATCATTTTGAGTATTCCATTCCTTAAAAATATAACCACTCTTTGTTGGGTCACTTGGCATCGATTGATTAGCTAAAGCATCGTTATCAATTGATTTGCCGTTTTCCACCTTTACGGTTGCGTGTGTAGCATTTCCGTCCTTGAAAGTTACGGTGTTATCAGCCGGTTTATTTACCTTGAAAGTATAAGATATTTGGTTTGGCTTATTTGAGTCTGCCGCCTTATCCAGTCCACTAGGATCTTGAATTGCTGCAAATGACCAGTAATTTCTGGTCGCACAATTCTCATGTCCCGGACCTAACTCCTCATGATTATTATGTTCGGGAGAAGGCAAATAAAATTTTTCTGTATAAGAAGTAGCAAAATCATAAACTCCTGATACCGTACCTCTTATAGTTACCTGCGAATCTTGACTTGCGTCTTTAGAAACCTTTAATCCCGAAATACTAACATTAATGTTACTTGTATCTATGGAATTAATCTTTTCAATCAAGTCTTTCCATTTACAAACTTTAGCCTTTTCATTTTTACGTAATTTTACAAGCAAAGTATTTCCTTCCTTCGAAACATTTGCTGTAAACCCATCTAATCCCCTAATTGTAGCTGTTGGATTGTTACTAACAGTTACCCCGTCTGGGATATCTAATGAAAAAACGATTTGTGCATCTGACATTGCATACTGATTGTAAATCTTCTGAATTCCCTCATCTGACATACCGCCGGTTTGAGTTAAGAACAAAGCGAACCCATTCATATAACGCTTGAACCAAGACGCATTCATAGAAAACTCAAGGTCAATTGGATCACCTTTCTTATATTCGTCCACTTTCTTTGAATCGGTGCTGCCTTTAGCCTTTATATCGGCTAAAACTTGTAATTTCTCTAATGGCTTACTAGTTTCTTCAGCAGTTAAAATGTCACTTTGTTTAAACTTATGTGGATTTGTTCTATCTTCAGGAATCGTGGAGAATTGCTGAAAATACGGGTTATCTTGTGGTTTCAAAGGGTGAAGGAAAATGTTTAATCCACTCCACTTTGGAACAATGCCGGTATTTAGAAACTCAGGAGCACAGCAAAAATTGATTATCGTGCTAACCTTTGCATGCTGATTAACAGCAGTATCTTTAGGTTCCAACACATATTTAGGAACAAGAGTTTTAAAATATGTTATAGGTTCTCCTGCAGCTACCGGAATGTTTTCTACTTTTGAATATTTTAAGTCAACCCAATAATTATCATTTTTGATTTCTGCACTTTTATCAACTAAAGGGCCCTGCCAGTCCTCACCATACATAAAATAATGCACCGGATGAAGTGAGCTTAAATCTTCATCTGCAAATACAATTGATGTATTTAAGAGCAGCATTAATACGATCATAAGAGTCAATATTAAGCTAATATTTTTTTTAACTGTCTTCTTCATCAACACTAACGTCCTCTCTTAATTGTTAATTACTTATAACGCACACGGAAATTTTAGCATATATATGTATATATGGTGCTATGTATTAATAAAATACATAGCAGCTGGCATTCGTTGTTCAGAACATATAAAATCATGTCTGATAGACTTTGTTATATTTTTGCATACACCCTTTTTATATTCTTTCATTTATAAATTCAATGAAATTCTTAATCACCGGATCTATCCATTTACCCTTATGACATATAATATTGCTCTTAAGCTCCGGATTAGGGCAGGAAACATCTATTAATGCCAAATTTCCATCCTCGATTGCCTGCTGTACTACGAAATACGGAAGATAAGATACCCCATATCCCCCCTCAAGTATATTGATGATTGCAGACACAGAACCAATCTCAAGTACCGGTTCAAGCTGTACCCCGATATCATTTGCAAATTTATTTAGATAGTATGTGTAGCCGACCTCCCTGTCCGCAACGATTAACTGCTCGGCGAGGATCTTGCGCAGCGACACCTTCTTGCCCGCCAGCGGGTGATCAGGGTGCGCAACAAATACAATCGGAACGTCCTTCTCCAGTATGCGCTGGAAATTCTGAGGATTAGGCGGTTCGGTCATCGCCCATACGAGATCCATAGTGCCGGCTATGAGCTTCTCGCGCAGATCCTTAGTGAAGTCCGAGACCTGAATCACGATATTTACATTTGGATGCTCCTTGATAAAATCAATAGCGGCCTGTGGCAAAGCTCCAATGGAGAGACTGGATGTTGTGCCTATCCTGAGAGTCCCGCTGAGATCGCCCTGCTCCCGTATACATGCTATCGCTTCATCCTCGGCTTTGAGCAGGCGGAACGCATATGGTAAGAAAGCCTCACCTGCTCTGGTGAGATTGATCCTCTTGCCTATTCTGTCAAAAAGCGGCGCTCCCAGCTCATGCTCCAGCTGCTTGATCTGCGCCGTTACAGCTGCCTGCGAGTACCCGAGGCTTTCAGCCGCTCTCGTAAAGTTATTCATCTCTACAACCTTGATAAAGGTAGCTACATTACGATTCTCCATATTCCCTCCAGCAGAAATTCGCTATTATAATTTTTTATTGATTAACACATTTTAATTAATTTTACATATCGAGTTCCAGGGTCTATTATATAGGTACAGCAAGGGTGATTTCAAGTTAATTGCTGTTATTACAAGATCCATCCATAGAATATTCATACAGGAAGAGCGAGGATATTATCCCCGCTCTTTTGTTATACCTTTTTATTGTGCCACGTTAGATTGACAATTAATTTTTATCAAGCTGCTTCAAACGTCTATTGAACCTGCTGCAACTGATCACTTGTTCCTGGACTTCTTTTTAAGCGACTTGTAGGCTGCACCCTTGCCTGCCTTTTGAGCCTGCTCCTCCGCCTCTGTCTGCTCCTGCTCGTCGGCAGCCATCTGCTTCTCCATCCTGATGATAAGTCTGATAAGGCTTACCGCAACAGTCAGATATACTATCGTCATGAGGATGATCATAGCCCCCAGAGTTGCACTCTTGCCACCGTTCATATATCCGCGAATCATCACTGTGTCAGCAATTACAGCCGCTACGATGAAAATCCCGACTCCAATTCTGCCCTTCTTCATGCCGCCCGGCTTCTCGTATTTTGAATTCTTCTTGTTAGCCATCTGCCACCTCTTTCTGTTTTCTGTTCAGATCTCTTGATAGTACTCCTTAATTGTTGATACTCTGCTTTTCGATTATCTTATCTACTATAATCATCTACGATTTAACAGCGCACATGCCACACCTTTACCGCCATCCGATACCTTCTGCTCGCGAGCCTCCAACAGCTCTCCACTCCGCACCGTCAATGATGCTGCATGTTTTTACCTATCAATCGGTCACAACCTCTAACAGACCTTCACTCCGCATTCGCGCTCCATGATGTGTGCAAAGATTTCGATCACTGCAACCACAATCTCGATACAGTGCTGCTTGCGCTCCTGAGTCTTGAACTCGTAGCCCTCCAGCAGCTCCGGACACAGTGCGCTGCCGAAGCCGGCTATCACCTCGTCGTTGAGTTCTCTCACGAGTGCGATGCACTTCTCGTAGCTCGGATCACCGGGGATTACACGTCCGAAGACTTTGCCGAGAGCCATTGTCGCTCCCGCCACTGCTCCACACACATTACCGCCATTTCCAAATCCATATGGGAATCCGGTTGCGATAGCCATTATGTCATCGCTCATGCCGAGATCCCAGTGCTTGTTCGCTATTGTAACTACCGACTCGGAGCACATGCAGCCTGTCGTAAATGCATCTACAACATCCTTCTTCACCGCTTCAAGATTAACCTGTTCTACCATGTCGTCTCTCCTAGCTGTCACGCTGCCGCGTGGCGATTTGATTTAATAAATAGAGCGCGCATCGCTGCGCGCCCGTTTATGCTGTCAATTGCTCATTACTTGAGCGTTACTGCAACGAATTTCTTCTTGCCCTTCTGAATTGTGAGTTTGCCGCCCTCAAAATCCGTGAGAGTTACTTTTCTCTTCCTGTCTGTAACCTGCTCGCCGTTGATCCTGACACCGCCCTGCTCGATTGTTCTGAATGCATCGCCATTCGACTGAGCGAGCCCCAGTTCCTTGAGCAGACTTGCGAGGCCGAAGCCTTCTCCTTCAAATCCGGACTTATCCATCTCCTCAGTTGGCATTGTCACTGCGTTAGTACCGCCGGCTGCGAATACCGCGCGAGCATCCTCGAGCGCCTTCTTCGCCTTATCTTCGCCGTGAACCAACTTGGTTACCTCATAAGCCAGGATTTCCTTGGCCTTGTTGATCTCCGCCCCCTCGAGCGAGGACAGCCTGTTAACCTCGTCCATTGGCAGGAATGTCAGCATGCGCAGGCACTTGTTAACATCTGCATCTGCAACGTTTCTCCAGTACTGGAAGAAATCGAATACGGAAACTCTATTCTCATCCAGCCAGAGCGCACCGCTTGAGGTCTTGCCCATCTTCTCGCCATCGCTCTTGGTGAGAAGTGAAAATGTCATGCCATATACATCGAGGTTGTCTCTCTTCTTGGCGATATTGACACCGGCGATGATATTGGACCACTGGTCGTTACCGCCGAACTGCGCCTTGAGTCCGAAATCCCTAGCCATTACATAGAAATCGTAACCCTGCATCAGCATGTAGTTGAACTCAAGGAATGTAAGTCCCTCCTTGATTCTTCTCTTGTAGCACTCTGCTCTCAGCATCTCGTTGACGTTAAACAGCGATCCTATCTCACGCACGAACTCGATGTAGTTAAGGTTTCTGAGCCACAGTGCGTTGTTAGTGCTGATGGCAAATCCCGGCTTAGGCTCCCTGTTCTGATGACCCGGCTTGTTGACGCCGTCGTTATCTAAGTATTTCCACTCGTCGTCGAATTGCAGGAAACGGTCAAACAGGTCTTTGAATTTTCTGCCATTTGCATCGATCTCCTCGACGTCCATCATGCGGCGCAGATCGGTTCTGCCCGAAGGGTCGCCAATCATAACTGTGCCGCCTCCAACTAGAGCAACCGGAGTATGTCCGTACTTGAGCATATATGCAAAAATGATAATCTGGATCAGGTGTCCAACATGCAGACAGTCTGCGGTTGGGTCAAATCCGACATAGAACTTGATCTTCTCCCTTTCGAGCAGTTCGCGCATAGCCTTAGGATCTGTGCACTGCTCGATAAGGCCTCTCTCTTCAAGCACGTCGTATACGTTAGTGTGCTTACTCACATTGTCTGGAATCTGTATCATTTTAGCCCCCTTCTACTTAAATAACCTGCAGCTCTCGCCGCAGGCCTTACGTCATTAGCTTGCCGAGATCACTTAGTGCCGTACAGTCTGTCGCCTGCATCTCCCAGGCCCGGGAGAATATATGCATTTTCGTTGAGTCTCTCGTCCTTAGCTGCAATATAGATGTCTACATCGGGATGTGCCTTATGTAGAGCATCTATCCCCTCCGGTGCCGCTATCAGGCACATGAAGGCGATGGCGTGTCCGCCTCTGTTCTTGATAGAATCGATTGCGGCGATAGCGCTTCCGCCGGTTGCAAGCATCGGATCGACAGCGAAAATCTTTCTCTTCTCGATGTCTGTAGGCAGCTTGCAATAATATTCAACAGGAAGATGAGTCTCCGGGTCGCGGTACAGACCGACGTGTCCAACCTTTGCATTCGGAACGAGCGCAAGCATACCGTCTACAAAGCCCAGACCGGCTCTCAGGATCGGCACAATTGCGATGTCCTCTCCCTCCAGCATTCTAACCTTAGTCTTGCACATAGGTGTTTCGATCTCAAACTCCTCGAGAGGGAGATTTCTCGTCGCCTCAAAGCCCATCAGCATAGCAACCTCAGTTGCGAGCTCTCGGAACTCCTTCACGCTAGTGTTTACATTTCTCATAAGTGCGGTCTTGTGCTGAATTAGCGGGTGGTCAAACACATATACCTTGCCTTCTCTGTTAGCCATTGTAATCCTCCTGGTTAATTCACTTACTCACTAGTATATACGAATACGTGCAGAATATGCTAGTCGTCCAGCATATTTATGCGGCGAAGGTGCTTGCCGCCCTCAAATCCCGTCTCAAACCACCTGTCTACAATCTTGAATGCCAGATCCTGTTCGATCATCCTCGCGCCCATAGCCAGTACGTTTGCATCGTTATGTCTCCTCGACATCTCAGCCATCTCGACAGAAGTGCAGAGCGCACATCTAACGCCCTTAACCTTGTTGGCAGCGATCGAGATTCCGATTCCGGATCCGCAGATAACAATGCCTCTTTCAGCCAGACCTCTTGCAACTGCCTCCCCTACAGCCTTTCCGTAGCCGGGATAGTCCACCGGCTCTGTCGAATCCGTGCCGAGATCAATAATCTCATAGCCATCCTTAAGCAGTTTGTCCTCAACCGCCATCTTGAGCGGATATCCTGCATGATCACATCCAATGGCAACCTTCATATCTTCCTCCTGCTATTTTCAAATATTCCCCTTTATTATACACCTGCAGACAGCTGTATGCTCTGACAACTTGTGCATCATTCGTGTACTGACTGTGCACTGACCGCATATTTCCGGGATTACCGTCTCTATAATGACACATAGCTGCGCCGGTATTTTCAAATCCGGCAGAGCTCTATACTTCCAGTATGTCATAGCCTGCCGATTTAACCATCCTGTTCATTACCGAAAACCCGACTTCATCCCAGTCGTATGAGGCGATGTATATCACATCTACGCCATCTCTGTCGAGCTGCCTGAGATTCGCAAAATACCTGACCGCAGCTTCATCGCCCTTGCCCTCATAGTCCAGAACTGCCGTCTTGATACCCCTTGCGACTGCTTCCGCTGACAGCTTAGCAATGGCCTCATGCACAGCAGCCTTGTCTCCCTCGACTATCTTGACATCCGCCTTTGGCGCATAATGCTTGTATTTCATACCCGGGGACTTCGGATGAAAGTCATCCGAATCGGGCTTCTGAAACAGTGACGGATCGTATTTTACCTCGCCACCCACAACCTCTTCAATCCTGCTCTTGGTTATAAAGCCCGGTCTGAGTATAGTGGGCACATCAGACGTCAAATCCAGAACTGTAGACTCTATGCCTATCACAGTCTGCTCACCCTTAACTATCGCATCAATACGGCCGTCCATATCCTCGGCAACGTCCTCAAAGGTCGTCGGACTCGGCTTGCCCGATAGATTTGCACTAGGCGCTGCGATCGGAACCCCGGCTGCCTCAATAATTGCCGACGCTTCCTTGCGCTCCGGCCATCTGACTGCCACCGTATCCAGCCCGCCCGTTGTAACATCCGGAACTGCCGGATGTTTGTGCAGCACGAACGTTATAGCTCCCGGCCACAGCTTCCACATGATATCCTTCTGCGAATCTGTGAAACCGCGAGCTACTCCGTTCAGCATCTCGAGGTTGGAGACATGGACAATCATCGGATTGTCGCCGGGTCTGCCCTTAGCCTCATATATGTGCCTGGTCGCAACGGGATCAAGAGCGTTTGCACCCAGCCCGTACACCGTCTCCGTCGGAAAAGCCACAAGACCGCCATCACGAAGGATTTGGCCTGCCTTGGCGATCCCTTCCTCGTCCGGAAGAATAATCTGTGTCTTCATTGGATGCCCCGCCTTAGAATTCCCTCATCTTTTCAGCCTGATCCTCAGTGATCAGCGCATCGATAACCTCGTCCAGATCCCCGTCCAGGAAGGAGTCCAGCTTATACAGCGTGAGGTTGATGCGGTGGTCGGTGATGCGGCTCTGCGGGAAGTTGTAGGTTCTGATACGCTCAGATCTGTCTCCCGAACCGATCTGCGACTTCCTCTCTGCAGCGATTTTGTCGTTCTGTTCCTGCTGCATCAGATCATACAGTCTAGCCTTCAGTACCTTGAAAGCCTTGTCCTTGTTCTTGATCTGCGACTTCTCGTCCTGACAGGTTACTACGAGTCCTGTCGGGATGTGCGTGAGCCTTACCGCCGAATCTGTCGTATTGACACACTGTCCGCCATTTCCTGACGCTCTGTATACGTCTATGCGAACATCGTTAGGATCCAGATTGACCTCGACGTCATCCACCTCCGGCATCACAGCGATTGAAGCTGCAGAGGTATGAACTCTGCCTCCCGACTCCGTTTCAGGAACCCTCTGTACCCTGTGAACTCCGCTCTCGTACTTGAGTCTGGAATATGCCCCCTTGCCCTTGATGAGCAGCACAGCTTCCTTGACTCCGCCGATTTCAGTCTCGTTGCTCTCGATGAGCTCTGTCTTCCAGCGCATTCTCTCGGCATATCTGAGGTACATACGGAGAAGGTCGCTCCCAAATAAAGCTGCCTCGTCACCGCCGGTACCCGCTCTGACCTCGAGTATTACGTTCTTGTCGTCGTTAGGATCCTTTGGCAGCAACAGAATCTTGAGGTTCTCGGTAAACTGCTCGATAGCAGCCTCGTTGGACTTAAGCTCCTCACGAGCCATCTCACGCAGCTCCTCGTCGTCCTCCAGCTCGAGAATTTCCTTTGCCTCTTCAAGCTCTTCCTTTGCTTTTTTGTAAGCCGTATACTCCTTAACGATTGGCTCGAGGTCGCTCATCTCCTTCATCAGCCTCTGCCATTCCTTCTGCCTGGCAATGACATCCGGATCAGAAACCTTCCGGGATAGCTCCTCGTATTTCTCAAGTATAAAATCTAGCTTGTCAAACATAATTACGTCCTCTGCTTATGATATGAAAAAAGCGTTGGGAAAGCCACCGCCTGTGGTTCCAAACGCTCTAAAACGAGGACGCTGCAAACAGCGTCCTCTGAATATTGTTTCCCTAAAGGTTGTATTTGTTCTTGAACTTCTCTACACGTCCACCACGGTTAGCAAACTTCTGCTGACCTGTGAAGAATGGGTGGCACTCGGAGCATACGTCAACTCTCATAGTGTCAGTATTTGAAAGTGTAGTAAAGGTATTACCACATGCGCAAGTAACTTTACATTCCTTATAATCAGGATGGATTCCTTCCTTCATGCTAGTTCTCCTTTTCTCAAAAGTCTATCGTGCGCAACAATGCAATCGCTCCAATAGCCTTGCTATTATATCAAAGCAAATTAGCTTGTGCAATAGGGAAGTCCAACAAGTATTGATTCCCGGGCATTTTGATGCTGATTTTAACCCTTTTCGGATTGAGAAATCGCACATGAAAGTATATTATATAATTTAACCACAAGATGTAGACAAGAGGAGGTACTCCCATGCTTAAGGATAAATGCGTAGTCGTTGGTGTTACCGGCGGAATCGCCGCATACAAGGCTGCTTCTCTGGTGAGCGCGCTCAAGAAGGATCATGCCGATGTTCACATAATCATGACCCGGAACGCTGCCGAGTTCATCTCGCCGCTGGTATTCGAGACACTTACGGGCAACAAATGCATGACAGATACATTTGACAGGGATTTCAAGTTTGATGTCGCACACATCTCCATTGCAAAAGCCGCTGACTATTTCGTCGTCGCTCCGGCAACTGCAAACTTCATCGCTAAGGCTTCTTATGGCATAGCTGACGATATGCTGACTACGACATTTCTGGCCGCCGCCTGCCCTAAGCTGGTAGTTCCGGCGATGAACACCAACATGTACCTCAACCCTATCACTCAGGACAACCTGATGAGGTTGCTCAAGGTTGGAATCAGGGTGTTGGAGCCCTCCAGCGGCAAGCTCGCATGTGGAGACGAGGGCATCGGCAAGCTGCCCGAGCCGGAGGTCATCCACGAGGAGATACTGTTCGATCTGGCCTTCGACAAGGATTTGAAGGGGCGAAAGGTTCTCGTCACAGCAGGAGCTACACAGGAGGCTATCGATCCTGTTCGCTACATCACCAATCATTCGACCGGCCGTATGGGATATGCAATAGCAAAGGCTGCCGCCTACCGCGGCGCGCAGATTACGCTTGTGACCGGCAGGTCCGGACTTCCGCCTATTCCATACATCGATACGGTCGAGATTACTGCAGCCGCCGAAA
Source organism: Mogibacterium sp. CM50 (assembly GCF_000293155.1). Lineage (NCBI taxonomy): Bacteria > Bacillati > Bacillota > Clostridia > Peptostreptococcales > Anaerovoracaceae > Mogibacterium > Mogibacterium sp. CM50. The sequence continues at coordinate 173,291 of NZ_ALNL01000012.1, read as the reverse complement.
TGGAGCGCGAGGTGCTCAAATACGCGCCTAATGCGGACTACATCTTCAAAGCAGCTGCAGTAGCGGATTACACGCCCGTTCAAGCTGCAGACGAGAAGATCAAGAAGCAGGACGGAGACATGTCTATAGAATTGAAGAGGACTGCTGACATACTTGCAGAGATCAAAGAGATTAGAAGGCCCGATCAGATTATCTGTGGCTTTTCCATGGAGACGGAGAATCTGCTCGAGAACTCACGCAGCAAGCTGGAACAAAAAGGACTCGACATGGTATGCGCTAACAACCTCAAAGAGGACGGAGCCGGATTTGGCGGAGATACCAACTCAGTCACAATCATCACCAGGTCGGACGAGACCGAGCTCGGTAAGCTCAGCAAGTTTGACACCGCCATGGCCGTCATCGACAAGGCTATATCCCTGTCGAACGAGGCTCCGATATCAGGGGCGCGCGACGTAACACTGTAGTCGCACTGCTGTAGATATGGCTTTACAATGGCAGTGCTTAGGCATGAATCTATAGGACGCAGTGCCTATAGATTGAATAATTGACTAAGATGATAATGCAACTGTAAATAGATGGTATCGGATATGAATAATCAAGAATTAATGGTCACTACAATCAGGAGCGCTCTGCTCAATCCGTCTTTTCTGGAGACAGCCGGCTTTGATGAGGACGTGATGACGAGACGCACGAGCGATGAAAACTTCGTCGAGATGGTATACGAGCTCGCTTACCATTCCGGCAAACACGGCAGATACCACTCCCGTACTATCCTCGACATCAGCTCGAGGTATACGCCGGAGCTCGTGGACGTTCCAATCGAGGGCTGGCTGGAGCACACAAGGCTGTATCTCCTGCATGTGCTCTTTCCTCACATGGACGCCCCTCTTGAACCTGAGAAATACGCAGACGGCAGGAACATGCTGCTACAGATTATGCGCGGCATATACGTGTACGAGCGACAGGTACTGTCTTTCGACCCACGATACGATATGAAGCTGCTCAGCGACGAGGAGATTGAAGCTAATGCTTTTACAGACGAGTATCTGAGACTCAAGAAACTGGTTAAGCGCGAGTTCGTATATGAATTTATGCGTATCAGCGCCGATATCTCGCCTTTCAACACTCTCGGGCACATCAGCGGTGTTCATTACGTTGCGATGTATGCAGCCAGACAGCTGCACGAGGCAGGCATAGATGTTGATCTCGGGCTCATTTCAGGTGCCGCAGCTGCGCACGACATCGGCAAATACGGTTGCCGCAAGGAGGAGGAACGCCGCGTTCCGTATCTGCATTACTACTACACAGATTATTGCCTGACCAGATTTGGGCTGCCTACGATTATGCATATCGCTGCTAATCACTCAACATGGGATCTGGAGCTCGAGAACCTGTCGGTTGAATCTCTGCTGCTCATCTATGCGGACTTCCGCGTCAAGAGCACGAGAAACGAGGATAATGAGGAACTGATCCGCTTCTATTCGCTTGACGAAGCTTTTGAAGTCATATCGAGCAAGCTCGACAATGCGGACACAACCAAGAAACGCAGATACGAGAAGGTATATAACAAGCTGCACGACTTTGAGGATTTCATGCGCGAGAACGGAGTCACAACTTCCCTTCCTGAGGATTGGTCAGAGACTCCCGGATTTAAGTGTGCGCCTAAAGAACGTGAGCTTGCCCTGCTCGATGGGAGGGAAGCTACATCACAGCTCAAGTTCCGAGCTATCGAGCATAATATCAGACTTATGAAGATATTTAACAGTCCGTCAGAATTCTCCGAGCTGATTGAGCGTGCTCGCAGTGAGACACAGTGGAATAATATCAGAACGTATCTCAACATCCTGGGCGAGTATTCGACATACATGACAGAGGATCAGAAGTCGATGACACTCCGATTCATGTATGACATGCTATTTAACAGAGAGAGCGACATCAGAGAGCAGGCTGCTCAGATAATGGGACAGATTGTAGCCCGATTTCGCGAGGAGTACAAGAAGGAGCTGCCTAAGTCGGTTCCTGTAAGAGATACCGACACCACCAATCTTGCACAGTTCACATTCTATCTGGATAAGCTGCTCAAGCCATCTCACAATCACGCAGAATTTCACAGGAAACGTATTGTAGAAGGAACCCCTGATTTTGTAAACCAGGTCGTAAGGAACTGCAGACCTTCGTGCCGCAGCAAATATTTTGATGTGCTCGAGGCTCACTACCATGTGGCGGAGCTCGACGAACAGACAATCATTGTACTTTGCAGTACTGCCCTGGGCATCGACAAGGAACTGATGCCGGAGAGCTTCCTCGAGAACCTGATGTTCTTCACCAAGGATATCCTCGGCAGCTACAGCGTTAGCGCCGACCTGCTTGCGCTCGCATTGATAGAAAAATTCTTCCCGGATACAGGCATAGACGTAGAAACCAGGAGACTCAACGTCATGGGCATACAGGCAGACAGCGATGTGACAGAGGCTCTTCTCGCCTCGCTGTTCCTCGACAACCTCAAGGCCGGCACAACCTGGATAGTAAAGCTCGCCAACATTGATTATATGTTCAAGCTCGCTAAGCGGGGTGACAGCCTGATGCATATCGCTACGCATTTTGCCAACCTTATCAAGGTCAGCGAGACGATTATAGTCAGAAAGCGTGCCGGCAGAAGACTCGTTGAGCTTGCCGACAGTATGCCGCGTGAGCAGCTCAACGAGCTGTGCATCGAGCTCTTCAACGGACTTGAGCTCGGGGATTATCAGTTCATCAAGTTCATCCCCGGCTACCTCGGTCAGCTGATGCTGCACTTGCCGGATGAAGAGCTGGACGAGATGATTGCCGGGCTGGAAACCTTGCTAAATACAGGTAACGACAAGTCTGCAGCTGCCTCACTCAACACTGTGGCAGTACTGCTTGAAAACTATGACAATGTCTCACCGGACAGCAGCAGTACGGAAGAACACAAACAGAAGCTGCTCGGGCTGATTGTCAAATTTATAAGCCATTACAAGACTTCTATATCGCAGGAGGCGCTGCGTGTGCTCGGACTGCGCGTATTGGGAAGCCGAAAGATGAGCATGGACTCAAAGCACTGGGTAGCAGTACACGGCTTCAAACGATTAGCTGCAATGATTCCTCTTATTGGAGATGACCTTGGTCTCGAGTTCTACAACAATGCGGCGGTGCTCAACAACATATACAGGTTTATAGCCGGTTACATCGCAGATGTGGGTGATTTTGAATTTACTGAAAGCAACAAGATTGCCTTCTTCCCCGGCACCTATGACCCCTTCAGCCTGGGACACAAGGCAATTGCCACAACTATTAGGGACATGGGCTTTGATGTCTACCTTGCACTCGATGAATTCTCATGGTCCAAGAAGACTCTGCCTCACATGCTCCGTAAGAACATACTGGCCATGGCGATTAGCAACGAAGAAGGCCTATGCATATTCCCTGACGATATTCCTATCAATATCTCTAATCCCGAGGACCTGCGGATATTGAGAGAGCTTTTTGCCGGCAAAGAGCTGTACATCGCTATGGGTTCGGACATAGTTGAAAATGCGTCGTGCTACAAGACGGCGCCCAGCGAGTACTCGATTCACTCGCTGGGACACATAGTGTTTGATAGAGAATCGCGAGATGATTCGCATAGCGACAGCAGTGAGACTCTTTATCCAATCACCGGCGAAGTGATCAAGCTCACGCTCAAGACGTACTGTGAGGATATCAGTTCGACCAGAATTCGTGATAACATCGACCTCGGCCGAGACATCGGAACCCTGCTCGATCCGATAGTTCAGAACTACATCTACGATATGAATTTATATGAGCGCGAACCCGCATACAAGCACGTGTTGCAGACTCGAGAGATTGAATTCAGTGAGTACGAGCACCATGATGCATCATTTATAGTGCCTCTTCAGAATGCACTGTCGCAGGCAGGCTACGAGTGCTCTGCCCTGCAGGAGTATCTCGGGGATGTCGACACCGAGTCGCTGTTTATAAGCGTAAACAGCGAAGAACAGCCTCTGTGCGCCTTCGCAGCCGCACACAAGCTGCGTACACATGACTTGATAGAAGAGTTTGGTAGCAACAAAATTGCCGCAACTGTCAGAGAAAATGCTCTCGGTTCAATCGCCGTCATAGGCGCATTTTACGCTAGTGAGCCCTCCGGCAGCTCAAACCGGAAACAGATATTACTCACAGAGATACTGACCGCTCTCCTCGCCAGGGATTATACATACGTAATCTATCACCCTGTAGATCCTGCGGGAATGGACGAGGACATTATAAATATTCTGAAACGGCATGGCTTTATAGATATATCCGGTGGCGGTGAAGCACCGATCTACGTAGTAGAAATGAAGTCTCCGATTGTGCTGTTCAGAGATGTTGAGACTTGCATCAAGACACCATTAAGCAAGAACCCCAGAGTTATCAAAGCTCTCGATGATGCGCACGACAAGCTGCTGAATACCTTTAATCAGCTGTTTCCCGGTCAGCTGATTCTGTCATTCAACACAGATACTGTGTACAGCCGCATTGTAAATATGGTTGCGGCTGAAAATGGCGTACCCACAGAACCCGATCCGCTGAAGAGGCGTGGTCCATATATGTCAGTGCCATACGGCAAGGCTCTATCCGACGTAGCCTTCCCTAATACTGTAACCAAGGCTCTAAGGACAGATAAGTACTTCAAGGACGACCTTTCGGGATATACCATCAGGGAGTACAGAGGCTATGCACCGCTACAGGATCAGATAAGGACCATCAAGTCATTTGCAAGACCTGCAATATTGGTGGATGACTTGCTGCACAGCGGACAGCGGCTAAATCAAATAGCGCCTCTGATGAAAGACGAGGGAATAGACATCCGCAAGGTCGTCGTCGGTGTGCTAACGGGCAGAGCGCTTGACGACATGAAGAATAGCGGTATTCCGGTTGATAGTGCGTATTTCATACCTAACATCTCAATTTGGATAAACGAGCATGACAGCTATCCGTTCTTTGGAGGTGACAGCATAGACCTTGTCGCTGAATCGAATGAGTCTAAGACCGTCAATTTGATGCTGCCATACACTTCATTCAGCTTCGTGGGCGAAGACGACATGGAGAAGGTCTATAAGTATTCGGTTACCTGCCTCGAGAATGCTCGGGACATCCTTCGCATACTCGAGCAGGAATACCAGGCTGAATACGGACGCAAGCTGACTCATAAGCAGCTCGGAGCAGTCATCTCAAGGCCTTGCACACCAATGCTACCTCCGGGCCTCGAGTACGACAGCTCCTTCGCAGCTTCCGAATTTATCGAAAACGATATTCGCAAGGCGGAGAGACTCCACATGGTTAAGAAGTAGTGCTGTGCTCCTCCATCGCCAGCTTGATCAGACTGTCAAGCAGCGTTGGTCGATCGATACCCATCGCCTCCCAGAGCTGCGGATACATGCTGATATTTGTAAAGCCCGGCAGTGTGTTGATCTCATTAAATACAACCCTGCCTTCCTCTGTATAGAAGAAATCCACTCTGGATAACCCACGGCAATCAAGCGCCTTAAATATCTCGACGGCCTTGCTTCTGATTTCCTTCTGCTTGCCGACCGGGATATCATCTACCACACGGGTCTTGGACTCCGGATTGTTGTATTTGGCATCGTAGTCGTAGAACTCGCCTGCGGATAGAATCTCGCCTACATATGAAGCCTTTGGATTGTGGTTGCCGAGCACTGCTACTTCCATCTCCCTACCGACAATCATCTCCTCGACGAGCACCTTGTCGTCATACTTAAACGCATTTTCAATAGCCGTCTCCAGCTCCGACTTCTTCTCGACCTTGGACGCACCGACCGATGAACCTGCTGAGGATGGTTTGACGAACAGAGGCAGCTTGCCGTCATTCGTACTGAGAGCATTCATAATCTCGCCTTCACGGTCGTCTGCAAAATCCTTTCTCTTAATCACGCAGTATCTCGCCTGGTCGATGCCGATCTCTCCCACGATAATCTTGGTGAACGACTTGTCCATACAGTTCGCAGAAGCCTTTACTCCCGGTCCGACATAAGGAATTTCAGCCAGCTCGAAGAGTCCCTGAATAGTTCCGTCCTCGCCGTTATCACCGTGCATTACAGGAATGATGCAGTCTATGTGTTTAACTACCGCCCTTTCCTCATCATCGAACACGAGGATACCGTGAATTGTAGGGTCTGCCGGCAGGCACACCTGTTTGTTATCTGCTCTGTTCTCCCATTCTCCGCTCGCGATTTCATCAGTAGCGGCCTCGGTTTGGTACCATCTGCCCTCTTTAGTTATACCGATCTGTGTAATTTCATAGCGGTCAGAGCCGAGTCCATCGATCACGTTCACTGCTGAATTGCGCGATACCTCGTGTTCATCGGACTTTCCTCCAAATATTACTGCAATGTTCATCAATCAACCTCCAAATTTTGAAGTGCTTCCAAAGTTCTTTTTGTTGTACCTTTAAGTACACCTTTTCATAGCAGCATGTTTTAAAATCATTCTTGACTATTTATCAGATTGCTATGAAGGTATGCCCGGCTTTTCCGCAACAACCACTCTGTTCTTGCCTGCCAGATCCTTGATTATCGCCGCCGGCTTGTAGTAATGTGTCCTCTCGAGCAGGAACACAACCGCCTCTCCTTGGTCATAGCCTATCTCGAGGGCGAGCACTCCGCCGTCCTTAAGGTGAGCGGCAGCGTTATTTGCAATAACCTTATATGCATCCAGTCCATCCTCACCGCCATCGAGCGCCAGGCGAGGCTCGTGATCCTTAACCTCAGGAGCGAGCGTCTCGATTATATCCGACTTGATATACGGCGGATTGCTGACGATTATGTCAAATTGCTCATCAGACCTTAGCGCCGAGAACATATTGCCGAGTGCGAAGCTGCTGCGTTCCAGCACTCCGTTGAGCTCTGCATTTTTCATCGCTGTGGCGAGGGCCTGCTCACTGATATCTGTCATCTTGACAGACGCATCCGGAACCATATGCGCAATCGAAACGCCGATAGCGCCACTGCCCGTGCACATGTCGAGCACGTCCGGATGCTCCAGCTCCATGCCGCCGATGATACCAAGTACCTGATCCACGAGCACCTCCGTGTCGAGACGAGGTATTAAAACATTCTCATTTACACGAAACGGCAGTCCCATGAATTCCTGCACCCTTGTAATGTACTGTAGAGGCATCCCCGAAGCTCTCTCGAGAATCCGCTCCCTGTAGTCTGCCATATCCGACTCGGATAGCAGCTCGGTGTTCCTCGTTATTATTTCGTTGTGGGTAAATCCGGTTACGTAACAAAATATGTCATCCGCATCGCCGTCAGGATTGCTTACCCCTGCAACCTGCAGCTTCTTGCGACCTTCTCTTACCAGGTTTCTGACCATCGCCACGTCTTCATCGTATCTCTTGTTATCGAGAGCATCAAATATCGATTCCTCCGCCTCAGCTTCACCGTCCGCATCACGAGCCTCTGCGCCGGCTGTATCTCCGGAAGCGCTTATAATCCCCGGTTCCAGCTCGCCGAGCACTGCTCGCAGTGAAACGATTGCTACCTCCAGCTGGTCTTCATCCGGTTCTCCGGTGGTCAGCTTCTGCATCATCAAACCGGGCCAGCTCAGTACCTTGATAACCACGTTGTCGCTGCGCCCCGCCCACTTGAGCAGCTCGTAGCTGATACCCGCGATGACCGGCATCAACAGCAGCCTGGATGCAATTCTCCACACCAGATTAGGCCATCCTAGGAAGGAAAAAAGTATCAAACTGATGATGAGCACGAACATGACAAAGCTCGTACCGCAGCGGGGATGCAGCGTGTAGAAGCCCTTTGCATTTTCAGGAGTGAGCTCAAGCCCGTTCTCATAGCAGTGGATGGTCTTGTGCTCCGCACCATGGTACCGGAAGAGCCTTCTGACATCATTCATCTTCGAGATTAGCAGCACGTAGAGAACGAATATCAGCAGCCTCAGGATTCCCTCTGCCAGGTTGAGCAGTATAGAGTTCTTGGTCACGTGCTTGAGCACGTTGACGCTGTACGTCGGGAATATTACGAACACCGCGATTGTGATAAGCAACGAAATCAGTACTGATATAGTGAGCATCACATTCCATGCCGTCCTGTTGCCAAATTTACGATCGAGCCACTCCTCGAGCTTGCTCGAGTCTCCTTCATCTTCAGGCATTGCTTCCTCGAGGATTCTTGTCGAACGCATCAGTGTCTTCATGCCGTAGACCAGCGAAGAGAAGAAGCTGACGATACCCCTGACAAAAGGAACCTTGCTCACCTTAGAAGGTCCTTTCATATCTTCAATTTCCAGCCTTATATCACCGTTTGGAAGTCGCACCGCCAGCGCCTGCTTATCTTCTCCGCGCATCATGACGCCTTCCATTACAGCTTGTCCGCCGATCTTGGTCGGCTTCGCATCCTTGATGAAAATCTTACTGTAGTCCATCGCTCCCTCCGGATTTTTAGAAATTCAGCTCCTTGAGCATAACGTCTACAAAGTCCTTGTTGCACCTTGTATGGCTGAGATTGTCAAGCATCCTCTCCGTGACTTCACCCGGATTTCCGGATGCCATCTCACGGCGCATCATATTCATAACCAAGTACTCGTTATCGTCGAGCAGCAGCTCTTCCTTCCTCGTGCCGGACTTCGCAAAGTCGATCGCAGGGAATATTCTGCGCTCGCTCAGCTGTCTGTCGAGGTGAAGCTCCATGTTGCCCGTACCCTTGAATTCTTCATATATCACATCGTCCATCCTGCTACCCGTGTCCACCAGGGCTGTCGCAAGGATTGTTATGCTGCCGCCTTCCTCGAGATTCCTTGCAGCTCCGAAAAATTTCTTTGGAGCATGTAGCGCTCCGGGATCAAGTCCGCCGGAAAGCGTCCTGCCGGAAGATGGCGTCTCCATGTTGTATGCGCGAGCGAGTCTGGTGATGCTATCAAGCAGTATAACCACATCCTTTCCCTCCTCGGCGAGGCGCTTAGCTCTCTGAATTACCATTTCGGCAACCTTGACGTGGTGAGCCGGCAGCTCGTCAAAGGTCGAATATATTACCTCCGAGCGAGTGAGTGCCCTCTTCATGTCGGTAACCTCTTCAGGTCTCTCGTCCACGAGCAGCACTATCATCTCTATATCAGGATATTTGCTCTCGATGCTGGAAGCTATCTGCTTGAGCAGTACCGTCTTGCCGGCTTTTGGCTGAGCGACGATCAGGCCTCTCTGCCCCTTGCCGATAGGCGCAACCAGATCCATCGCCCTGGTCGCCAGCTTGATACTTGAGTCCTCCAGCACGATTTTCTTGTTAGGGAAGATAGGCGTGAGTCTGTCAAAATGAGGCCTTCTCCTGGCCGTAATCGGTGGCTCCCCGTTAACCTCCTTGACATAGAGCAGTGCCCCGAAGCGCTCGCCCTGATTAGGATGCCTCGAGATGCAGCGAATCTTGTCACCCGTTCTGAGGCCAAACCTTCTAATCTGGATCTGAGACACGTATATATCCTTTTCAGATGTCAGAAAGTTGTTGAATCTGAGGAATCCAAAGCCGCCATCTGCTATCTCGAGGATTCCCTCTACCTCCGGGCGGTCTTCTTCATTTCTCTTGTAGCTATCATCCTGTTCGTCAGCTGCTTCTGCATGATTGACGCCACGCGACTCATTTGTTACATGCGCATGATGTGAAACACGCGAATAATAAGCCTTGTGAGCTCCTTCTTCGGCTGTGTGACTCTTACCGGTGTCAGATCTGTCGGTCGAATCGGCTCTATCGCCGGCTGCCGCACTGTTCACAAGTTCAGCGGCGGCCGATGTGGTAGCCGGCTTGGTTTCCTGCGGCTCTGCCGCCGGCTGAGCCGCAACCGGATTCTTGCGAGGTCTGCCGCGCTTTCTTGCCGGGTTTGCAGGTTCTGCGGCGGCTGCAATAGCTGTCGTCGCAGCTGCTACAGGCGGTATAGTTGTTGAGCTGCTTCTGATACCGCGGATGTAGCAGCGGCCGCCGTATCAGTCGTAGCTGCTGCTGCGGCCGGTGTGGTAACCGCCTTGGTTTCCTGCGGCTCTGCCGCCGGCTGAGCCGCAACCGGATTCTTGCGAGGTCTGCCGCGCTTCCTTGCCGGTTTTGCGGGTTCTGCTGCGGCTGTGGTAGCTGCCGATGCTGTGTTTTCATTAGCGCGCTGACCATCGTGAAGCGACTCTGCCTGAGTCGCCTTTATGCGGTCCTCCGCAGTTGTAGGTTCACTCTTGCGAGGAAGCCTCTTTGCAATTAGTTTTCTACCTGTGGATGAAGGCATAGTTTCTTTTTCCATTGTTCCTCCTGAGCTTACAGCTCTTCATTTCCGCCAATTGTCGAAAGGATTGTTTCATCCTTAGTGTCTATCTGGCTTACACGTAGCTTCTTGACATCCTTAGGGTCGACCTTTTCCTTGAGTCCCAGCAGCGTAGGGCTGAGGTACACGGTCTTGAGGACCTTACCGTCGAGACTGACAGTGCTGTGCTCCGTAAAATTCTGTCCCTTGATGTAGTAGTTCTTACCAATTGACGTGATTCCGTCAATCTTGATTTTCTTGTATCCCATCTTCATGTTAGAACGCGCATATGGGTTCTTGCCGCCAAATACATAGTTCTTACCATACAGCATATCGTATGCAAGCGTCTTGAGATTAGATAGATACGCCTTTGAGTTCCTGTCCGCGGTCTGCTCGTAATCGAAAATTACGCCCTGGTGACTTAGTCCGGCTCTCTTGAGGATGTCCGACGCAACCTCGTATGAAGTTATATCCTTATCCTGCTTCTTGAGTCCGATGTTATCCCAGATTACATATCTGGTCTGATAGAGGTCACCTGTTCCATAATCTCCCTCCTTAACATCCAGCGCCGGGATGTGATCTCCATAGATAAGCACGATAGTGGGCTCTCCGGATTCCTTGATCCTGTTGAGCAGATCTCCGGTAAATTTATCCATCTCATGCATCTCGTTTACATAGTATTCGTACTTCCACTTGGTCGCCTCGTCCTTGGCCTTAACCGTCGTGTAAGGATCCTTGAATACCTGCTCCGTTGGATAAGCTCCGTGTCCCTGTACCGAAATAATGTGAAGCAGATCCCTTGTATCCGACTTGGTAATCATATCCATGATATCGTTGGTCATAACCTCGTCCTTGGCCCATCCGGTTGGCGTCTTGATGATGTTGTTCATATATTCCAGCGAAGTAAAGTTGTCAAACCCCAGCGATGAGTACACCTCGTTGCGGTTATAGAACAACGCTCTATGGTTGTGTAGTGCATGTGTGCTGTAGCCGTGGCTTTTGAGGACATTTGCAAGACTCTGCAGTGACTGCTCCCGCAGCTTACCCTTATACGGGTACTCCCCGGGGCCAAAGAATCTCGAGCTGATACCCGTCAGCACCTCGAACTCAGTGTTGGCTGTACCCGCGCCGCAAGCCGGCACCTTGAACCACCCTGTGGAATAGTTCTTCATCAGATTGGTAAATACCGGTGTCGGATCGTTGGACACCTTGATATTCTTGTAGTCTTGCGCGTATGAGAAGGACTCCAGCTGCAGCACGATGATGTTAGGATATTTCTTAGCATCGTTCTTCTGAGGCAAGGTCGTATTAGTTCCGTTCTTGGTGTTGTTCTTGAGAATCTCCTCGATTTTACTCTTGGAATAATTCCTAGGCTTTCTGATACCCTTGTTAACAGATGTGTTGAGGAAACAGTACGCAAACCCGTAATCTCTATATGCGTAGTTGAGGTTTCCGAAGAATGTGCTCAGCGCTTTAGATTCGATCAGACCAAACGTACTGCTTGCAAATACCATAAACGACGCAGCTATAATTGCTATTTCCTTCTTGTAATTGATGTTGGTCCATTTATAGCAGTTAATGAAATACAGTGCAACTATCAATAGTGCAACGCCAATAATCGCAACCCCTAGAGTAATCTGCGCCTTTGAGTAATACGTAGAGAGCAGCGAGAAGCCGTCCTTTGTATTTTGCATATCGTAGAGAGTGAACGGAGTCATCCGCTTGAGCAGTATTACGCCGTTTACCGTTCCGAGGACGCCCCAGAAAATGCATATCATCAGGAATGCGAATCCGCGTTTTCTGAACATAAGTGCCAGACACATCGTCGTAAAAATCATCAGGCAGTTATATAAGAATATAATCGGGTGCTGGAATAGGAATAGAATTCCGTCGAACACGCCGCTCGTGATGCGTGCAAAGGTTTCTATGTACAGGTTCATTGCAAAAGCCCATACAGCGAGCTTGAGGATATATCTCCTATCGTGTAGCTTTCCGTCGTTGAGCTTCGGCACCTTTTTGGGGAAACGCTTGCGGTATCTATCGTGAACCCTGACCGCACCTCCCTTAATCCTGGCGATTACGCCCTTACAGAACTTTTTAAATTTCATGCTTAGCTATTCCTCCCAGATGGAATTGGATAATTCCGCAAATTCTTCCATCGTAAGCGTTTCAGCCCTTCTCGATGGATCTATATTAACCCTTCCGAGTGCCATCCTGATATCCTCCCTACTGACATCATCGATTGCCTGCAGCGAGTTGAGCAAGGTCTTGCGTCTCATTGAAAACCCCGCCTTGATGCAACGGAAAAATCTATCTTCGTCTGCCACGTCAACGGCCGGCGCTCCTCTCATATCGAGTCGCAGGACGAGCGAGTCCACTTTAGGCACCGGATAAAATGCTTCGCGTGAAACATCGCATATCTTATCCACTGTGCACCTGTAATGAACGGCATATGTAATCGCTCCCGCGAGCTTGGTTCCGGGCTCGGCCAGCAGTCTGTCCCCGACCTCCTTCTGCATCATCACCGTGAGACTTTCAAATTCCGCCTTTGATTCTATCAGCTTGATTATAATCGGCGTAGTTATGTAATACGGTAGATTTCCGACTACTCGGGTCCTCGTCAAATCATGCTTCCGCATAGCGTCATTCACAATAGATTCGATATCCGCTTTGAGGATATCTCCGTGAATGACTTCAAAATTATCATGCAGCGCAAACTTCGTCCGCAGTATTGGAATCAATCTGTCGTCAAGCTCTATTGCAATCACATAGCCGGCAACCTCAACCAGTTCGCTTGTCAACGCCCCTTCCCCCGGTCCGACTTCTATAACCAAAGTCTGTTCATCTATCAGGCTGCCTGCTACTATATCGTCTATTACATTTTGGTCATTTAGGAAGTTCTGACCGAGGCTCTTCGCATGTTTAAAGCCGTGCGGTACTCGGTCGGCTGAGCTTGTACCTGATGCAGATCTCGAGCTGCTGCTGTGGCTGCCGCCTGTCGTGCACCTTCCCCTGTTCTTGGATTTATTTGCCACTTTTTATACCGTTTTCTGTTGTGATATGTACTAATATGTATTAATGCTCTCGTTGATTTTATGTGCTTCTGTGCACGCTTATGAACAATTATCAGCTATGAATCCGAATTTTACAGATGCGTAACGACCTGCTCAAGGTCGGCCCTAGAGATTCCAAACCCATTCAGCTTGCGCAGAAAAGCCTTACCGTTTCCGCAGCCTATACCGAGCTCCGCACCCACACTCTCACGAAGTGTCGAGGATCCCACATATCCAACCAGCTTGAGCTCTGTCAAATCTGCCATGGTTATAGCCGCCCTCCCGGAACTCTCGCTTATACCGTGTACCTTGCTCAAAGCCATGCGTATCGCTTCCGGCGCTGCATTTTCAACGCCAATATCGCCGGCCCTAATTGCCTCGGAACGTGGCATATACGCGTGCAGAGCATTGGGGAACTTTGCGGTCAGCCTGCGCCTGATTTCCTCACCTGAATAGTCCGGATCAGTCATAATGATTATCCCCAGCTCATCATATGCTTTCTCTATGAGAGCCCATGTATCTCCGGTTATGCCAAATCCATGTGTCGCAATTATGAGAGCATCACATGCCTTTGATACGGCATCGACATCATCACGCCCCTCTACCACTATCGCCTCTCGTATATGCAGCTTATCCACCGCTTTATTTGCCTCCGCTTTCACCATTGCTCTTGTCCTTATCATTTGGGAATACAAACAAAATTTCATCCGGATTCACGAGCCGCAGCTGTTTCCGTGCCTGCTCTTCTATATACTCCTTGCTGTTGACGTTCTTAAGCTCTATCTGAAGCTCCTTCTTGGTCTCCTTTAGCTCTCTGTTCTTGAGCGTCAGTCTTCTGTTCTCTAACTCCAGCTTTATGATGTTGCGGACAGATGCCGCGAGCAACAGCAACACCACAGCCGAGATAATCAGATTACGTCTGTTTTTAGGCTTGGAAAGCATCGCAGACAATCTGCGCTTCTTATTCTTCTTATTCTTTTTAGAGCCGGCCCTTGAGCCAGCCTCCTGAGCAGCGCCGGCCACCCCGTCGGATGACCTCACTTCTCTTCTGTTACTCCTGCTCATTTCTTAGAACCTGCCGTCCTTATCTCTCTAGAATATGTAGTTCCACGGATCTACTGCTTGTCCTCCAACATGAATCTCGAAATGCAAGTGAGCTCCCGTACTGCGACCCGTATTACCTACAGCTGCAATTACCTGACCCTTGTATACCTTCTCCCCAACGCTTACGTTGAGCTTACTGCAGTGTCCGTACAGTGTCTCCTGACCGTTGTCATGCTTGATTACCACGCAGTTTCCATATCCGCCGCTTACACCCGACTTAATTACAGTTCCACCGTCAGCAGCGTAGATCGGAGTTCCTGTTGGACAGGAGAAGTCGAGTCCTTCGTGCTTCCTTCCCCATCTCGTTCCAAAGCGCCCGTTGCTGTTGATAACATATGCACTCTTGATTGGAACTGCATATGAACCGCTCGATGCAGTCTTAGGCTTGTCGTTAGTTCCCACCTTGACTATCCTCTTGACAGGCTCAGCTACGACTTCCTTTGTCTTGATACTTCTCTTAACCGTCTTGTCATTTATCTTGGTGATGGTTCCGCTGATGATCTGCCTGCCGTCGACACCCTCCTGTGCGACGAGAGACTCACCCTTATACAGATCGGTAGTTTCCTGATTCTCCGTTTCAAACGGAATAGTTTCGGACATTTTACCTGTCTCTACAATCTTAACCTCCAGCGGATTGACCTTCTTCTTCATGTTTACAAGGTCTCCGGATTTGAGCTTATCTACTGCCTGCGTCGCTGTCTTACCGCTCATGTCCTTGACGTTTACATCATACGCTTTGGCAACGTTGCCAATTGTCTCGTCCGACTTGATGATGTGGCTCAGCTTGATATCTCCGCCGTCGAGCAGTTGCTCCTTTGCCTGCTTCTTGCTCTGCACGCTTGTGAGCATGACATCGAGCTGCTTGACCTCAACCGGCTTTGCGAATTTGAGCTGCTCTATCCTCATACCCTTATCAGGTTGCTTGTAATGAGCCAGAACCTCGTCAACAAGCGAATTCGCCGTACCCTTGGTCTCTACGACCGTTAGCAGCTTGTCATCCTGATAGATGCCATACGCCGACACCTCGATGTCTGTCATATATGTCAGCTTGTTTATAACCGTATCCGGATCGTCGACATCCTTCTCTGCTGCCGAGACTCTTCTAAATGTCACGTTATTATCCGCCACAAACTTGATGCGTGCGCCTCCATTGCTCGACGACATGTGGTCACCCGCAACGTCGAGGAGGCTGACAACCGAATCCTCCGATTTGACATATCCGAGAACACGCCCATTGTACGCATATTCATATATCGTATAGTGCTCCATGGTAAGCAATACACCACACACCAGGATTATAAGCGTAAACAGCCCGCTGACTATCTTGCCGCCGCTACCCTTGTATCTGACACGCATATCGTGATACTCAGTCGCCAAGCTGTATCCGCAACCAATAAAGAACTTATCCGATGCATCCTGTACCCTGTCGTGCAGATTGATTGGCGCGGCTGCGGCAGTCGCAATACCGCGGCACAGCTTGTTCCAGGCCGAAGGCCCCTTTGCGGCCTTAGCTGCTTTCTTGGCTGCTCTAGCCTCGCGCTTCTTCCTGTCCAGCGCTTCGGCCTTGTACTGCCTGGCCAGCTTCTTGGCTTTTCTCTTAGCTTTCTTGGCTGCTTTTGCTGCTTCCTTCTTCGCTTTCTTTTTAGCAGCCTTTGCTTTCGCCTTAGAGGGAGCTTTCGTCTTTGCCGCTTGCTCAACTCCCTGCATGTTATCTATATTTGCAACTTTTCCCTTGTTATCTGGTTTTACTTTTCTTTTATTTGCCTGCTTTTGTTCCATCTATAAGCCTCATCTGCTCTCTCCTGTACACAAGAGCAGCGCCTTCCATCGTCCGTAATTCCGTGGTCCTTACATATCGGACACTTATATTTAACCTCTAAATAATCCTCCGGATACCCGTTAACCGCAAGGAATTCCTTCTTCTGTTCGATTAGCTCCTTCTGCTTTTGAAGCAGTTCGCTTCTCTTATCCCTGCCCATGCTGCCGAGTCCCGTCAACAGCGTCTTCTTGATCTCCGACTCTATGCTTGCAAACTTCCGCATTATCGGCATCTCGGTCTCGAGTCTTTGTTGCTTTTCCTTTTGTTCTCTTACTGCTTTGTCTCGCAGATAAGTATAATACTCTTCAAGCACTCGTTTGCTGATATTGACACCGCCGGATGTCTGTCGGCCTTGACTGCCGACAGCTCCACCCTTCTGCATTCCCGCATTTCCGAGCTTACTTTCTTGCGAACCATTCCGTGCGTTCGACTTGTAGCGCGGTTCGATGCCGCCGGCTTCACGATATTTATTTTCAAGAACTGCATCGACATACCTCAGCGACGGCTCGCGCTTACCTGCCGTCAGCTTGACAGCTTCGAGCACCTCATCCAATCCGAAGCTCAGCTCGTCAAACCAGCGATCCATCAGCTCGCAGTCGCCGGATGTCCACTGACGATTGAATCCTATCTCCTTGAAAATCCTCCCGTACATGAACCGCCGCTTAGCATCCTTCTCGAGCAAGGCCTTTGCGTCAGCCTCCGTATTGCAGCCTTCATTGTGCCAGTTGATAGCCACCTTGTTGATATAACGGATATCCGTGTGTCCGTTGTCACTGCTGTACTTAATCGCATAGGCGTACACCTCCGGCGCGACCCCAAGCATCCCGACAGTGTCCGCAATCTTGCGAGCTTCATTGGAAGGAATGCTCCGGCCGCTTGCGCTCTCGTATACATCGTATAGGTGCTTGAGATCGAGATCGACCACTCTCAAGTCCTGCTCTTCGGAGCTGTCGTCCCCGCAAGCCTTCTTGTGACCATAGAACCTTGAGATTTGGCTGAGGAAAACTACCCTGTAAGAGTCGTCATCCGGCATATACTCTCGTCTGATGACCCCGACGCTCTCCCAGTAGTCCCACGCTGCGTCGATCTCGTCAGGAGTAATGCCGAGAACATTTGCGGTCTTCCCTCTGTCCTCTACTATTCCGTATTTCGCTCGCATCAAGCCGAGCAAATACACCTTCACATAGTCGCCGTTGGCGCTGGTAAAGAACTCGTTAATCATGAGATTCTCTATCTCCGTGCTGTACAGGTAGACATCTTTATTATGTTCTTTAACAAACTCCGTGTCGTTCATGATACTCCTTGAATATGTTGTTTGTGGTAAATTTATACGGTGTGTTCGAGGTTTCCGAACTTCGTATACCTTGCGATCCATGCCAGCCTGACCGATCCTGTCGGACCGCTTCGGTGCTTGGCGATGATAACCTCGCAATTATTTCCTGACAATGTATCAGCCTCTTCATCATCGTTTTGATAATAGTCATCCCTCTTCAGGAACACTACGATATCTGCGTCCTGCTCGATGGATCCGGATTCTCTGAGGTCGGACAGCATCGGACGGTGATCCTTGCGCTGTTCAGATGCGCGAGACAGCTGCGACAGCAGGATTACACAGACATCAAGCTCCTTGGCGAGAATTTTTATACTTCTGGTAATCGCACTGATCTCGTTAGTTCTGTTGTCGCCGCTGTAGCCGAGGGACATCAGCTGCAGATAGTCGATGATGACCAGGTCCAAACCGCTTTTCTCTTTGAGCCTGCGGCACTTGTTCTTCATCTCCAGAATCGAGATTTGCGCAGTATCATCGATATTGAGATTGACATCTTCAAATTTTTCCTGTGCCTCGTCGATGCTATACCATTCGTCGTCTTCAATCGTTCCGTTCTTGATATGCTCCATATCTACCCTAGCCGACATAGCGAGCATCCTCTGTCCGAGCTGCTCCTTAGACATCTCCATGCTGAATACGAGAACCGAGTGCCCTGCCATCGCTGCATTCTCGGCAACGTTGAGCGCAAAGGCGGTTTTCCCCATCCCCGGCCTGGCAGCAAGCACAACAAGGTCGGTCTTCTTGAGGCCGCCCAGCATTTTGTCTATATCTCTAAATCCGGTGGTTATTCCCGGCAGCTGCCCATCGTTCTGGACCAGCTCGTTAATCTCGATTATGTTCTTCTGTAGTATTTCCTGAATAGGCGAGTAGTTCTTGCGTTGCGAAGCTTGCGCAATAGAGAAAATCTCCTTCTCAGCTTCGTCCAGAATCTGCTCTGTATCCATGCTGCCGTCGTACGCGTTCTTACGCATGGTATCGGCCGACTTGATGAGCTTTCTCAACTTCGACTTGTCGATAACCGTGACTGCGTAAAATTTTGCATTTGAAGGATTGATCGCATCGCCGGACAGCCTGCTCAGGTAGGTGATACCGCCGACCAGCTCGAGCTGGTGCACCTTGTTGAGCTCTGACCTCGTCGTCATCAGGTCGATTGTGATGCTCTTGCGGAACATACTCATGAACATCTTGTATATCTCCTGATGCTCCTTGAGATAAAAGTCTTCCGGCTTGAGTATGTCAACGACATCCTGCACCGCGTCCTCGCTGAGCATCATCGATCCGAGAACCGCCTTCTCCGCTTCTATGTCTTTCGGAGGCTCTAAGGCCTCCGACGTCTGACTGTTTATATCATTTGGCATATTCTATTCCTCGGTAACTGCTACCTTGATATCCGCCGAAATCTCTGTATAGAGCTTGACCTCCACCTCGTGTTCGCCAATCTCCTTGATTGGCTTCTTAAGCACGATTTTCTTTTTGTCTATATCCAGCCTGGTCTGCTCCTTGATAGCATCTGCGATGTCCATCGAAGTTACAGATCCGAACAGCTTGCCGCCTTCTCCGACTCGTGTCTTAAGCCGGATAGTTTTGTCCTCCAGAACCTTCTTGACTTGATTGGCCTCCGCCTTGTCCAGAGCAATCTGCGCCTCGTGGTTAGCCTTCTCTCTCTTGATCCTGGCTAGGTTGGAAGGAGTAGCCTCAACTGCAAATCCTCCCGGAATCAAGCGGTTTCTGGCGTAGCCGTCACTAACCTTAACGACATCACCGGCTTTTCCGGCTCCCTTAACATCTTTCTTTAAAATAATCTGCATAACGCCCTCCTTTTCGCCCGTTAAATTCTTTTTTATTTTACTGATTTATGTGTATCCATCCGTTGATTGTTCTTGTTATTCTTGTAAATTCTTTTTTAGATTAACGACACTTTTAAGACTGTTTAATCCTGTGCGGAGCTTTCCGACTCGTCGCTATCTGCGCCCAGGTACTCCGGGATCATCTCCTTGAGCTCGGCAATAACCTCCTCCGGAGACATGTCAACCTGTGCGCCGGCCGAATTTAGATGACCGCCGCCGTTAAATCTCTCCATTAGAACTTGGACATTAACTTCGCCCAGCGACCTGGCGCTCACCACGGTCTTGCCCTTGTCATTTCTGCCTGCTGCAAATGATGCCTTCACACCCTTGACCATCAGCAGCTCGTCAGCGACCTGCGCATTGATAATCTGCGCATCTGTCGAATAGCCTTGTGATATAGACAACGCAGCGCCTTCGTCCATATACTCAGCGCCGGCAACAGCTTCCGCCCTCATCTGGAAGGCTGTAACTTCAGATTGGAAGAAACGCTTAACCTCTGTCGTATCAGCGCCTACACGCCTCAGCCACGCAGAAGCCTCAAAAGTCCTCACGCCTGTTTTGATTGAATATCTGTTGGTATCTACCGTGATTCCGGCCAGCAGCGCCTCCGCCTCAAACTTATTGACAATCTTCTTGTTGGATGTGTACTGGATAATCTCAGTCATCAGCTCGCTCGCAGATGAAGCATATGACTCCACATATGACAGCGTCAGATTCTCAATCGAGTCGTCGGACAGCCTGTGGTGATCGATAACCACAATTTTATCAGCCATATCGAGAAGCTCCGGGCATTCAACCATCCCAGGCCTATGTGTATCAACGACGATGACGAGAGTCTTATTATCGCACATCCCGATGGCCTTCTCGCGGTCAACGATCTCGTAATTTTCAGTCGCCTTGGCCTGCTTGTAAATTGCCTGCAGCGCCTCGTTGTACTCCTCGATTACGATGGCAGCGTCCTTTTCCAAGAACTTTGCGATCTTGTATGCACCTATCGCAGAGCCGAAGCAGTCCATATCCGGCCAGCGATGACCCATGACGATTACATTAGAGCTCTCACGCACCAGCTGCTTAAGCGCATGTGCTATAATTCTCGACTTGCCCTTGTTGTTCTTCTCCATCGACTGCAGCTTGCCGCCGTAGTAGTGTGTCCTGTCACCGTTCTTGACCACCGCCTGATCTCCGCCGCGACCCATAGCGAGGTCGAGCGCAGCCTCAGCAAGCTCCGTTGTCTCCTGCAGACTCTTAACTCCCATACCCATACCGATACTCAGGCTGACAGGAAAATCGTCCTTAGTCCGGATTGCTCTTATGTCGTCCAAGATCGAAAATCTGCTCTCGATAATGTTATCCGCATCTCTTCTGTATAGAGTTGCCAGATACGAATCCTCGCTGATGCTCTCGATTGCAGCATTATTTGACTCCGCCCACTTGTTGAGCAGCTTATCAACCTCGGCCGGAACGGTCATCTTGCTATCTGACGGAGAGTTTGAAATCAGCTCATCGTAGTTATCAATGCTTACGTACATCTGACAGATGTGTTCTTCGCGGTAATTCGATCGCAAAGACTCGCGCTCTGTAACATTGGCGAAATACACGGTTATGATTCCGTCATCTCTCTCCTTACGTCCGGCGCTGAGCACAAACACCTGCTCGTTTCTTTTAATTCTTACCTCTTCGCCGCTTTCTTTTGCTGCCTCGAGTTCCTCGAGCTTAGTTCTGGTTAGCGCAAAGAAATTTCCGTCAATGATGTCGTCATATGCAAAAACATTCTTAATCAGAGCGTTTGCATATACGACTGTTCCTTCTCTATTAACCATACACGCCGGTACCGGCAGGCTCTCCAAAAATTCCGAGCCGGGTATACTTCCTGCGTTGTTGTTCATAAATTCAATACTCCTAACTTCGGCTATTCGATACCCCTTAGCATATCAATCAGCCTATTTAGTTCGTCCAGACTGTAATATTCAATCTCTATCTTTCCAGTTGACGCCTTTCCGCTTATGTTGACTTTAGTTCCAAACAGCTTTCGTAATTCATCCTCTACTGCGATAATTTCTGAGTTTATAGGTTTGCGTCTTTTCTTGCGCTCCGGTCTCGCATCGTCTTTGACCTTTTCCGCCAGTCGCTCAGTAGCTCTTACAGAAAGACCGCTTCTGACAATTTTGTCGCACACCTCCAGCTGCTTCTTCTCATCCTTAATTGTGATAATTGTCCTTCCGTGTGCTGCAGAAATTTTGCCACTCACAATCATGTCCTGAATTTTTTCGGGTAGCTTCAGCAATCTTAATGAATTTGCGATATATGCTCTGCTCTTACCAAGCGCATTTGACACCTGCTCTTGAGTGAATTCAAACCTCTTAATCATCTCATTGAGACCCTGTGCCTCTTCGATAGCATCGAGGTTCTCTCTCTGCATATTCTCGATGATTGCAACTATCATGTTCTGCTTTTCATCAAAGTTCCTGATTATGCAAGGCACCTTCTTGAGTTCAGCAATCCTTGCAGCTCTCCAGCGTCTCTCCCCGGCCACAAGCTCATATCCGTTTACTGTCGCTCTTACGATCAAAGGCTGGATCACGCCGTTTTCCTTTATAGAATTGGCAAGCTCCTTTAGCCTGTCTTCGTTGAAGGTCTTTCTTGGCTGATCCTTATTAGGCTTGATATCGTTTATATCCAAATACAGAACACGATCTTCGTAGTCGTCAGACTTAAGGTCTTCGAGGTTAATAATATTTCCATTTATATCAGTTGCTTTGGATTTGCTGCCGTATCTAACTCTATCACTACCCTTCAGGTCATTCCCCCCGTAGGATGCGGGCGTTTTGTTTTTATTTTTCTTAGAGACTTTATCTGAAATATTACTTGCTGCGACCTCGCTTACAGCAATCTTGCCGGCTTCATGTCCGAGTCTCGATCTTCCTCTGTCTCCCGTAACATCATCTATCGCTTCCATCAGCTTGATGTCATCGATGTCTGATCCCTCTTCTTCAAGGTCTTCTTCGAAAAGAGGAGCTGCATCTGCGAAGAGTGCGTCGAGGCCTCTTCCTAGACCACCTTTTCTTTTAGCCATTTTCCTTCTGTCTCCTCTTTTCTCTTTCCAGGAACTCCTGTGCAAACTTGTTGTATGCTTTTGCCCCCGCCGATGACGGATCATACTTTACAATCGGCATGCCATAGCTTGGAGCTTCAGCAAGTCTGACATTTCTGGGTATTACGGTTGAGAATACATACTTGCCGAAATATTTCTTAACCTCCTGTACTACTTGAATTGCCAGGTTGGTTCTTCCATCGAACATGCTGAGAATTACACCCTCTATCTGAAGCTCCGGATTCATATTCTTCTTAACCAGATCGACAGTACTCATCAGCTGACTTACTCCTTCCAGAGCATAGAACTCGCACTGAATCGGAATGAGTACGCTGTCCACAGCGGTCAGCGAGTTGATTGTAAGCAGCCCGAGCGAGGGTGGACAATCTATGAATATATAGTCGTATTCGCTCCTTACCTGTTCTATTGCCTTCTTAAGCCGTCTCTCTCGTCCTTCAATATTAACTAGCTCTATTTCAGCGCCTGCCAGATCGACGCTTGCCGGAATGATGTCGAGATTTGCTGTCTTGGTCTGGAGGATAGCCTTGTGGACATCATAGTCCTTATTAACCAATACGTCATATAAAGTGCTGGTCAGCTTTCTCTTCTTTATCCCTATTCCGCTAGTCGTATTTCCCTGCGGATCTATATCAATGACTAGAACCTTCTTGCCTTGGACAGCGAGGCAGGCACTCAGGTTTATATTGGTCGTTGTTTTACCAACTCCGCCCTTTTGATTAAATATTGCTATTGCCTTTCCCATATAGGTCTCCTTTTTGAGAATTTACTGCCCCTATTATATAATATTGCGGTATTTCTATCTAGGCTTCTGTTCTATTTACTTCGTAGATTTGATGAGTTTTTAGTGAATTTGTTGAATGATGTTTCACGTGAAACAATATGTAGTGTTTGCTAAAAATGTTTCACGTGAAACAAATACGAAGTCAAACGGGTTCTCAATAGCAACCACAATCAGCCCAACTGCACACCTCTCTATTTCTAACGAATAGGAGATTTTTTAGCCGCACCCGCTTTCCTGGGAAAACGTTTAGGTGTATGAGCAACCTTTTTCACAAGCAACAGGCAATGTCCGGATATATATGCGTTCTTTAAAGAAGGCTTCTCTATCCTATCGAGCTTACCACCTAATATAGAAATTGCCCTTTTAGCCACATCAAACTCGTCCTCTGCACCGTCACCTTTATAAGAGATAAAGTATCCACCCTTCCTGACAAGAGGCAGACACAATTCCGACAATACATCCAGAGATGCGACAGCTCTGGACACGCAGATATCCGCCTTCTCTCTGTATGCAGGATTCTGACCCATGTCCTCCGCCCTGATGTGCAAAAGTTCAATATTATCTATGCAAAGCTCTGCAGCGAATTGCTCTATTATCTTGAGTCTCTTATTTAGAGAATCAGCAAGAACAAACTTCTTATCCGGATTGGTAATTGCAAGCGGAATCCCGGGAAAGCCTCCTCCGGTTCCCATATCTACAACAACCTCAGCAGCCTTGAATTCATCGCAATCATTACAGGTGAGCGAATCCAAAATATGCTTTTCAAGGAATTCGTCCTCCTCTCTGACCGCAGTCAAATTTATATGCTCATTTGCTGCTAAGATTTTGCCCATATAGGCAAACATCTTAGCAGTCATCTCCTCGCCGTATTTCTGCTTCAATTCGGAGATTATAACATCCTTCATACTATGAGTCCTTGCGCCTTTCGTTGCTTCGCCTTTTCTTTTCCAGATATATGAGGAGCACATTAATATCTGCCGGGGATACACCGCTGATCCTACTTGCTTGTCCTATGTTGATAGGTCTGATATCTGTCAGCTTCTGTCTCGCTTCAAGTCTAAGTCCATTGATTTCGTTGTAATTAATATCTTCTACAAGCCTTCTGCTCTCCAGCTTTTTCATCTTCTCAACCTGAGCAAGCTGCTTATCTATGTATCCCGCATACTTAATTCTGACCTCAACCTCATAGCGCTCTGCTCTATTCAATTCAGGTCTGGTATCATCATCTATAGATTCCAGAGCAGCATAGGATATCTCCGGGCGCCTAAGCAGATCATAGAACGTAATATTATTATTTGTCACCTCATTGCTGCCTTCAGATGCTAAAAATTCATTAAGCTTACTAAATTCAGTATACTTATCCTTCAGCCTAACAATCTCTTCATCAACGTTTTTTTTCTTGGCTAAATATCTCGAATATCTCTCATCAGTTACAAGTCCATACTCGAATCCCACCTCTGTCAAACGGCGATCCGCATTGTCCTGTCTCAAAATAAGCCTAAATTCCGCTCGGGACGTCATCATTCTATAAGGTTCCATAGTACCTTTAGTCACCAAATCGTCGATCAGAACGCCAATATAAGCCTCGTTTCTTCCAAGAATCATCGGATTCTTCTGCTGAAGCTTACGAGCAGCGTTCATTCCAGCTACAAGCCCCTGTGCAGCAGCCTCCTCGTAACCGGAGCTTCCGTTAAACTGACCTGCACAAAACATGCCCTCGATCAGCTTGCTCTCAAGGCTTGGCTTTAATGTGGTAGGATCTACGCAATCATACTCGATCGCATATGCAGGTCTAACGATTTCGGCGTGTTCAAGTCCGGGAATTGTATGATAGAAAGCCTCCTGTATATTCTCCGGCAAGCTTGATGACATGCCCTGAATGTACATCTCTTCAGTATCAAGCCCCTCCGGTTCGACGAACAGCTGGTGTCTCTCCCTATCCTTAAATCTGGATACCTTATCCTCAATCGAAGGGCAGTATCTAGGCCCGACACCTACGATATTACCGGAGTACATCGCCGAACGCCCTATATTTTCAAGAATTATCCTGTGAGTCTCCGCATTTGTATAAGAGAGCCAGCACTCTATCCGGTTGGAACCGATCTCCCTTCCCTCATTCATAAACGAGAAAGGAATTATCTCCGCATCGCCTTCCTGGCGCTTCATCCTGTCATAATCGAGAGTCGAAGCGAGCATGCGAGCCGGCGTTCCCGTCTTGAATCTGCGCATAGGAAGTCCGTATTCGCGCAGTTTACCCGCAAGCACAGTAGAAGGCGCAAGTCCGCCGGGACCACTGCTGTAAGCGCTATCACCGATAAACACCTTACCGCCGAGGAAGGTTCCCGTGCACATCACGACAGCCTTGCCCATGTATATTGCATTTGTCCGTGTTACGATTCCATGAATCGCCCCGTCTTCAAGGATCAGATCAACGACCTCCGCCTGTTTTAGCTTAAGGCGTGGTTGCTTTTCAATGGTTTTCTTCATCTCAAGATGATATTTGGTCTTATCCGCCTGCGCGCGCAGTGAATGAACAGCAGGCCCCTTGGAAGTGTTGAGCATCTTGCTCTGAATAAATGTCTTATCTATATTCAGTCCCATCTCGCCGCCGAGAGCATCTATCTCGCATACGAGATGTCCCTTGCCGGTGCCACCAATCGAAGGATTACAAGGCATCATAGCCACAGACTCGAGGTTCATCGCGAGCAGCAGCGTCTCGCAGCCCATCCTTGCAGCAGCTAACCCCGCCTCACATCCTGCATGACCGGCACCTACAACGATTACATCGTATTCTCCCATCACACTGTGTTTATTTGAATTTTTCGCGTCCTTCAAATTCATATCATTTACCCAGGCAGAACTTCGAGAACACCGTATCCAGTATCTCCTCGCTCGCCGTTTCACCTATAATTTCGCCCAGTATCTGAAAACTGTCATGCACCTCAATCTCAGCAACTTCAAGAGGTTCCCTCATCTCCAAAAGCTCGATTCCATGTACGAGAGCTGCCTTTGCCCTCACCAGCGCATCCTTATGCCTCTCATTGGTGACAATATTTCCTCCGTCACTCTTTATAAATCCTCTTGCCAAATTCCTCTCGATCGCATCACGCACTTTTCCGATACCCTTGACAGTCTTCACGGAAGTATAAACTATATCACCAGTATCGCAGCCAATAATGCTTTTCAGCTTATCAATATCGGACTGAGCCGCAGTCATCCCCAGATCTTCCTTGTTGATAACCAGCATCACTTTCTTATTCGCTACGTGCTCAGCTATCTCGAAATCCTCAGCAGCCAACTCTGTGCTGCCATCTGCTACCATCACGACCAGATCCGCTTCTTCTATTTCATTCTTGGAGCGCTCGATACCAATCTGCTCTATCACATCATCAGTATCTCTGATACCGGCAGTATCGACCACAACAATAGGATATCCGCCAATCGAAGAACTCTCCTCAATGGTATCTCTGGTAGTTCCGGGTATATCGGTAACGATAGCCCTGTTTTCGCCGAGAAGCCCATTCAGGAGGGATGATTTGCCGACATTTGTACGCCCCACGAGGGCAATCTTGATACCTTCTCTGGCAATCTTGCCAAATTCAGAGGATTTAATCAGTGATTGCAAGCGGTCATTCTGTCTCTTAAGCTCTGTGATGAACTCATCGCAGCTAACCTGCTCTATATCCTCATCGGGAAAATCAATATTGACAGCCATCTGAGCGAGGACGTCCTTGATGTTATTTCTAATCGCAACTATCTCCTGTCCAAGACTCCCGTTAAGCTGATCGGATGCTATGCTGAGAGGCTTCTCACTCCTTGCTTTTATAAGATCAATAACAGCTTCAGCCTGCGACAAATCGAGCTTGCCGTTAAGAAAGGCAAGCTTGGTAAATTCACCGGGATCTGCAATTCTTGCACCGGCTGAGATAGCACTCATAACTATGAGCCTCAACGATACATTGCTGCCGTGAGCCTGAAATTCTACAACATCCTCGCCGGTAAATGTATGAGGTGCGCGCATGTAAATGCATATCATCTCGTCGATGACATTTCCCGAAGCATCCAAAGCGTGACCATAGTAAACGTGACGAGGTTCAACCTTATCCGGACATTCCTTGAACACAACTTTCATAATATTGAGTGAACCCGGTCCGCTGACGCGAACTATACCTACTCCGCCCTCACCCAAAGGTGTTGCAATCGCAGCAAAAGTATCTGCCATAAATTCTCCTGCCTTACGAAAAGTTGACGAAAAGAGCCCATCTATGATGGGCTCTCCGCTCTTATTTCTTCTCGATTATAACTCTTCTATAAGGATCCTTCCCCTCACTCCTGGTTATTACACTGGGATGATTCTGAAGTGTCGAATGAATTACCTTGCGCTCGTAAGGGTTCATAGGCTCAAGAGTAATCTTTCTCTCGGAACGCTCCACCTTACCGGCAAGCCTATTTGCAAGAGCAACGAGAGTCTGCTCTCTCTTAGCTCTGTAATTCTCGGCATCCATTACCACTCTTGTGTATCCGCTGTTCTCCTTGTTGACAACGAGACTAGCCAGATACTGAACAGCATCGAGGGTCTGTCCTCTCTTACCTATGATAGTTCCGGTATCATTACCGGAAACATTTACATAGATTAAATCCTTGCCTTCCTTAACTTCGAAATCGAGGTCAATGCCCATCTCTTTGGTGATTTCTCGTAGGAATGCCTCAACCGGATGATCCTGTACCGAAGTGAGCTTGTCAACATCAAGAAGTAGAGTTGCTTCGTACTTTTTGTACTCTCTCTTGCTTCTCTCTCTGCTCCTCTTAGGCTTGGAGAATTTCTTATTCTCTCCCCGCCTTGCATGCTCGCTGGCACGAGCATCTTCAAGCTCTTCCTCTTCGTACTTGTCATACTCTTTCCTGATCTCATCAGGAACAACAACTGTGTTGTTCTCAGGTAGACCGGCGAGTATTCTATCTATATCATCGAAAGTTGCTTTTTCCTTATGTGCCTTATCAGCACCGTCATTCTTGGGAGTAACTCTCACTTTAGCAAGTTTCGATCCTATTCCGAGGAATCCTTTGCTCGACTCCTCGAGGATTTCAACGTTGACTTCATCTCTGGTGAGTTTGAGTTCCTGAAGCGCAAGCTCAACGGCTGTGTCGACATCAACTCCCCATTTCTCTGAAGCTCTCATCATTATCCTTTCATCCTTGCTCTCTTCATCTTCTCAAGCTGCTTCTCTGCGCGTTTTCTCTTTTCTTCAAGCTCCTGCTCTTCCTTAAGCTTAGCACGGTACTTGTTCATCCTGATATTCAAGAATATCTGAAGGAACTGGCCACCTGCCCAGTAAATAGCAAGTCCGGCCGGATAAGATCTGGCAAGCCAAAGGATACTGAGCGGGAAGAAATACTTCATAACTAAGTTCATGGACTTAGCCTGTCCACCCATCATATCGTTTTGACCTGTAAGCTGCTGAGTCATAGCAAACGAGAAATACGTCGCTATAGCCGCCGCAATCGGAAGAATCCACAGGTCCGGCTGTCCAAGATCCTTAATCCACAGAAATGACTGGTGAACCGCAAAAAGCATCTTATCATCAGCTATATATTTCATTGGATTTCTAAGAAGAGTGAAGAGTCCCATGATGATAGGAAACTGAATAAGCATCGGAAGGCAACCACCCATAGGGTTGAATTTCTCTTCCCTGTATAATTTAGTCATCTCTTCATTGAGCTTCTCTTTATCGTTCTTGTACTTCTCCTGTAAAGCCTTCATCTTAGGCTGCAGCGTAGACATCGAAGCTGTAGATTTAATCTGCTTGAAGTAGAGAGGATAGAGGATCAGCTTAACGAGTACCGTCAGTATTATCAGTGAAATACCATAGTTACCAACCAGATTGTATATAAAGGTCAGTAGGTAACCCAAAGGCACCGCAATAATTCCCATATTCCGTCCTTTCTTATCTTAGAGGATCATATCCACCTGGATTGCCCGGATGACATCTGAGTATTCTCTTTATTCCCAGGTAAGTACCCTTGAAAGGGCCGTACTTCTCCAGCGCCTGTATAAAATACGTGCTGCATGTAGGATAAAACCTGCATGTAGGCGGGAATAAAGGTGAGACAAACTTCTGATATCCTCTTATGATAATTATCAATATTCGTTTAATAATTTCTTTGAAAAGCTTTATCATTTTTAAAGCCCTTTGCTGTCTAGAAGATTTGCCGCACGTAGAACCCCGTACATTGACCTTCTAACTTCATCACACTTGTGACCATTGATAGAATTTCTAGCTATAAAAACAACATCATATCCGTTTCTTATTCGACGATTGAGCAGCCTATATGATTCCTTCATCAGCCTTCTTGATCTATTCCGTTTAACACTGTTGCCAACCTTCTTACTGGATACATATGCAATCCGCGAATACGGCAGATTGTTCTTCCTATAGATAACAACCATGAACCTCGAGACCTTAGATTCACCTTTATTATAGGCGAGCTTGAAATCTTGCTGTTTCCTCAGTGTTGACTTTCTGAGCATGATCACATCACTTTCTGTCAGCTGTTAAGCTGTGAGTTTCTTTCTTCCTCTTGCTCTTCTCCTCTTGAGAACCTTTCTGCCACTTGCAGTTGCCATTCTCTTTCTGAACCCGTGCTCCTTAAGTCTCTGCCTTTTCTTAGGCTGGTAAGTTCTTTTCATTGCCATTATCTCCTTCCATATCAATGTTTGATATAATCTAAATATAGTTGTGTCTTCTAAATTCCAAAGGCACATACATCAAGGTATTATACTTTTGAACCTCAATAAAGTCAATGAAAACGCCTTTTCTCAACTGCTCTTTCATTAAAAAAAATTTTATTTTTTTCTGAAATTTTACGACACACTATATTTTGTGGTCATTCCAACTTATTAACAAAGTTATCCACAACATGTGCATAACTTTATTTTTGAATCGTGCTAATACAGTCATTTTATAGACTTCAGCATTATTGCCGTTGTGGATTGATTTGTGTAAAATATGTTTATTCACCTAGGAGGCGGTACATTGGACACTAACAAGATATGGGAATCATTCATAGAGGAAATCAAGAAATCCACAAGCAGACTCAGCTTCGATATGTTCTTTTCAGATCTTTCTCTGTATAAACTGGATTTAGATAATAAGATCATATATATACAGCTTGAGGATATCAGCATCATCAAGTTTTTGAGAGAAAAATACATCATCAATATAGAAGATATATTCTTGAAGCTGCTCGGTGATGATTTTCAGGTTATTATAAAATCCAAGGAAGAGTATAAAAGCAACAAGATTGAGAAAAAGAGAAAGATAAAAAAAGCACCTTTTAAGGATAATTCAAAGCTTTTTAACCCTAGATATAACTTTGAAAACTTCGTAGTAGGTGGTAACAACAAATTCGCATACGCTGCTTCCCTTGCGGTTGCCGAATCTCCGGCAGAGGCGTATAACCCTCTGTTTCTCTACGGTGGATCAGGTCTAGGTAAGACCCACCTGATGCAGGCTATAGGAATTCACGTTATCAAGAACGATCCTTCTTCAAATGTCCTATACATATCGTCCGAGACCTTTACGAATGAACTGATAGAAGCTATCAATACTCAGAATACCAACCAGTTTAAGGAAAAGTATCGTAAGATTGATGTCCTGCTGATAGATGATATTCAGTTCCTGGAAGGCAAGGAAGCTACACAGGAGGAGTTTTTCCACACATTTAATACTCTGTATGAGAACAACAAGCAGATTGTAATATCCAGTGACAGGCCACCGAGCAACCTGCAGAAGCTCGATGAAAGGCTGACAACCAGATTCGGATTTGGAATAACTGCAGACGTTCAGCCAGCTGACTTTGAGACGAGAGTAGCAATACTCAAGAAGAAGATAGAGCTCGCTGACATAACCCTCGACAGAGATATTGAGGAGGTTTGCAACCTGATCGCAGAGAAGATAAAGTATAATATAAGGGAGCTTGAAGGAGCAATGAACCGTATGATCAGCTTCTCTGAGATTATGAACAACAAGATAGACCTTGATTTTGCCAAGATTGTCCTCAAGGACATCTACAGAGACACCGACAAGGCCATTGCTCCTGAGAGGATCAGGTCTACCGTCGCTTCTCACTATGATATCAAGGTTTCAGACATAGATTCTAAACGCAGAACTGCTGAAATTGCTCTGGCTAGGCAGGTAGCTATGTACATCTGTCGCGAGAGCACAGACCTGTCGTTCTCAAAGATTGGTGAGATATTTGGTGGCAGGGATCACTCGACGGTTATGAGCAACTGCACCAAAATTCAGAATCTATATCAGGAAGACGAGCTCATCAAACGCGATATAGATGATATTAATAAGAAGTTAAATAAGCATAATTTATAACGATTTATAATAATAAAAAGTCACTTTTTATTTATCCATATTTTATGAACCGTTTATCATCAGGGGTTATCAATATGATTTTTGATGGCAATGCGAGATAATATAAGTAAAAACAAAGTTATCCACACTGTCAACAGCCCCTACTATTATTACTAAATATATAATATATAAAGAAAGGGAATTTCGATGAAAATATACTGCACCAGAAGTGAACTGAACAGAG
Source organism: Mogibacterium sp. CM50 (assembly GCF_000293155.1). Taxonomy (NCBI): domain Bacteria; kingdom Bacillati; phylum Bacillota; class Clostridia; order Peptostreptococcales; family Anaerovoracaceae; genus Mogibacterium; species Mogibacterium sp. CM50. Next base: position 141,330 of record NZ_ALNL01000012.1, on the reverse strand, counting down.
CAATCAATAACGTATCTCATTCGATTCCTACAAGAACACCATCCCCTATATTAGAGGGAATACTTATTGAAACTAAAGATGACAGGATGTATCTAACAGCTACAGATACTAATATGACTATCGAGTCAAACATTCCTGTTGACAGCGAAGGCGATGTTTCATTTGTAATAGAAGAAAAGAATTTTGCCAACATCGTGAGCAAGCTCCCTGAAGAGGAGATTCTGATGGACTACAATCACGAGAAGAATCAGATTAAGATCAACAGCGGTAAATCTTCTTCGACATTTAACTGTTTCTCCGCTGATGAGTTTCCAAGATTTAATATAGGGGAAGGTAAGAAGCTTATCCTTTCCAAGAGAGATATCAAAAACCTCATTCGCAAGACATCGTTTTCGGCCAGTGCTGATGAGCTTAACGGAGTGCTTACGGGTATTCTCATCGACCTTGGCGACGGAAATCTGCGTATGGTAGCCGTGGATACATTTAGAATGGCTATTTACAATGCTAAGGTGGATACAGATGAAAAGATGAGCATTGTAGTTCCGGCAAAGCTTCTCGGAGAGGTATCCAAGATTATCAGCGATGATGACAATGACGAGCAGCTGTTTATGGAAATTGTGGATAATAAGGTAGTGATGCTGTTCGATAACAACAGAGTGATTCTCAACACTCTTAACGGAAATTACATAGACTACAGCAGGATTATCAAATCTGAAACCACAATTAAGATTAGAACAAGCAGAATTGAGCTCATGAAGAGTATCGATAGAGCTGCTATCATTGCTTCGGAGCAGAACAACAACCTCATTAAACTCAATATAGAGGATGAGCAGATTGAGATTACATCTCTATCCGAGAAGAGCAGTATCAAGGAGATGGTCGAGATTATGAAGGATGGAGAAAATATTGAGATTGGATTTAACTCCAAATACATGATGGACGTGCTCAGGGTTATCGACGATGAGGAAATTATCCTCAACATGAGCGACAGTGTAAAGCCTTGTATCATTACACCTCTCAAGGGAGACACCTATCTATATCTGGTGCTTCCTGTAAGAATTAACTGATAATGGGATAATTTCGGATGAGAGTAGATAGTATAAAATTAAAAAATTTCAGAAATTACGTCGAGCTCAAGGCAGAGTTCGATGGCAAACGAAATATAATAATGGGTGAGAACGCGCAGGGTAAGACTAACCTGATAGAGGCTATATATCTCTGCGCGTTTGCGCGTTCTTTTCGTACTAACAATTCTACTGATCTCATTAAAATTGGAGAGGATAGCTGCAATATCACGGCTGAAGCGGTTAGCGATGATATAGATAAGAAAATAAGCATAACAATCAATAATAGTGGCAAGAAGATGATTAAGAAGGATAATAAGTTCCTTCACAGGACTGCGGAGCTGCTGAACAATTTAGTTGTTGTCGTTTTTTCACCGGATGACCTGAGAATTATAAAGGACAGTCCCGAGAAGCGCAGAAATTTTATTGACAAAGAGATAAGCCAGCTCAGACCCAGCTATTTTGATGCGCTGCGCAATTATAAGGAAGTGCTGCGTCATAAAAATTCTCTGATCAAACAGCTGAGAACACCGGGTACAGATGGCAAGATGATGGATATGCTTGAGATATATGATATGCAGCTGGCTCAGTACGGTGGTGAGATTATTAAGAGTCGCCGTGAGTTTGTAGCTATGCTGTCTGAAAAGGCATCAAAGATACAGAGCAACATATCAAAGGAACGTGAGACACTATCAATCAAATACGTCGAGTCGGTCGCTGCTGAAAACATATTAGATGAGATAATTAATTCAAGAGAAAAGGATATATATAATGGTCACTGCAGTATTGGTCCGCATCGTGACGACCTTGATTTCTATATCAATGGCATAGATGCCAAGAAGTTCGGATCTCAAGGGCAGCAGCGAACAGTTGCCTTGGCTCTCAAGTTGGCTGAAATTCAGATTGCAGAGATGATTCTAGGTGAAAACGCTGTACTACTGCTGGACGATGTATTGTCAGAGCTCGATAGAGAGAGACAGAGCTATCTGTTAAATGAGATAGAGGATGTCCAGTTATTTCTTACGACAACTGAGGTGAACTCGGAGCTCCTGCAGGGTATGGAGGGCGGCAATATTTTTAAAGTAAAAAACGGGACGCTTATATAAAAATAAGGAATTTATAGTTATAAAAGGACGATAAATTGTAAAAATATCGAAATATAGGCGATTTAAGGTAGTTTTATTCATTAAAAGGGTAAAACTACCTTTATTGATATTTTAGAGCCTCTATGCTAAAATAAATGGGTTAGAAATATGAAAAGGAAGGTCAATATGAGCGCGGAAAAAAAGCAACAAAAGTATGATGCCTCTCAGATCACAGTACTTGAAGGACTAGAGCCTGTAAGAGTAAGACCTGGTATGTATATTGGTAGTACAGGGCCTGCGGGACTTCATCATCTCGTATACGAGATTGTTGATAACTCTGTCGATGAATCACTTGCCGGATATTGTAAGCACATTACAGTAACGATAAATGAAGATAATTCGATAACTGTTACCGATGATGGACGTGGAATGCCTGTAGACGTTCACCCCAAATTGGGGATTCCGGCTGTTGAGGTTATTCACACACAGCTGCATGCCGGAGGTAAATTCGGAAGTGGAGGTTATAAGGTTTCCGGCGGTTTGCACGGAGTAGGTGCATCCGTCGTTAATGCTCTTTCAACTCACATGATTGTAGAGGTTAAGCGTAACGGCAAGCTCTACAGGCAGGAGTACAAACGAGGGAAGACAGTAACTAAGCTGGAGGTTATCGGAACCTCTAAGGATACAGGATCAAAGACAACATTCTGGCCGGACCCGGAAATTTTTGATGGAACTGTATTCGAGTACGACATCCTACAGCGTCGTATGCGTGAGATGGCTTTCCTCAATAAGGGATTGAGAATTTCTATTGAGGATAAGAGAGAGGGGAAGGAGAAGAGAGAAAGCTTCCACTATGAGGGCGGAATTATCGAATTCGTGCAATATCTCAATAAGAATAAGGGTGTTGTCAACAACAAGATATTCTATTTTGAGTATGAGAAGGACGGATACGAGGTGGAAGTCGCTATGCAGTACACAGATAGGTACAGCGAGCTGACACTTTCTTATGCTAATAACATAAATACAATCGAGGGCGGTTTCCATCTGATGGGATTTAGAGCAGCTCTTACCAGAACTGTCAACGATTACGCTAGAAGAAGCAAGATTCTCAAGGAAAACGATGATTCTCTGCAGGGTGAGGATGTAAGAGAGGGTCTGACAGCAATCGTCAGCGTTAAGCTTACAAATCCACAGTTTGAAGGGCAGACCAAGGCTAAGCTCGGCAACAGCGAGGTAAGAGGTTTTGTAGAGAGCAACATGAACGAGAATTTGTCGTTCTACCTCGATGAAAACCCTAAGGAAGCCAAGCTGATACTCGATAAATGTCTTAAAGCAGCACGTGCCAGAGAGGCTGCAAGAAAGGCCAGAGAGATTACTCGTAAGACATCGGTACTCGAGACAACATCTCTTCCCGGGAAGCTTGCAGACTGCTCGGAAAAGGATCCTGCACTTTCCGAGATTTTCCTTGTAGAGGGAGATTCCGCCGGCGGCAGCGCTAAGTCAGGAAGAGATCGTAAGCGCCAGGCAGTACTTCCGCTGAGAGGTAAGATTATCAATGTTGAGAAGGCGAGAGCAGACAGAATTTTGAACTCGGACGAGATTAAGAACATGATAACTGCATTCGGATGCGGAGTCGGCAGCAACTTCGATATTGACAAGCTCAGATATCACAAGATTATCATCATGACAGATGCCGACGTCGATGGCGCTCATATCAGAACGCTTCTTCTGACATTCTTCTATAGGTTTATGACTCCTCTGATCGAGAAGGGGTATGTTTATGCTGCGCAGCCACCGCTATTCAGAGTAAAGCAGGGGAAGGAGATTCATTACACTTATTCAGATGCTGAGCAGGACAAGCTACTGGCTGAACTCAAGGCACATAATAAGAGCACTAAGATAGAGATTCAGAGATATAAAGGTCTTGGTGAGATGGACTTTAATCAGCTGTGGGAGACTACTATGGACTACAACCACAGAACACTCGTACAGATTAAGATTGAGGATGCAACTGCAGCAGATGAGATATTTACAACGCTGATGGGAGATAAGGTTCCACCAAGAAAGAAGTTCATTGAAGATAATGCAAGATACGCTACATTAGATATTTAATGGACATTAAGGAGAGATAATGAGTACGCTTTTAGAAGATAGCAAAATCATCACTCATGAAATATATGATGAGATGAAGAATTCTTATATCGACTACGCGATGAGCGTTATCGTCGGTCGTGCACTCCCGGATGTTCGTGACGGACTCAAGCCTGTGCACAGAAGAATTCTATATGGAATGAGTATCCTGGGTACTACTCCTGACAAGCCGCATAAGAAGTCGGCACGTATTGTCGGAGAGGTAATGGGTAAATATCACCCGCACGGTGACAGCTCAATCTACGACGCCATGGTAAAGATGGCGCAGGATTTCTCAACTAGGTATCCATTGGTTGACGGACACGGCAACTTCGGTTCCGTCGATGGAGACGGCGCAGCTGCTATGCGTTATACAGAGGCGAGAATGAGCCCATTCTCACTGCAGATGGTTCGTGATATCGACAAGGATACGGTTGATTTCATGGACAACTTTGACGGGGAGGAGAAGGAACCGGTTGTACTTCCTTCGAGAGTGCCTAACCTTCTGATAAATGGATCTAACGGTATTGCCGTAGGTATGGCGACATCCGTTCCGCCTCATAACCTGAGTGACACTATCGACGCTTGTATTAAGAGAATAGACGACGAGAATTGCACTAACGATGAGCTAATAAAGATTATTAAAGCACCGGATTTTCCTACCGGAGCCATGATTCTCGGAAGAGAGGCTGCCAAGGAGGCTTATGAGACCGGAACAGGAAAGATCACGGTCAGATCTAAGAGTGAAATAGAGGAAACAGCTCGCGGCAAGATGAGAATTGTCATCACTGAGATTCCTTTTCAGGTCAACAAGGCCAGACTCATCGAGTCCATGGCAGACCTGGTTAGAAACAAAAAGGTTGAAGGTGTCTCGGCAATACGCGACGAATCCAACCGTGAAGGCATGAGAATCGTCATCGAGCTTAAGAAGGATGTAAATCCTAACGTAATTCTCAACAGGCTGTACAAACACACGCAGCTGCAGGCGACATACAGCATGATTATGCTTGCCCTTGTCAATGGGGAGCCTAAGATTCTCAAGCTGGTTGAGATTATAGATGAGTACCTCAAACACCAGAGGATAGTAATCACAAGGAGAACTAAGTTCGATCTGGCTAAAGCAGAGGCAAGAGCACATATTTTAGAGGGTCTGCTTATCGCCTTGGATAACATAGACGAGGTAATTAAGGTAATTCGTTCAAGCTACAACGATGCCAAGGAAAAGCTGATGGTGAGGTTTGGACTAAGCGAGGTTCAGGCGCAGGCTATCCTCGATATGAGACTTGCCAGACTGCAGGGGTTGGAACGCGAGAAGATTGAGAACGAGCACAACGAGCTCATGGAAAAGATTGCTTACTATAAGTCAATCCTCGCTGATGAGCATAAGCTTATGGGGGTAATAAAGGATGAGCTTCTCGAGATTAAGCATAAATACGGTGATGGCAGAAGAACCAAGATTGTCGCTGACGACGGTGGAATAGACGAGGAATACCTTATCGATGAAGAGGATGTAGCAGTTACACTGACACACCTCGGATACATCAAGAGAGTTCCTGAAAATACGTACAAGGCACAGCGCCGCGGCGGAAAGGGTATCGTGGGACTGACAACCAGAGACACCGATTTTGTAAAGGATCTCATCATCACCTCGACCCACGACTACCTGATGTTTTTCACCGACCTAGGTAAGGTCTACAAGATAAAGGCTTATGAGATTCCTGAAGCATCCAGAACTGCCAAGGGTACACCGGTTATCAACTTCCTCAACCTGGACCAGGGAGAGCGGGTAACGGCGGTTATACCGGTCAAGGAATTTGCAGATGATAATTATCTGATCATGGTTACCAAGAACGGAACTATCAAGAAGACACCAATGTCTCAGTTCGATACCAACCGCAAGACAGGTCTCATAGCTATTACGCTTAAGGACGACGACAAGCTGATAGCCGTAAGTCAGTCAAGTGGAGATGAGAGTGTATACGTTATTACCAAGAAGGGTAAATCTATTACATTTCCTGAGGACGACGTTAGAAGCATGGGTAGAAGTGCAGGCGGAGTTAGAGCTATCAGCCTGGATGACGGCGACGAGGTCGTATCTATGGAGCTCGACAGTACCGGAGAGCGCGAGCTGCTCGTAATGACCAAGAAAGGGTTTGGTAAGAGAACGAATCTGGATGAATATAGAGTTCAGACTAGAGGCGGCAAGGGTGTTGCGACTTATGACAAGACCAAGTTTGCTAAGACCGGTGAGCTGGTAGGGGCGACGCTTGTAAGCGATGATGATGAGATCATGCTCATCAACTCAAACGGTGTAATCATCAGAATCAGGGCTAACGAGATATCTAAGTCCGGAAGGACAACCCAGGGTGTCAAGATAATGAAGGTCGAGGATGGCGATGAGATAGTATCCTTCGCAAAGGTTCTCGATGAAGACGCGGCCAAGAAGCCTATGCTTAAGAAAGCGAAGGCAGATAGCGAGCAGATGACACTGGTTTAAGGAGTTAGGTTAATAAGAATATTAAATAATAAGCAGATGATGTAAGGGTCAAAAGGGTAACATCACAACTTACGGTACCATGGTGTAATATCAGCGACCGCCAAGAACAATATATGGAGGCGATTTCTCAGATAATATGCTTTTGATCCCAACATCATAATATTAAGATAAAAGAGCAGCCGCATGATGAGGGTTGCTTTTTTTGTAATCGGATGTGGATAATAAGTGCGAAGAAATAACCCGCAAGACGTTCTCCGCTTTGCCTAAAATGGGAACAAGAGGGTGTCGTGATTATCAAAGTAAGCTGATAAAAGTAAAGCTTTACAAATATGTATTAATAAAAAACAATTTAACAATCAAAACATATTGTTTTTCGATATGCTTTGAAGTAATATTTAGATAAAGTAATGGTATGAGGAAAAGCATTTCGATATTTTACCGTGTAAAATTCGCAAGAAGAAAGGAGCACCAAAATGAACAGAGATAATATAATATACAAAACTATAAGAATAATATTAACAGGATTTACATTAGCTACAGTTCTGGCAGTTTCTCTAGGCAGTGTTGATATATTTACAGCTGGACTTCTTAACTATGCAGTGTTTCTGGAATATCTGTACGGAATTGTAATTACAGTGGGGATAGTTGTTGTATTGGTTAAACTATGGATGTTTCCAAACATAAAGGATGGCATAACATTAAAAGAAGCAAGAACTTGCAGATTAATTGCCAATATCTTCCTGATTGAGTTCTTGTGTGAACTGATTCACGGAGCTTTATCAAATAAAGGCGATAGATTATTTGAGGTATTTAATGTAAGAGTATCAGTTTTAATGATAGTATTCCTCCTATGTGCTTTTGCATTTATGTCAGTAGGAAAACTTCTGGTAAATTATATTGAATTACAGGAAGATAACAAGTTAACAGTATAGGCTGTGAAGAGAGAAAGAATGTCAATAAAAATTAATTTAGACAGTGTTCTGGCAAGTCGCAATGTGACAATTCGCGAGCTGTCAGAAGCAATAGATATAACGCCAGCTAATATTTCAATACTAAAAAACAATCGTGCAAGGGCAATTCGGTTTACGACACTTGATAAAATGTGTAACTACTTGGAATGTTCTCCTGGTGATATTATTGTGCATGAGAAGGATCAGGCGAATGGATAAAGGGACTAGAAGTTGCCACCGGCATATCGAGATATTAAGCAACAAGAGAAGCCGGCTCACAAGGCTTCTCTTGACATGCTTAAGTAAATTGTCCCTTTTTGTCCTAAAGGCATATTCCTTACAAATGGAGTGCTACATTCACTATCTACCGCGGAAGGCTAATTTACAGAAAAATCCCCCCGCTCGCTTTCGTGAGTTTGAACAAAACTTGAAAACGGTCTCGTACAGGACAATGTCTGCACAGCCTGCTCACAGTATACTAGATGCCCAGCTGCTCCTTCATATAGGCTACATCTGTATCCTTACCGGTATATAACTTAATTGCAATCAGCGCTTGGAAGAGCATCATTCCCATACCGTTGTAGACTCTCTTCACCCCGGACTCTTTAGCCTGCTTCATCATGACTGTCTCGCGTGGAGCATAAACTGTATCTGTTACGATGAGATCCTCTTTAAAGAATGAACCATCCGGAATGTTAGACAGTTCCTCAAGAGGGTGCATTCCTACGCCTGTAGCATCACAGAAAATATCTGCTGCCTGCATCTCTGTCTTAAGCTTACCTTTATCAGCGAGGTCGTACATGTATGCCTTGCACTTCGTTTCCTTGTTGATCAGCTCTACGATCTCCTCACCTCTCTCATAGAACTTATCTCTGATGTTGAAGACATGTAATTCCTTGATGCCATCGAGGGCGCCACGAACCGCGATAGCTGTAGCAGCGCCTCCTGTGCCGACGAGAACCATCCTCATTCCTTTGAAATCAATTCCTTCTTCCTTGATTGCCTGCCAGTAGCCCATGCCGTCGGTATTATAACCCTTGAGTTTTCCTGTGACATTGCCGTTCTCATCGCGAGTATTTACAACTGTGTTGATAGCACCGCACAGTCCGGCTGCTTCATCAACGTCGTCGAGATACTTGTGAACAACTGTCTTGTTGGGCATCGATATATTGGAGCCGAGCATTTTAAGAGCGCGAATACTCTCTACCGCCGGCTCAAGTGTATCGTTATCTACTTCAAAAGCGAGCTGAATAACGTCATCGCCATTCTTATCATATGCCAGATTGTGTGTTACCGGCGACTGTGTATGACGGATTGGATAAGCCATTAGACCGACCAGCTCTGTATGACCTGTAATATTTGGCATTTCTGCACCTCTTTCTTGCCCCGCAGGGCTTAACTATTAACGGTAATTGTTGTATATATGTATGCTGATTCTTTATGCAAGTTCAATCTCACTGAGATCCAGAAGACCTCTCTTATCAAGCACGTTCAGGATGGCACGCCCATCCATGGTTCCTTCCATGATATGACGTGCACGGACCGAATCTCCGATATTATAAACATCAACGTCGGTATCATCATATTCCTTGTGAAGCTCATCGAGAATAGGATTGTATGCGGCTAAGCCAAGGGCACTGAAGCCGAGGTCAAACTCAAGCTCCTCCACATTGCCTTCAGGTGTCTTAACCACTATGGAATGCTCCTTTACCTCCTGAATAGCGGTGTTTACATATTGCTTTACGTGATTTACCTCGAAGGTCTCTTTAATCGAGCACTTGGTGATAGGATCAGCGACAGCGCCAATAGTAGGAAGCATATCGACGATAGTGCAGTCTGCGCCAAGCGGTGCGAAATACTCTATAATATCGAGACCTACAGCTCCACCTCCCATAACAAGAACCTTCTTACCTCTGCAGAACTCTTCAGGATATTTTCCGGCATTCACATTATTGATCATGATGAAGATATCGTCTAAATTTCCGGCCGCCCTGTTTTCACGCAGTCCCGGAATCGGTGGCACTACCGGATGTGAACCGGTGGCATTTACAACGATATCCGGATGGAATTTATTAATCTCCTCTATGCTGGCTTCTGTGTTTAGGAAAGTGTATAGATTAGGCAATCTCTCAGCTCTAGTCCTCAGATATCTTGGGAAGTCCTTCATTCTCGTTTTGCCGGGAAGATCAGAGATAAACTCGGAGAGACCGCCGAGCTTGTCGGATTTCTCAAACAGAAATACATTGCAGCCTACCTCTGCAGCAGTACATGCTGCTTCCAGACCGGCTGTACCGCCACCAATTACGACTACATTGCAATTTTTGTTCACTCTCAATCGTTTATATATATCACCTTCAGGAACTGCCGGATTCACCGTGCAGCGAATAGGACGGTTGATACCGATACGATTGCCTGCACAACCGACATTACAGCTGATACATTTGCGAAGAATATCTGTTTCATCGTGCTCTACCTTCTTCACCCATTCAGGGTCAGCGATGAGGCCGCGGCCGATGCCAACGATATCCACATCTCCGCTCGCAAGCACCTCTTCGACAACAGCGGGATCCCTGTAGTTACCGGCATTGATGACAGGCTTCTTGTATGCATCCTTAACCGCTCTTGCCATATAACGCTTCCAGCCGTCAGGAAGGAAATTGGAATCAATCTGATAATGCAATGATGGGTTGAGAGCTGCCGACACGTCATACACATCTACGAATTCATCCAGATACTGAAGATACTCGATAGTATCCTTCAATTCGTTTCCTCCGGGAACTCGCTCCTCCGCGGAGACCCTGACGATGATAGGGAACCAAGGGCCAACCTGTTTGCGAACCTCCTCCAGTACCATTCTTGGAAATCTCATACGATTCTCAACCGAGCCGCCGAATTCATCATCTCTCTTATTGTAATAAGGGGAGATAAACTGAGACATCAGATATGAATGGCCGCAGTGAATCTCAACAGCATCAAAACCAATGGCTTGAGCTCGCTTGGCAGCCTCTCCGTACTTCTTTACTGTTTCCCGGATTTCTTCTTTAGTCATCGGACGCGGGGTCTCACCACCGTCTTTGGTAGGTATATTAGAAGATGAAACTGTAGGTACACCTGTTCTCGCAGAGGACGCAGATGCTCCGGCGTGGTTGATCTGAATAGCAACTGTAGAGCCCTCCTTATGCAGACTCTCGACCAATTGATATAATCTAGGCATGAATCTGTCGTGGTCAATTCGCAGCTGACTGGTTCCGTTGGAACCGACAGGATACTGCACGTTAGCGTTTTCCACGATGATAAGACCTGTGCCGCCCTTCGCGCGAAGCTTGTAGTAGTTCATGTGACGATTGCTCATCTCTCCGCTTGCTTCTCCATAGTTGCTACCCATAGGGGTCATAGCAATTCTATTCTTGATAGTAGTGCGTTTGACGGTAATAGGCTCAAAAATGTGCGGATACTTCTTTTTCATAATAATCCTCTCTTTGTCCATAGAATTTTTCATAGGCTGGTTCATGTTTGTGACAAATTTATTTTATATGAGAAGATTGTTAAATAAAATTACAATTTAGTGCGACAACTGATACGTACAAGCTATTAATTGATATATGTTTATCAAAAGAAAAAGGATAGAGATTATTCCTTTTTCGTGTCCACTTTCATCTTACAGGTTCAGAGATTATTCTTCCTCTTTTTCTTTGATGCAGCCGGCCTCGACATATTCCTTGAAGTGTTTGGCGGCCGGCATTAAGAAATGATTCTTCATGCATATCATATAAGTGTGATGGTAGAGCTCAAGATCCTTCACTCTATGGAGAGTAATTTTTCCTTCATCGAGCTCATCGATGTTAGGTACCAATGCAATGCCGAAGCCCTCGGAAACCAGGGCATGAATAGAGTGTTCATCAGGACATTCGAATGCAACATCCGGCGAAAGCGATAGCTTCGCGCACAGGCGCACCATATACTTTCCCATCCATGCACCACGTTCATAGCTGATGAGAGGGTAGTTGTTTAATTCATTGATGGATATGGAATCTTGAGAGTCGAGCGGATGACCTTTAGGTGTAATAATAACCAGCTCTTCCTTTATAATTGGATAAAAATCCAGATCCTCATCGTCAGGTATGTGACCACCGAAGCCTACATCAAGCTCTCCCATCTTTAGCTTAGCGATAATAGCAGGGGTATGTCCTTGGTAAAAGTTGAAGGAAATACCTTCATTTTCTTCCTGTTTAAGAAAGGAGCGAACGAGATGGGGAATATAATGATTGGCCAACGGATATACGTAACCTATATCGACCTGCCCGCCACCCTTGGCGATTTCCTGCATGCGGTTCAGGGCCACGTCACATTCGCGAATAATTCTCTCTGCATGTATGAGGAACAGTCTGCCTTCCTTAGTGAGCTCTATTCCTCTGCCGCTCTTATCAAACAACAGAACTCCCAGCTCGGCCTCGAGCGATGATATTGAGCGCGAGAGTGAAGGCTGGGAAATATAAAGCTTCTCAGCCGCCCTTCTGTAATTTTCATGCTCAGCTACTGCCAAAAAATAGCGCAATTGATTCAATGTCATAGCCACACCTCGATAACCTTCTGTCCGATGCATTTGTTTTCGATTAACGTCATTGTGTTATAGTGATTATATATCATTGATACCTTTTGTGCATTAATTGTGCCATCAATTAGCATTGGAGTGCAGTTCAAAATATTGATAGACTATTTACAAATATTAGTTAAACATTTAACAGCTAAAGGCAGGCTATGTTTCTACGTTTGTGACGAAATGTGATGAAATTAAAAGAACAGAATTATTTAGTTACACTTTGTGGTGAGGAGAACTTAAATGAACAAGAAATATTTGCCAAGTGCATTAGTCATGTACTTGAACTACTTTTTACACGGTATAGGAGCTGCCATCTTGGGACAGGCTCTTATCAAAGATGCACTTGCTGCGAGCTGGGGAGTCGAGGCTATGGCCATCACAGCTATTTCGGCTGCACTTGGACTCGGGCGGCTTATAGCCCTGCCATTTGCAGGCCCGTTATCCGATAAGCTGGGCAGACGCGTATCTTGCGTCATCGGTGGACTTTCATACGCTATCTATCTTATCGGTCTGGCAGCAGCATTCAATGCAAGCTCACACGGAGGTTATCAGATAGCCTACATCTGTGCTATTGTCGGGGGTATAGCCAACTCATTCCTCGATACAGGCATATATCCCGGTGTTAGTGAAATATTCTCAAAGGCTCCGGGCGTTGCTACTATGGGAATCAAATTCTTCATATCTATCTCGCAGATGCTGATTCCATTTATTTTAGGAATAACCGTTACTACAACGGCGGCCGGTATGAAGTCATACAACACACTTTTCTATGTTGCAGGACTCAGCTATATTGTGCTTGCAGCACTAATATTCTTCTTGCCTCTTCCTGATGCAGATGCTAAGAAAGAGAAGAAGGAAGGGCTTATGCAAAACATTAAAGCCACTCACTTCTCAATTGAATCCATCGCAATGATTCTCATCGGATTTACGACTACCGGTACATTTCAGCTATGGCTGAACTGCGCACAGAACTTCGCCAAAGACGTTGTAGGTTGGGCAGATCCATCTAAGATGCAGACATATTATTCGCTTGGAACCTTCCTCGCACTCATTGTTACTGCACTTCTAACTAAAAAGGTTAGAGACGTTCGTTTTATCTTCGTTTATCCGGTGATCTGTCTGGTGACGATGATTGCGGTATACCTTGTAAAATCCCAGACTCTCTGCACCGTAGGGGCATTCCTTATCGGCTGGGCAGGTGCCGGCGGTCTGCTTCAGATCGCAACATCCGTTTGCAACATGATCTTCCCTAAGATTAAGGGAACTGTTACAGCACTCGTTATGATAGCGTCTTCTCTCTGCAATTATACTTTACTGACAGCCGCAGCAAAGATGAGCCCATCCGGTGTAATGATGATGAACATAATACTCACGGCAGTAGGGGTACTGCTCGGACTCTTCGTAAACATGCGATATTCGAAGATGGTGGAAGTTAATCAGGAATAATGGTGTGGTCTGAGGCTCTTCATACCGGTTAAAGCTGTAGTGATATAGATGCAGAGCCACAGTGCCTGATAGGAATATATCAGAGATGTAATTGAATGCCCGGAAGAATCCGGGAGAAAGGAAAAAAATCCAATCACCATCCTCGATGATTGGATTATACGTATAGACATGAAGACAGTGAAAGTAAGAAATGTAGAAATCGGCTCCGGCATACCGAAGATTTGTGTACCTATTGTCGGCATTACAAAAGAAGATATCATCGCCGAGGCCAAGAGTCTTGATAACCTTCCTGTAGATGTGGTCGAATGGCGTGTCGATTGGTTCGAGAGCGTGTTCGATTTCGGTAAGGTTGAAGATACGCTCAAGGAACTGAGAGCAGCCCTCGGAGACCTACCCTTGCTCATGACATTCCGTACCTCCAAAGAAGGGGGAGAAAAGGCTATTGAGGCGGATGCTTACGCAGAGCTTAACATCAAGGCTGCAGAGACCGATTACGTCGATCTCGTGGATGTAGAGGTGTTCACCGGAGACGATATCGTAAAGAAAATTATCACCGGTGCCCATAAGGCAGGGGTCAGGGTAGTTGCTTCAAATCATGATTTCGACAAGACTCCGGATAAGGATGATATCGTTTCACGACTCCGCAAAATGCAGGATTTGGACGCAGATATTCCGAAGATTGCGGTGATGCCGACAAGCAAGAAAGATGTTCTCACACTTCTCGCTGCTACAGAGGAGATGTATAGAGAATACGCAGATCGCCCTATCATCACCATGTCGATGGCAGGAACCGGTGTAATATCGAGACTTTGCGGTGAAGTATTCGGCTCAGCGCTCACCTTCGGAGCAGCGAAAAAGGCATCTGCTCCCGGACAGATGGGTGTAAACGACCTCAGCACCGTACTTACACTATTGCACAACGCGTTATAAATGCTATACAATGTGCTTAAGGTTGGGTTCTTATAGAACCCAGCCTTTCCCTTTTTATTTACATATCCTGTAAACGTTTTGATCGGAAGGAGAATGCTATGAAGAAAGTGATTCATTTTCTCGACGAAAGCTTGGAGGAATCGCTGTTAATCGCACTTCTCATAGGGATGACAATGATCATGGGCATACAAGTAGTCTCTCGATATGTTTTCGGTATGTCGTTATCCTGGTCTGAGGAATTAACCCGCTACATGTTCATATGGAGCGGATTTCTTAGCGTCAGCTATTGCAGCAAGAAGTGTTTATCCATCAAGATTGAACAGTTCGTTTCTATCTTTCCCAGACGCGGCAACGCAATCTTCAAGATTGTGAACCATACCTTTGAGTTAATTTTCTTCATATATATGATTCCTATTGCGTTCTCATACATGATGTCTGCCGTGGAGAGCGGTCAGGTATCTCCTGCCTGCTCAATCCCCATGTACTATATACAAGCGGCACCATTTGTATCATTCATCTTTGTGGCATTTCGTATTGTGCAGCGCTGGATTATCGAATTCAAAATTGCCATTGGCAAGAATGTCTATGATCCTATACATCCTGAGCGCTCCGGCACAGATGCTGTTATCGAGGCGAATGCAGAACACCTTGATTCCACTAACGGGGAGGTGAAGTATAAATGTCGATAGGTATCCTCTTCATCATCTTCGTTCTACTGCTCATCATCGCCATACCGGTGGGGATCGCTCTCGGTATCACATCAGTACTGCCCTCACTGGCGGATCCGTCATTTACAGTCGGTGCGAAATATATGGTGCGTGCCATGTTCGGTGGGCTTGATTCCTTTCCTCTTTTGGCGGTGCCTATGTTCGTCCTGTCAGGAATCATCATGGCTAAGGGTGGAATCTCCAAGAAGCTCTTTGACGTCTTCGCCTACTTTCTCGGGAATCGCACGGCCGGAATGCCTTGCGCAGTCATTGTTACCTGTCTGTTCTACGGAGCCATTTCAGGCTCTGCGCCGGCGACGGTAGCTGCTGTAGGTAGTATGACCATCCCTATCCTCACAGAGCTTGGCTACGACCTCAAATTCACGACAGCCATCGTGGCAGTCGCAGGCGGCCTGGGAGTTATTATCCCTCCAAGTATTCCCTTTATCATGTACGGCATGGCATCCGGGGCATCAGTCAGTGACCTTTTTATTGCCGGTATCATACCCGGTCTGCTCATCGGCATCCTCCTGATGGTCTATGCATTTTATTATTGCCGGAAGCATGGTGAGGATAAGCTCAGGATTCAGACGGAAGTACAAAAGCTACATGACAGAAGCCTCGTAACCGTACTTAAGGATAGCTTTTTCGCTATTCTGAGTCCGGTTATTATCCTGGGATGTATATATTCGGGAGTCGCTTCACCTACCGAGGCTGCCGTCATCTCCGTGTTCTATGCCCTTATTATCAGCCTGCTGGTATATAAGAGTATTCATCTGAAGGATCTCGGAGAAATATTTAAGGAAGCCATTCGTACCTTCACCCCGATACTCTTCATCCTAGCCGCTTCTACGGCTTTCTCGAGAGTACTAACACTGATGCAGGTGCCTCAGACAGTCAGCGAGCTTATCAGCTCAAATTTTCACAGCAAGATTATAATCCTGTTCATTATAAACGCATTCCTGCTCATCGTAGGAATGGTCATGGATACAACGCCGGCAATCCTGATCCTGACACCTATCCTGCTCCCTATAGCTACGAACATAGGCGTGAATCCTATCCAATTCGGAGTCATCATGGTGGTGAACCTGGCCATAGGCTTTATCACTCCTCCTATCGGAGTCAATCTATTTGTAGCCGCCTCCATAACAGATGTTTCAGTCATGGATATCGCGAAAAAAGCTCTTCCTATGATTGGATATTTTCTCGTGGCTCTTGTGCTGATAACATTTATCCCGGCGCTTTCGCTGGCGCTGCTATAGGATATCCAAGGTTGAACGAGTTATTGTAGGACACTTTTTCATAAGAAAATGTGTCGGTAAGAAATATTATACGAGGAAGATGCGGAATGAAAAACAAAAAAATGCTGACCATCACCTTAATCCTCATAACAATACATTTGCTTTTCCTCTCAAGCTGTTCTATCAGTTCAGGCAACTCCGGGTACAGCAAGTCAAAAGCAAAAAAAGCTGTCAAAGCCGTAGAAGACGGCGGGGAGCAGCGTTATGCATTACCACTCGCTACAGCAAGTCCGGAGGATACTGTTACCCAGCTTTATGCTGATAAATTTGCTTCTGAAGTATACAGACTGAGCGACGGCCGTATAAAAATTCAAGTTTATCCCAATTCAACGCTCGGCGGAGACAGAGATCTTCTCGAAAGCTGCCGAGATGGAGATATACCTTTCATCGTGCAGAATACCGGCCCGCAGGTGACATTTATGCCTGATCTGGCGGTGTTCGATTTACCGGAAATTTATGATTCTATGGATGATTACAGAGCGATTTTAGACAAAGCAAGGTTCAGAAGGCTCCTAAATACGACTTACAGTAAGGGTGGATATCACTTCCTGGGCATAGCAGACCAAGGGTTCCGCGTCATGAGCACAAACAGGAAGGTTCAGAGTATAGATGACTTCAAGGGACAGAAAATCCGCACTATGGAAAATAGCTATCATCTGAACTTCTGGGAATCTATAGGTGCTAATCCGCTGCCTATGAGTTTCGCCGAGGTGTATATCGGGCTTCAGCAGCATACCATTGATGCACAGGAGAATCCTTATGAGGTCATCGTCTCCAATAAGCTTTACGAGCAACAGAAATATATTGTTGAAACTAATCATCTACCTCACATGATTTCACTTATTATGAATGAGGATTTCTATAATACGCTATCTGCAAAGGATCAAAAGATTATGGATGAAGCATCCGCTAATGCTACCATCTATGCCAGAAAGCAGGCAGATAAGCGCATCCAAAGGCAGATAAATACCGTCAAAAAGAGTGGCACAAAAGTTATCGAGTTAGATGATAAAACTCGTGAAGAGATAAAAGCACGCTCCAAAGGAGTTCGCCGGAAGATACGGAAGCATGTAGATAAAGAAATATATGATGAATACATTAGTGCCGGGTAGACCAAAATGCGTAAACTTGCGTAGTTGGGGTTATAGGACAAAACGAGTTGGTAAAAGCAAGGTGATAAATTAAGGAATTGTCAATATATCGTGCGATAAATTAAATTTATAACAGACAGAAAGGTATTCAAAAATACAATCCTTTGAATATGCACGATATTATACAATTAGCACGATGCATTGGTCGCATTCCAAGGGCTGGATTGGGGAACAGCTTGAGATGAGCGTTGTATGCATCAATCGTTACTACCTACATGATGATTAAGGAAAGAATAACATGAAAAAACACACACTTATTTCAAAGTTATCCGGTATTTTCCTATCCTTTGCCATAATAATGACTATGTTACCATATCAGGTTATGGCAGACGATTCGGGAAATCGGGATGAAGCAGCTACGACAAAAAAGGCTGCTGCAGCACATGTTGTTAAAAACAACGGTATTGCAGATGGCAAAGGGACAGCAGTCGGTGCTCGGGCAAAAGCTGCAAAAAATCACAAATTGGAACGAGTATCTACATCGGAGATGGCTGCAGCAACTATTGCTGTTGTCGATACAGACGGCAAGCCTATAGAAGATGGATTCCTGTTTGATCTCGATGATCCGGAGATTAGCCTCCAGCGGGAATATAAGGTAAAAGACGGCAAGATCAAGATAGCGATGCGTACCGGCAAGGAGTATAGACTCGGCATCTCGTGGAATGAACCAAAATTCAATGATTATAAGCTGATCGATGCTGATCCCAATCTCGATACTATTCCTATGGCGATTCCTTCGGAAGGAAAGGGAGCCGTATGGTATGACAGACATACAAAGACTATGAAAGAGGACAAACCGATTTCAGTTATTAGGCTTCAAAAGCTTAACAGTCACGACGATAACTCAGGTTCAGGAGGAAATGGATCCGAGCCGGCACCTGGGCCTAAGGAGAAGGTGAACAAAGGAGAAGTCGTTAATGTTAAGGATATCAAGGTCGAGACTGAGGATGGTAAGCCTCTTCCTGACGGAGTTCAGATTGACGTGTTTGATATGACGGAGTTTGAATGGACACAGAAGCTGTATGTAAAAGACGGCAAGATATCCGGTGTCAAGCTCAAGGCTGAACGTCAATACAAAATCGGCATGGATGTGCCACGTAATAATCCTTTCTATAATGATTATGAACTTACCGGTGCATACAAAAGCAAGCATCTGATGGGAGTCTACGGCAGGTACCAGAACGATTATCCGCTTTACTACGATTATGACGAAGGCTTTGATGCTCCGGAGAAGCCTATTTCGAAGCTGGTGTTTCATAAGTTGAAAAATGGCGAGGACTCCAAGCCAATTGAGAATACATCGTGTACCGTAGGACTTCTTCTATCCAACGAAGGGTATGCGCCAAAGGGAGAACTTCCATTTAAGCTTATTCGCAAGGATAACGGCAAGATAAAGAAGTCTCCAAGCAAAGGGGAAGGACTCGATTTGGTTGTAGAGGGTGGAGTTAAGTATGAGCTTGTACTTGATAAGAATGACACCTACAAGATGAGAGATAAAATCGAGTTCACGATGAAAAAGGACCGCAATGGTGTGTATCAGCCTGTGCGGGAAGGCTATGATGTCGAGGATCTGAACGGAAGACTGACACTTGACTATATCCATCTTGTGAGAATTGATGGCAAGAAACCGAACGGCGATAATATAGAAGAGATACCTTCTGATTATCATATACTGGGTGACGTTACTCCGGTATGGAAGGCGGGAAGCGGAGATATGCTGTTCGTTATTAAAGCCAAGTCTAACGACAAGAACACCTTCAATCACTTCAAGGGTATTGAAGTTGACGGTGTAGCGGTAGATAAGAAGGATTACACCGCGACTGCAGGAAGTGTAAGAATTAGCCTCAAAGCAGAATTCCTGAGCAAACTGAAGCCGGGAAGACACAAGCTCAAAGTTAACTTTGATAATGGATCAAGCGAGTCGGAGTTTATGATAGCTGCAGCAAGTATTTCAAATAACGGAACGGCTCCACAATCGGCAAAGGATAAGGTTGCTAATAAGGCAGGTACACGTGTTAAGTCTGTTAAGACCGTTAAGACCGTTAAGACCGGTGATGAAACCGGACTCGGTTCATTGCTCTTGCTTGTAATGGCGGCAGTAGCATTTGTGTATGTAAATGCTCTGAGAAAGAGAAAAAACTAGACGAGAGAGACAAAAGTATTTTTGAGCCACAACATCATGATAAGAAAAATCCTGACAGAAAATCAGGCTCAAGAGAAGTTCCTCTCGCAATAAAAGCAGTCCTTTTCAAGTGATGGTTCCTGGGCGACGCACAGGCCGAAGCCTTGCTCATAAGCATAAATATGGGGTTCCGCATGTGATAACCAGAACCGTTGTCGAAAGAACTGTGTACGCTGCGAGTGTGTTGGTCAGGAACGGACATTGGGAATAATTAATTGCCTCTTAACTGAGCGGGAGATACGGACTTTCGTACGCACCTCCCGCTCTTTTGATATTTATTATCTGTACTTCGCAATTCCCGTCCTGATCAGATCCTCAATCTGCTCGTGTGCAGCATTTTGTTCCTCGCGGCTCATTGCCTCGAAATGAACGGTAGGATGTATCACCACCTTGATTGTTCCGGCGTTGAAGGTGTTATGCTCCTCAAAGATTTTATAAGAATCGATAATCGAAACCGGCACGATTGGAACCTTGGCTTTCTGTGCAAATTTAAAGCTGCCCGGTTTGAAGTACCCCATATCGTTGCTATGGCTTCTCGTACCCTCCGGGAAAATCGCAAGCGTATATCCGTTTTTGAACAGCTCAGTAGTTTCTTTGAGCGTTTGTATTGCAGCACGTGGATTGCCTCGGTCAATAAATACAGACTCGGTTCCACGTATGACATCGGCGAGAGGTTTGAGCTTTTTTGTCTCGGATTTTGCGATAAATCCAATCTGCGTCGAGCGAAATGCGTCGATTAGAGCATAGATGTCAGCATAGCTCTGATGGTTAGCGACTACAAGGTAAGGCCCTTTGTTCGGGATGTTCTCGGGATTGATAACGTCAACCTTGATTCCCAGTGAAGCGCCGGTGTGGTCACAGAAATAATCCTCACCCTTCCTGATGATGCGCTGCGCCTCGGCGTGGTCGCCGCGAGATTGAGCGGCTCTAATTGCAGGCACATTCTTAAGATATTTGCGGAAACCTCTGTAAACTTTGTTAATTGCGATTGTATTTTTTAAAGGATTCATAATGACCTCCAAATGTTGTGTCGAAGTTTTCAATATAATGCTATAATTCTATGCAAATATGCGAGAAAAATCAAGAAATGATAAAAACCCGCAGTAGGCTTTGTATAGAACCTGCAGCAAGCTTTGGCGATGGTGGATAAGTGTATTCAGAATATTTCGTATGAGTGATGAAACTGCCAAGAGTATGGATGCACAAGAGGTCGCACAGATGTACAAACCTACAGACCTGCAAATATACAGACATACAGACGATATTGAGGAGAGGATATGAAATTTGTTATTCAGAGGGTCAAGCACGCAGAGGTAACTGTGGATGGAAATACAATCGGGATGATCAGCAAGGGCTACATGGTGCTCATCGGTGTTTCCAATTGTGACGACGAGGTGATTGCCGATAGGATGCTCGACAAAATGATCAAGCTCAGGATATTTGAGGATGAAAACGGCAAGACTAACCTCTCGTTGGCAGACGTAGGCGGCGAGCTGCTCCTCATATCGCAGTTCACCCTATATGCGAATTGCAAGAAGGGGAATCGTCCGTCCTTTATCGAAGCGGGTGCACCGGACAAGGCAGAGCAGTTATACGAATACATAATTGATAAGTGCAAATCTCGTGTACAAGTAGTTGAGCGTGGTGAGTTCGGTGCCGATATGAAGGTAGGCTTGCTCAATGACGGTCCGTTTACGATAGTTCTGGACAGTAAGGATATTATGTGAAATTAACATAATATACATAATATAAACAAAGAAAAAAGACGAAAAAACGCCAGTTAAAGCAACTGTACCGACCTTCAATCGTCAGATTCTCAGTCTAACAATTGAAGGTCGGTACAGTCAATTAGCTATTTCCAGTAGCCTTCTTTTATTAATACTTGCTCTGTCCAAGCGGGTTTCACTACTTCTGTCTTAACACTCTCCTGAATGTTTGAAAACGTGCCGTCTCATCCGGGCAAGTGATTGCTTCGGATATATCTTTTCTGTGCATCGCGCAGCGCTTCCATTGAGCTGTATGTACCACCCTTGCATGAATACACCGTGGTAGTGCGTGTTACAGCAGGGTGAGTGACGTATTTATAAACCGGAGGAACCCAGGTTTTGCCGGACTTATCCGAATTCTTTTTGGCTTCTTCTTTTGCAGCTTTACTATTCTTATCATTCTGCTGACTTTTGGCAACTGCTGCCGAAGGGTCACTCTCTGTCTCTGTTGATGCCTCGGATTTATTCTTTGCGGACTTATTAGAAGTTTGACCCTTTGGGGTAGTTTTAGCATTGGTAGAGGATGTGCTCCTGTGAAAACTGAAGCCTCTACTATTATCGACACCTCCCACCGTAGAAAGTATAGAGTACTGGATAAGAGTGCTCGCAATTGCAATCATAACACACAATAGGATGGGAAATGACGATTTGCCGGTGCGACGTCCCTCCTTACGTTTTCCCGTAAGTTTATTAAATATATTGCTCTCTTTGCTTTGTTTTAGCAATTTCATTATAAATATACAGTCCTTTTTATTTTTTTACAATTAGATAAACAGTTGATTTTGCATATGCAGGCACAGAGGTCGGAAGAAAAATGCGTAGCCGTACTATTGATAATCCGAATGACACGCGCGCAAATATAGGAAATACCTATAGATGCAAGCAAGCAAACCATAGTTGGCTTAAAAGCTCATCGCATTATGTTACAATATACACAAAATTTATTTCTAAGTAAACAGGTGATAGCCAATGAATAAATTTTCATACACGGTGTAGAGATGAATGTTTTCTGATGGACGCACCGGTTATGTTGGAAATGGGGGTATAATGGCGCTAATATTAGGATTGCTTATCGGAATAGCGTTTGGCTTCGTGCTCAAGAAGAGCAGAATCTGCTACATGGGCACTATAAGGGATATATATCTTGAGGGCAGAAATTATAATCTGCTGCTTTTATTTGCCACGATTTTTACGGAGTCGATATTGTACAACATATTTGTGCTCACCGGATTAGTTGCGGATGGATATGTTTCGTGCTTTTCGCTGGTAGCTTTACCTGTTGGCAGCATGATGTTCGGATTCGGAGCTGTTATGTCCAGCGGTTGTCTCACGATGTCGCTTGTCAAGTCGGGTGATGGTAGAATCATAGGGCTAATTTCACTGGCTACATTTGTGCTGGTAGGCTATTTCTTTTCCGCCGGCAGAGGCCGTTTCTTTGCAGGCAAGTTTATCCAGACATATGAAGTTTTTGATAAAGAATTGATAGCTGATGCTCGCATCAGGCTCGTTCTGTCGGGACTTGTTATAATTCCCGTCTATATAGCACTGTGGAGACATAACAAGAAGAAAAGGAAAAAACGCTATGGCACAGGTGTTCATAATAAAGACATCTGGTTTATATTTTCCGGAATTGTGCTCGGGATAACGTTTCCTGTGAGTGAACACTTCGGCAGAATTGGAGGCTTTGCCATAACTTCTCCGATACTGTCATATCCTTATGCGATATTAAAGCCTAAACAGATTGTCGGGGGATGAAACATCTATGACCAAAGTTTTGGTCTGGGTAGTATGTTAGTGCTTGGAATAGTTGTAGGATCTCTGTTGACTTCTCTGGAAGACAGGGAATTTCATGTGATATTGCCCGGCAAGAGGCAAATTATTAAGACTGTTATAGGTAGTTCAATGATGGCCTTCGGTGCGCTTGTTGCAGGCGGATGTATAGTTGGGAACGGGTTGGTGAAAACCGCACAGTTTTCAATCAAGGCTTGGATAGCACTGATTTTCATAGCCATGGGAATATGGCTTGCTGCATACATCTTTTATGCGGATAGAAGCGGTAAGAAAATGTAATTTCATACAGGAGGAGAATAACATGGAAAAGATTGTAAGAGATGTAAAAGGGCAGGATTGCCCGATTCCACTGATCACCTTAAAGGATGCACTCAAGGATGCAGAACCGGGACAGGTTATAGACATAAGCTTTACATGCCCGGAAGCCCTTAACACGCTTCCTGACTATTGTGATGAACACGAGCTTGAGATCTTGTCTCTCGACAGACAAGCTGATCGTTCGTGGAAAATAACCATCCGCAACCATTAGTAACGTATAGATACGGAATTATATGCATCAGGGTAAAGCTTCATCGTATAGAATTAAATTATATTAAAATACTCATATAAAATATTTATATAGTTACTGTGCGGCAGGAACTTCCTTGATATTATATCCCAGTACTCTAAAAATGTAGGGGTATTATTACTATTGTTAAATTTATTTCAAGGAGGAACAAATGGGATGGATTTATAAATCCGGGAAGGCTTCAGCCGTCTTGGCGACAATCCTCGCTGTTATAATCGTCGGCGCATTTGCTTTGCCGAAAGCTGCTGCTGCGTATACAGAGAAGGATAGTGATCTCCTTTATTCTACCGAAAAGGTAGTGATGAAGGGCATGCCTGTCCAAGATAAGGACACAAAAAAACCTATAACCGAACCTATCAAATTCAGATATTGGGATGCCACATTGCAGGAATTTCAAGGTGTGGTGACATCTAAGAACGGTGTTCTGCCCGATGTGGAGCTGTTCAAGGGTCATCATTATATCTTCTATGCAGAGGATGCAAATTACACCACATACAATCCTAACGGCAAGGGAATCAATATATATCTAGTCATGAATGCGACCGGTTCTAAGGCTATCAATGATAGATATTATGCGGGTAAGGGAAGCCAGATAATCGATGCCTTCCTGATGACCAAAAGAAGCACTCCTGAGGCGGACCCCGAGAATGCGAAGAGGGTCGATGTAAGCCTGCCGGTATTTTATGAAAAGGACGATAGCGACGATTTCGACTTTGGAAATACCAAGATAAGATTTACCAGCGACACTGATGTAGTGGAAGTTCCTATCAAGTTTGGATATGCTAATGCTAAACTAATCGAGGATATGAATTATACGGTTACTGCAGTAAGCGATGATTTTACACTCGATCCGTTCCCGTTGACTGTCAAGGATCACTCGGAAGACGGGAGAGGTAAGGCAGCATACATGCATTTCTCTTGCAGCGCAGTAAGCTATATTTTCCTCAAGGATAAGAGTGATGCGCATAACAAGGACACTACTATTACAAGTACTTCCGGCAACACAAGCATTACAGGCACGAATTTTATGAAAGGCAACTATATCCTTCGTGACAGAATTCTCAACAAAGAGATCCCTGAACTCAAAGGTAAGGATTATCAGGTTGTAGACATTGATACGATCAATCTCTACAGAAACGAGCTTTCTAAGATTGCTGCCGGTGATTTCAAGGTAACAACGAAAATTCCGGCGGGTAAGACTGTAAGCAAGGTGTATTACATTGATAAAAATGGTACGCTTCACGAAGTACCAAGCAAGCAGGATGGCGAAAAAGTTACATTCGACATGCATTCTGTAGGAGTATATAACAATGTAATCCTGTTCAAGGATAAGAACGCCCCTGAGTTTGAGGTATCCATCAATGGATATGCAAATTGGAAAGATGCTCATACTATTGAGGCAAATCTCAGCAGTGACGATTTCACCATCCCTGAGGGCGGTGCGTCACATGTATATTTGATGTCATATGATGGTAGCGAAAGAGTTTACCTGACAAAGGACGATCAGCTGATCAAGCAGGGCAACAAGCTCATAGTCAAGCTGAAGAATAAGAGCTATCACGACTATAACAAGTTTACTGAGTTCGGCCTTTCGGTAGGAGCGATTGAGAGTGCTGACGGTGGAGCAATGAAGAGTGCGGCAGGGGCACATCTTGGAGCACCTGTTAAATTCACGCTTAAGAGTATTTCATATGAGAAGCCTCTTGAGAAGGAGTACAATGCAGGTACAATCGTTGCTAATATCACAGGAAAGAATCTCTATTTCGGAGAGCCTCAGGGTACTACATCCAGCATTCTTCCAGAAGTGACGATTAATGGGCAATTTATAGGTTCAATTAACGGACAGCTTAAATTTGACATTAAGGTCATTGATGATGAGCATGCGAAGATAACCGTAAGCAATATTCCGGAGAATACTACCGGTAAGGATCAGAAGTGGGCTGTACGTATAAATCGTGGCTGGGCTATACCGCTAACCCCGGAGACAGGCGGAAGTGATTACGTAACTATCAAGGCTAAGAGTGGTACCACCCCAACACCGGCAGAATACACAGTTACATTTAACAGCAATGACGGAAGTGCAGTTGCTAATCAAATTGTAAAGCAGGGTGATAAGGCCAGCAAACCGGCAGATCCGACTAAGAATGGATATATATTCGCAGGATGGTATGCGGATAGTGCATGCACTGTATCGTTCAACTTTGACAATCCGATAACCGCAAATACTACTGTATATGCAAAGTGGACTAAGAAACCTGTAGAGCCAACCATGTATACCGTTGCATTCGACAGCAACGGCGGAAGTGCGGTCGCAAGCCAAACAGTGAAGGATGGAGAAAAGGCAGTTATACCGGCAGTTCCTACTAAGGCCGGACATAAGTTCGATAAGTGGATGAATGGAGCTGTTGCATACAACTTCGATGCTCCGGTAAAAGGCAATCTAACACTGACTGCCTCGTGGATTGCAAATACATACAACGTGTCGTTTGATACAGATGGCGGAAGCGCTGTTGCAAACCAGAATGTAAAGTATGGTGATAAGGCTAGCAAACCGGCAGATCCTACTAAAAAGGGATATGTATTTGCAGGATGGTATACTGATAAGGGCTACAAAGCTGAGTTCGACTTCACTAAGGGAGTTATGACAAATACCACAGTATATGCAAAATGGAATGCAGAAGCACCACAACCGGTTGCAGGCTATAAATTTACGGACGGCAAGGATGCGGTGTGGAAGTCCGGAGATTTGAAGTTCAAGGTTGAAAATCCTGATGTCGACAAGAATGCTGCAGGGGACAAGGTCTTTGACAGATTCCTCGGCATCGAGGTAGATGGTAAGCCTGTTGGCAAGGCAAACTACACCACAAAGCCGGGAAGCCTTGAGATCACGCTCAAGGAGAACTTCCTTAGAACGCTTGGCGCAGGCAGACATTCTATCAAAGTTAACTTCCGCGGCGGCGAGTCTGCAGCTACCAATTTCACGGTAGTAAAGGCAGGAACTGCTCAGAACGGAGTTAATGGCGTTAATAAGGGCGGTACTTCACATAACAAGGCGGTCAAGACCGGCGACAGCTCGAATTCGTTTGCAGATGCGCTTGTGCTTCTTCTGTCAGGATCAACACTGGCAGGAATTGCTGCATACAGAAGAAAGAGAGCTTAATTTGTAGCGGGTTCGCACTAGCTAATTCGAACAAGAGCAAGTTCAATGCGAATATGGGTCGGCTCAAAATGAGCAGCCGACTGATTCGCAAATAATATCAAACATAATACACTCCGATTCCCGACGGTGGGGATTGGGGTGTATTTGTGTTGTATGGGGTTTATTTAAAATGACCGTCTCATTATTGGAAGTTGACTTCCAATAATGAGACGGTCATGGTAAAATATGAAATGAAAATCCAATATAAGAGGAAGTAAAATGTATATAAGAAAAATGTACCTTGATAAACTGATTGCATTTAAAGATACAGATTTCATCAAGGTGATTACAGGAGTTAGAAGATCGAGGAAATCTGTACTGTTGAAACAGTATATGGACTATATATTTTATCGTCGATAGTGGACTTAGAAATCAGGCAGTCAGTTATAAGGAAGGGAATAACGGGAACAGACTTGAGAATATTGTATTTTTAGAACTTGCAAGACGAGGATATACGATAGATGTTGTAAGGCTTGATGATAAGGAAATTGATTTTATGGCAAGAAAAAATCAAAGTATTGAATATTATCAGGTTACATATCAACTGCCGGCAAACTCACATGAAACGGATAATCTGCTGATGATCAAGGACAATTTCAAGAAGTTCGTTATAATAGGGAGGTATGAAGGTGTTGATAATATCAATGGTATAGAGATTATATATATAGTGGATTGGCTATTAGAGGATTAAATTGACATGAGTCGCGGACTGTATATCTCAATGGGAGATACCGCTGAACGGATAGAATTTTAACGTTAAAATAGTTAAAATAAATATAGAACGGTTACCTTTTAGTTAAATAACTACATGCTTGCTGCTAAACATGTGAGTTGGCGAGCATGTTTTTTATTGTCTGAAGAGATTAATGAAATTATATGGCAATTTGTCAAAAAGGGTCTGTAACGTTCTTTGTGCTGTATGGATCTTGTACGGGATTTATTTTTTCTGTTGATACATTAGTAATCCGTATAATATACTTTCATATGTAAACGCATGAGCTATAGGGAGAGTATATGAACAGCTATTTGGACAGAATCAAGAATGTGTTGATGATTGCACTGATAATATCAGTGGCTGCGCAGATTAATATCGATGCGCCTCACGTAGCACCGGGCTTCGTGTTTGCGATTGATGTCATTGTTCTTGACGTGTTCATTTTCTGCTTTTTAGACAAATACACAGCGATGCAGATTGCGTTAATCTCTGCAGTCTTCTCTCCTACCTTTAGATTTATCACATCTATGAAGGCAGGTGTCAGTATGGTGGAAAATGCTGTTAATTGCTTTC
This sequence comes from Mogibacterium sp. CM50, assembly GCF_000293155.1. NCBI lineage: Bacteria > Bacillati > Bacillota > Clostridia > Peptostreptococcales > Anaerovoracaceae > Mogibacterium > Mogibacterium sp. CM50. The sequence continues at coordinate 112,675 of NZ_ALNL01000012.1, read as the reverse complement.
CGGACGCAATCTTTTTCATAATATACGGAATCATCATATCTCTGTGTGTCAAGGCATACATGGGCAGGCGAATACCGCTGCTGAATTTCTGCATATCCGTTTTTCTTGCAGATTTTCTCGGCAACATAATTGAAGTTTACTTCATGTCCATAATAAGGGCGGATAACTTTGTTACCATGTACATGTTCAACACTTTGCTTGTTATTGCGCTGGCAAGAACGGGGATCTCGCTTTTTATTATTGTCACTATGGAATATTATATGCATGTGCAGACAGAGAGAGCACATAACCGAAAGATTCAGTTCATGGTCAATCAGAGCGTTACAATAGCGGACGAGATGCGCTTCATCCTCAACAACAAGGAGGATGTAGAACGGGTGCTCAAGGAAGCGTATGCGCTGCACACAGATATGAAGGACGCGGACATGCCGGAGGAGTTTACGAAGAGGGCGCTTGAAATTGCCCGTGGCACTCATGAGATCAAGGGCTGCTATCAGGAAATTCTGGATACTCTGGATAATCTCAACAGAAATGCTCACGGCGAACCGGACCTACTGATGTCGGAAATTCTGAAATTCATGAAGAGTAACATCCTGAAGACTGCGGCGGCCAAGCACATGGACGTGGAATTTGAGATAGATCAGCGCATGGATTACAAGGTCAGCGAGAGCTATAAGACTATTTCAATCCTGCGAAACCTCACGGTTAACGCGCTGGAGGCGTTCGAGGGTTCGGATGGGAAGATTCGCGTAATGGTTGCGTGGTGTAGATACAGCAGTATTGGACCGTGCCATCGCATAGAGGTGGAGGATAACGGTCCAGGGATCGATGAAGCGGATATGGAGACAATATTCCTGCCGGGGTATTCAACCAAGATGAATATGGATACGGGCTTCGTACAGCGTGGCCTGGGGCTGTCCTTGGTTCGCGACTATGTAGAAAATGATTTTGGCGGCAGGATAAGAGTTAAGAATAGAAAAGACGGTGGCACGAGGTTTGTAATCGAGATTCCGCCGAGTAAATTCGAGGAGGAGACAAGATGGATTTTTACATCCTAGACGACGATATAGCGGTAGTAAAAACCCTTAAGCATATAATCAGCGACAGAGAAATCGGTACGGTTGCGGGCTACAACACAGATGTTGAATGTGCAATCGCGGACATTCGTGAGGAGCGTCCGGAGATAATTATGGTCGACTTCATGATGAAGGAGATGGATGGGATAACGTTCATAAATGAGGTCAGGAGGTTTTACCCGGAAGCTGCATTTATCATGATCTCCAAACTGTCCGATAAGTCGCTGGTCAACAAGGCGTACGATGCGGGGGTCGAGTTTTTTGTCAGTAAGCCGGTCAATGTACTCGAGATAGAACGAGTAGCCAAGAATATAATCGAGCGCATCAAGCTCAAAAAGGTCGTAGATAACATCCAAAGCGCATTCATGGAGGTGGGAGACACCGATACGCACCGTCCATCGAGGCGTGATCATCAGCCGGACAAAAAGCAGAATTGGCTGGATATGATGTTCAGCTCGTTTGGAATTCTCGGCGAAAAAGGCACATATGATATCCGCAAGATATACGAGCGCATGGATAAGTGCAATGCCGGCTACTCTAAGAGGATACTCAGCGATGTAGCAGATGTTGAGGGAGATAGTGACAAGAACGTCGAACAGCGTGTCCGCAGAGCACTCAAGAAGGCTCTGGCCAATGTGGCAGCTGCCAAGATAGAGATGGTAGAGGATGATTCTCAGATCTATGCCAAGTATGTGTTTGACCACCTGTCTATCAAGATGGAAGTGAACTATCAGGAGGGGCGCGCTCCGGCAGGAGGCAGAGTCAGCATCGCCAAGTTCATGGACGGAATTATGGTCTACAGGGATTTTATTGAAGAGTAGAGATATCGACATATGCCGGTCCGAGATAGCGCATCCCCTATATGTAGGCCTTATGAATGCCCGGATTGAGTGTACCTCCTTTAAATTCCAAATAATATTATTTTCTCACAGAATGTTTATGAGGTTCTGTGAGTTTTTTTGAGTGCGCCCTGACAAGATAATAACGAAATTATTTCTAAATTTATTAAAGACAAGAAAGGAGTTGTCTTATGCAGAAGTCAGGTAGCGTTAAAGGTAAACTTTTACTACTATTCATCGCGGTTGCATGGGGAAGCTCAATGGTAGTCATCAAGGGCTCCACAGACTTTATCCCGCCGGGCATGCTGCTCGCGCTTCGTTTCACGATTGCGAGTATCATCCTAGCTATAATCTACCGCAAGCAGCTCAAGCTGATAGATAAGGACTACATCAAGGCAGGACTATTTATCGGCGTTTGCCTGTTCGGTGCATACTTTACGCAGACCATAGGAGTTATGCTGGAGATGCCCGGAAAGAGCCACTTCCTCTCATCCGCATACTGCGTATTCGTACCGTTTATAGGATGGCTGGTTCTCAGAGAGAGACCTAAGCTGTATCACATCGTAGCAGCTACAATGTGCGCAATCGGTATCATCTTTGTATCAGTTGCGGGTACCTTCAGCATCAGCTTTGGAGACAGCATCTCGATTCTCAGCTCGCTATTCTGGGCAGCTCAGATTATCGCAATCGCCAAGTGGGGTAAGGATAAGGATCCCGGAATCATCACTATGCTGCAGTTCATAGTGTCGGCGATCCTGGCATGGGCATTTACGCTCACTCAGGAGACGGCGGGCAACGTACAGATCAACGGAGAGGTTGTATTTGGAGTTCTATATCTCGGTATTGTTTGCTCCGGATTGTGCTTCCTGTTCCAGACCATCTCCCAGAAGACAGAGTCGCCTACAAGCGTATCTATCATCCTAAGCTTCGAGAACATCTTCGGAATCATCTTCGGAATGGTGTTCTTCAACGAGCAGATGACAGTGAACAAGGCTATCGGATTTGTACTGATGTTCGCAGCTATCCTGATCGCAGAGCTGCAGCCTAGCTTCCTCAAGAGCAGGAAGGACAGAGAAAGAGAAGCTCGGGAGAAACTGGCATCATAAAATTCATAAACTGTACTTACAGAAATTAGACGTTATAATCAAAATCAGATATACAAGGAGGATATATTATGGCATTCGAACTAAGAAAATACACACATCCGGATTTCACAGAGCAGAAGTTTGTTGACTCGCCGGATTGCAGACTGGAGCCGGCACCGGTTGATGGAGTAGTTCCATTTGACTTCCACGCACTCAGCATCTTCCCGGAATACTTCAAGATAGACGGTAAGTGGCTCATGTGTGAAGAGAGCAGAATGGACACAGTTCCTGTATTTGACGGTGATAAGGTTCTCGCGCTCGAAGCTAGAAGAGTAAAGAAGGGCGAGCTCGTAGTCTGCGGACGTACAGAGTGCTGTGAAGAGGGAATCTACATGCACGCAGACGGTTTCAACGAGAATACCGGTGCAGCTGCAGATACATTCGCTTTCCGTACCGGCCGTTCCAGAGAGACAGCATTCTCCAAGGACTTCGATGAAATCGTTGAGCTGCTTAAGCACGAGAAGGATAACGGCAGAATCGTATGGGTTATGGGACCTGCTTTCTCATTCGATATCAAGGCTAGAAAGGCTCTTTCAGCGCTTATCTCTAACGGATATGCTCACGCAGTACTGGCCGGAAACGCTCTGGCATCCCACGATCTTGAGGGTGCATACATGAATACAGCTCTCGGTCAGAATATCTATACTCAGGAGAACGTGCACAACGGTCACTACAACCACCTCGACCTCATCAACAGAGTAAGAGCGGCCGGCTCAATGAAGGCCTTTGTGGAGCAGGAGAACCTTGACAACGGTGTCATGACAGCGGCTATCAAGAATGATGTGCCAATCGTGCTCGGCGGCTCAATTCGTGACGACGGTCCTCTTCCGGAGGTTCACGGAGACTGCTACGATGCGCAGGACGCCATGAGAGCTCACGTAAGCAAGGCTACCACAGTAATCACGATGGCTACAATGCTTCATTCGATCGCTGTCGGAAACATGACACCGAGCTTCAGGGTGCTTGAGGACGGAACAGTTCGTCAAACATACTTCTACGTATGCGACGCTTCCGAGTTCGTAGTTAACAAGCTGGCTGACAGAGGCTCCCTCTCTTCAAAGGGAATCATCACAAACGCTCAGGACTTCATCTGCAATATCGCTGATGGCCTGGGGCTGGAATACTAAGAGCAGCTGAGGTGTCCCGAGCAGTCCCGATGCGCAGGGAACGCCAAATGTTACAAATAATTTAGCACACTTAACACATTTAAATAATTGCAGGTGTGCCGACATTCCGTGAGCTTGCCGTAAGTTGCGGTGAAAAGCTGTCACACAGCGGTAATAAGGATAATAATTCGGCACACCGATCAGATTGCAATTATAGCAAGATAAGAACAAGATAACCGAAGAAGATAATTCCAAACATTCAGCAACCTGCAAAAATACTTGGTAAACTTAATTACTGCGACAACTGCGCATCAAATATCTGCTATAATATTCAACATACAGTGCACAGGAAGTGTACAATCGGCTATGAAAGGCGAACGGAATGGACATATTAGTAATTGATGCGCAAGGAGGCGGTATAGGTCGCCAGCTTGTGACCAAGCTGACGGAGAGGCTTCCGGAAGCGGAGATAGTAGCAGCCGGAACCAACAGTATGGCGACGAATGCCATGGTGAAGGCCGGAGCCAAGAGAGCGGCAACAGGAGAGAACGCTATAGGATTTTGCGCAGCAAGAGCACAGATTATCACCGGACCAATCGGTATTCTGGTAGCAAATGCGATGTTAGGCGAGATCACCCCGACTATAGCGGAAAGTGTCGGAACAAGCGAGGCACCCAAGGTGCTGGTTCCTACGGCGTATTGCAATGTTATGATTGCAGGTACAAAGGAGTTGCCGGTCAAAGAGTGCATTGAGGATGCAGTTGACAGAATAGTCAGGATGTACAGCAGAGGCAACAACTGAATAAAGCAATAACATTTAGCCATGCCACGAAGGCCGGAGTAGTTGCAGAAGCGACTATACCGGTCTTTTTGTAAGCGAATCCGGAGGAGTGAACGCAGAATTTATGGAAAAAGAGAGAGGACGCACAATTAAATATGTATTGGGCAGATTTGCCGAGATGCTGCTCATATTGCTGCTGCTCTCAATCATAGTGTTCGTCCTGTCGCGTCTATGTCCGGGGGATCCGCTCCGCGCCTGGTACGGAGATGGCGTGGACAGGATGAGTGTCGCCGAGAAGACGGCTGCTCGCGAGAGCCTCGGTTTAGACAAGCCGCTGCCGGTCCAGTATGGAAAGTGGCTGGGCGACCTGGTTCAGGGCAAGCTGGGACTGTCGTACAAGTATAAGAGACCGGTTGCGGAGGTGATCGGGGGAGTGCTGGGCAACACTGCATTATTCGGAGTAATAGCCTACGTGCTGACATTCGTGTTTGCATTCAGGCTCGGAAGAGCTTCGGCGGAGCGGGAAGGCACAAGGCTCGACAGATTTATTTGTAGGGCGGGCGTAGTATCGGGAAACATCCCTGTGTTCTTTTTGTCGCTGATATGCATACTGGTATTTGCAGTCTATCTACACATACTGCCGACCGGAGGGGCTTACTCGTACAATTCAGAGGGAGACCTTTTAGACAGACTCCGGCATCTCGTGTTGCCGGTATTTGTAATAGTTATAGGGCATCTGTGGTACTACTCGTACATGGTGCGTAATCTGCTGCTTGAGGAAATGCGCAAGGACTATGTGCTGCTGCTCAAGGCGGAGGGAATGCCGCGCACCGGGATTATCAGGAAGTACTGCATGAAGAATATTATGCCGCCGATGGTAACCATCATGGCTATCGCAGTTCCGCATCTCCTTGGCGGAACATATGTTGTCGAGATGGTCTTCGGATATCCGGGAATAGGCAAGCTGAGCTTCGAGAGTGCTCTGTATAAGGATTACAACATGCTGATGGCAACGACGCTGTTAACAGGTGCTGTTGTGGTAGTGTGTAATTATGTGGCGCAGATTGTCGGAGAGAGGCTCGATCCGAGGATGTGCCATGAGGAGGGCTCCTATGAATAGTAGAAAAAAGCCGAAGGCGGCTATCGCAATACTTATGGCGTCTGTTATTCTCAGCCTGCTCGCAAATGTAATTGCTCCATACGCCCCGAACTACATGAATTCAGATGTAATCGGGCAAGCGCCGTCGATGAGACATATATTTGGTACGGATAACATGGGACGAGACCTGCTGAGCCTCATCCTGTATGGTGGCAGAGCGAGCCTGATAATAGGCACACTGAGCGCTATGCTCTCGACATTCATAGCTTCGGTTTACGGAACCCTCGGCGGCATGTCCAACAGGCACATCGACAATCTGATGATGAAGGCGACAGACCTGTGTATGAGTATTCCGAATATCTTGTTGATTATCGTGCTTCAGGCTGTCTGGGGCAGGGCGACCTACAGTTCGCTCGCGTTGATAATCGGTATCACAAGCTGGATGCAGATGTCCAAGGTTATCAGGAGCGAAGTCAGGAGACTCAGGAAGAGCGAGTTTGTGTTGGCGGCAGAGCTGTACGGCGGCGGATTCTGGTATGTGCTGAGAAGGCATCTGTTTCCCAACTACTTCTCGTCCATAATGTTTATGGCGGTCAGCAACATAGGGTCAGCGATAATCGCCGAATCGACGCTCAGCTTCATGGGGCTCGGATTGCCTATATCCGAAGTTTCTTGGGGCAGTCTGATGTCGCTTTCTCAGGATGCGCTTCTGTCTGACCAGTGGTGGATGATTATCATCCCGGGCTGCGTGCTCATCAGCGTTCTAGTCTCGATAACCGAGATAGGGGAGTATGTACGGGAGCGTAACACCTCGAGGCATAGCAATATATAGCAATATATAGAGATATGGCTTTTGAAAACAGGCTGTTTTCTTCTTCGCATCTTTCTCGAGGTATAGCAATATATAGAGCTATAGTCGTATGATCGAGGTACGACAGAATACAATAGACAGCAACGCATATAGCAAGCTGCATTCGCAACGCGACGCGTAGCCCTTTGTCTCGGCTTTGAGCGCATGCAACACATATAGCAAGCTGCATGCGTAGCATACACGATATGCGAACGACGATATTTATATTTATTAACAGACACATTCGGACTTATTAGAAAGGCACTATACTTATGAGAAATTATTTAAGAAAGGCGGCAGTGATAGCTGCTGCGATTATCATGACATTCTCGCTTTCGGCTTGTGGCTCCAAGGCGGAGAAGGACGAAAACACCCTGGTATACGGTAGCCGGAACTACACGGCTATCAACCCGGCTCTGTATGAGCACGGCGAGATCAATTCACTTATATTCGCAGGACTTACGACGCACGATAAGGATAACAAGCTGGCTCCTGCGCTCGCAGAGAAGTGGGAATACGATGCACCATCACACACCTGGACATTCCATCTTAGGGACGGGCTAAAGTTCCACGACGGTAAGCCGCTTACCTCGGCAGATGTCAAGTTCACGCTAGAGGCAATTTTGGATAAAAAGAACAATTCGGAAATCGTTTCAAACTATCAGGATATAACCAAGATCGAGTGTCCGGACAAGAGGACTGTCAGGATTCAGTTGGGCAAGGAAAACGTAGCGTTTGCAGACTACATGACTATCGGAATTCTGCCTAAGCACCTGCTCAAGGGCAAGGAGCTCACAACGGACAAGTTCAACCGTAAGCCGGTTGGAGCGGGGCCTTACAAGCTGACCAAGTGGGATGAGGGGCAGAGCATAACTCTCGAGAAGTTCGACGGCTACTATGCAGGAAAGCCGCACATCAAGAAGATTGTATTCAAGATTGTTGAGGACAGCGATGCCAGACTGCTGCAGCTCAAATCCGGTGATCTCGATATGGCACAGATTGCACCTAAGCAGGCTAAGGCTCTGGCAAAGGACAGCAAGGATTTCAATATCTATCGTATGAATACAGCGGATTACCGTGCAATCGCATACAACTTCTCAGGCAGCAAGCTGTTCAAGGCTCATCCGGAGCTTGCGAATATTCTCAGCTATGGAATCGACAGAGATGCAATCATCAAGAGTGCACTTCTCGGAGAGGGTCAACCGGCCTATTCTCCAATTCAGAAGAATAGGTTTAACAATTCCGCTATTGAGAAGTTTGAGTATAATCCGGACAAGATGGAGCAGCTCCTGCAGCAGGCAGGCTGGTCCAAGAACAAGGATGGAATTTACGAGAAGAACGGCACTAAGCTGAAATTCACCATCAACGCAATGGCTGACGACAAGGTACGCGTGGATATGGCGAAGCTTTGTGCAGAGCAGCTCAAGGCACGTGGCGTAGACGCTACAGCAGAATCCAAGAAGGAACTGGATTGGAAGGGTCAGGACGCTTGTATCATCGGATGGGGAAGCCCGTTTGACGCAGACGATCACACCTACAAGATCTTCACCTCAGAGGCGGGCGACAACTATACAGGATACGCAAACCCTGCAGTTGATAAAGACCTGGCGAGTGCAAGAGCTACGACCAGCGATGCCGAGAGACAGAAGTATTACTCTCAGTTCCTCACACATATGACGCAGAAGATGCCATACTCGTTCATCGCATACATCGATGCGGATTACGCAGTGAAGAAAAATATCAGCGGAATCACCAGGGAGACAATGCTCGGACACCACGGCGTCGGCATCTTCCGGAACGTCGCAGATTGGAAATTGGAGAAATAGCGGCAGATGACAGGAAATAGAAGTAACAGAAAGCTGCTTAATATTGAGGAGTTCAAAATGTGCTTCGACGGGGAGCATGGAGCTGTTCACGCTGTGCAGGACGTCTCTCTGGCGGTCAACTCCGGTGAGATTGTGGCTATTGTCGGCGAGTCGGGCTCCGGCAAGACTGCGCTCTGCTTCTCGATTCTCATGCTGCATGCGCACAATGCGCGTTACCTGTCCGGCCGCATCGAGCTGTGCGGACACAATGTGCTGGAGATGTCGGAGCGGGAGCTCGAGCACGTGAGGGGAGAACTGGCTTCGATGGTATTCCAGGACCCGCTAAATTCGCTCGACCCTGTCAGAACCATAGGCGAGCAAATTATCGCTCCTATGCAGATACACGACGGAATCAAGCTCTCCGGTATCCGCAGAGATAAAGATATAGCTGCTTATGAACGGCGGGCAGCGGAGATGCTCCGCGATATGGATATGGACGATGCAGAAGCGTATCTCAATTGCTATCCGCACCAACTGTCAGGGGGACAGCGCCAGAGGGTAGCAATTGCAGTAGCTTTGGCCTGCGATCCTCAACTGATAATTGCAGACGAACCGACAACTGCGCTGGATCCTGATACGCAGAGCCAGATAATCTCACTGCTTAAGAGGATTGCCGCAGATAGAGGCAAAGGTATACTGTTTGTTACTCACGACTTGGGACTTGCACGCGGACTTGCTTCGCGGATCTTCGTAATGAAGGACGGCAAGGTCATCGAGTCGGGAGACACGGAACAGATATTTGAGAATCCGCAGCAGGAATATACGCAGGCTCTAGTACGCTATTCGAGGTACGGCAATAAGGACAGCCACTATCACGGACATCGAGCGCAAACCGCCAGTCAATTCGCAGAAGCGTATGGGAAGAAGGACAGTTACTATCACGAATATAGCGAGGACAGTGGTAGCAGGAGGGAGCAAGCGGAGCAGGCAGATACAATCGTGCAGGTAAGGGACGTCGATATGACGTACAAGACCGGAACCCACGGAGTCAGGAAGGTGCTGGACAGGTTCTCTATGGAAGTAATGAGAGGGGAGATACTCGGGCTTGTCGGCAAGTCGGGCTGCGGTAAATCCACTCTTGCGAGGATAATTATGGGACTCGTGAGACCGACAGGTGGCGAGGTGGGATTTGGAAGCGACGGCACAGACAGAAGGGATTCGATAAATGCTCAGATGATATTTCAGGACTCTGCATCGGCGTTTAATCCGCGCATGACCCTCGAGCAGATCATCTCTGAACCGCTGGTAATTGCCCGTATTGGGAACAGGGCGGAAAGACTTGAGAGAGTCTCGGAGGTGATGACTCAGGTGCATCTGGATATCGGGCTCATGAAGAGGCATCCATACGATGTATCGGGTGGACAGCGCCAGAGGGCAGCCATTGCAAGAGCTTTGATCACAGGTCCGGAGTTCATAATTGCGGATGAACCGCTGTCGTCGCTGGATGTACCGACGCAGGCGGAGATAGTTCATCTGTTGAGGGAGCTTCACGATGAGAGACGGTTGACAATGATACTGATCTCGCATGATATCCCTATGGTGGAGCATGTATGCGACAGGATTATAGATATGGAGGCCGTTTAAGATATTGAAAATCTTGAGAAGGCCGGAGAAAGAGAGTAGAGGAAATGGGACTTACGGAAATAGAGATCAGGAAGGAAAATAATCTGAAGAGATACATCGCAGGCCTTGGCAGCCTTGCAGTTGCCTTCTCCGGCGGTGTCGATTCGACATATCTGGCCAAGGTGGCGCACGATGTGTTGGGTGACAGGATGATTGCAATTACAGCGCAGTCCGGATCGTTCCCAAGGAAGGATACCGATGAAGCTGTAGAATTCTGCAGAGGGCGGGGAATCCGCCAGATTGTTGTGAAGACCAATGAGCTCGAGCTTGAGGGCTTCAGAGAGAATCCGGCAGATCGCTGCTACATCTGCAAGACGGGGATTTTTACGCAGCTCAAGGCTAAGGCCGGGGAGCTGGGCATAGCCTACGTTGCAGATGGTTCAAATGCAGATGACAAGGGAGATTATCGGCCCGGGCTCAGAGCTCTCCGAGAGCTGGATGTCAAGAGCCCGCTCATGGAGACCGGACTCACTAAGCAGGAGATCCGCGACCTCTCGCAGGCGCACGGCCTCCCTACATGGAATAAGCCGTCCGCCGCTTGTCTCGCCTCGAGATTTGCATACGGCGAGACAATTACGCGCGAGAAACTGGCTATGGTGGAGCAGGCGGAGCGCGTTCTGGACAGATATGGATTCATACAGGTGCGCGTCCGCATGCACGGCGACAATCTCGCGCGTATAGAGGTCGCACCGGCAGAGTTGGAGAGACTGCTGTCTCTCGGCTCAGAGATTTCCGCCAAGTTCAAAGGCATCGGATTTGTATATGTTACGATGGATATGCTTGGCTACAGGGTAGGCAGCATGAATGAGGTATTGAAGTAAATCAGTCATCCGGGGAGCAAATGAATCTGTCCGGTAGGGAGCAGCTTAAAGCTCTCTGCTGATTGACTTCAAGCAAATATTTATTATAGAAAACAGGTAAACGAGATGAATATCACAGAAATACTAGACAGCTATAAGGCCGGCGAACTGGACTTATCTGAAGCCGAAAAGCTGATTAAACACAATGATTACGATGAGATGGGCTTTGCCAAGCTGGATACTCAGCGTGAGAAGCGATCCGGCTTTCCGGAGGTAATCTTCTGCGCCGGTAAGGCAGATGATTACCTGGTGTCGATTTACCGGAGAATGGTCGCTAACGACGGCTGTGCCCTCGGTACTCGGGCGAATCCGGAGCAGGCGGCGCTGATTATGGAGTCTATTCCGGAGGCGACGTATGATCCTGTCTCGCGGATTCTCAAGGTGGAGCCTGCCGGCGGCTACAAGAGAACCGGCACCGGAGGTATCGTTGCTGTCTGCAGCGCAGGCACTGCCGATATCGCAGTCGCTGAGGAGGCCGCTCAGACTGCAGAATACTTTGGTGCTGATGTACTGAGGTTTTACGATATCGGGGTAAGCGGAATTCATAGGCTGCTGTCCAAGGTGGAGGAAATCCGCACTGCAGACGCGGTAATCGCCGTCGCAGGCATGGAAGGCGCCCTGCCGACAGTGCTGGGCGGTCTTGTCAGGAACCCTGTAATAGCAGTGCCTACATCTGTAGGCTATGGGGCAAATTTTCATGGGTTATCCGCACTTATCACGATGATCAACTCGTGTGCTAACGGAATCGCAGTCGTAAACATTGATAACGGCTACAGTGCGGGCTATATCGCAACCCAGATAGGCAGATTGGCAGCCGTAGGTCGCTAGCTGCGAGTTAAGTATATGCTTACGGTAAGGTTATTAAGGGGCACATATATGAGGTTAAGTGGCAGGCTGCTAGTTAAGTATATGCTTGCGACACGGTCGAATAGCAGGTACTATATATTGTGTTCTGAGGTCGGAGCAGTGCGGTGTGACGAGTTTTGCTTTACCGGAGGGACAGTCAAATGGTGCGCAGCACTTGAATTTTGGCGAAAAATAAGTATAATAGAGCAGCATGGCTTGAATTCGCAAGCCATATCCTGCACCGCAAGGTGCCGTAGGCCATAGGAGGTGAAAACATGAGAGATTATGAAGTAATGTTCATTCTTGACCCAACTCTGGATGAGGAGGCTAAGAACTCCATGATCGAGACCGTTAAGAGCATCATCAACGAAGATGGTGAGACTGGCGAAGCTGATGTATGGGGCAACAGAAAGCTTGCTTATCAGATTGAGAAGAAGAAAGAGGGATTCTACGTAGTTCTTCCTTTCAAGTCCGGCACAGAGCTGCCTAAGGAACTCGACAGAAGACTCAGAATTTCCGACAATGTTATGAGACATATCATTGTTTGCCAAGACGAGAAATAAGTCAGGAGGTAAGCTATGAACAGCGTTATATTGATCGGAAGATTGACCAGAGATCCGGAGCTGACTTACACACCTAACAACCAGACAGCTGTTACGCATTTCAGCATTGCAGTTGACAGACCGGGTTCGCAGGGACGTGAGAGACAGGCTGATTTCATCAGAATCACTGTTTTCGGCAAGCAGGCTGAGAACTGTGACAGATATCTTAGCAAGGGTCGTCAGGTCGCAGTCAACGGTAGAATTCAGACGGGAAGCTACAAGAACAGAGAAGGACAGACTGTATACACGACAGACGTAATCGCTAACAACGTCGAGTTCCTCGGCGGTGGTAACAGCGGTGGCGGCAATAATTCCGGATACAGTCGCAGAGCTGAGAGTGAGCCAAGCAGTCACAATGATAGCTTCAGCTCACCAATGGAGCCTTCGATGCCTGATTCATTTGAGGCAACTGAAGAGGACATCCCGTTCTAAACATCTTGAGAAAGGAGTACAAGTCGAATGGAGAACAGCAAGAGGCGCGGCGGCATGAGAAGAAGAAAGGTATGCCAGTTCTGCGCGGATAAGGATAAGAAAATCGATTACAAGGATGTGGAGACTCTTAAGAAGTACACTACAGAGAGAGGTAAGATTCTTCCCAGAAGAGTAACCGGTACATGCGCAATGCACCAGAGGGCAGTTACATCTGCTATCAAGAGAGCTCGTGTAGTAGCTCTAATGCCTTTCGATTCTGAAATCGAATAATATTTTTATACGGTTATATGGCTCTTCGCTATGCGGAGAGCTTTTTACATATGGGAATGACAGCGGGAGATGCGAAACCGAGTTTGAAACATTATAATGTGTATGTATTTAATGCTGATAACATTTAGACTATGATAATGAATATGGAGGAGATAATGGCAGAGAAGCTTGTAAATACCGAAATTAGCGAATATATAGAGGTGCTTAGCTCCGAAGCGCCGGCTCCGGGCGGCGGGGCTGTAGCTGCTCTGACGGCGGCTCAGGGGGCGGCCCTGATTGTGATGGTGGCGAACCTCACAATTGGTAAGAAGAAATATGCAGAATACGAGGAGCTGAATATCGGGGCTAGAGATGAGGCAAGGACATATCTTGAGCAATTAATGAAGGGTGTCGACGAGGATAAGGAAGCCTTCGAGCAGGTATCGAAGGCTTACAGCAGGGCTAAGCAGACCGATTCGGAGAAGGCGGCGCGCAGGGAGGCGATTGCCATCGCCTCCGTCGGCGCAGCCGACGCCCCGCTCAAGCTCATGAGAGCGGGCGTCTGCGCGCTCAGGCTTGCAGCCGATATGATTGGCAAATCAAATGCGAATTTGGTCAGCGATCTGTATGTGGCAGCCCTGAATCTCAATGCCGGAGTGCAGGCCGCAAGCTACAACGTGGCAGCCAACATCCCGTATATCGCTGACCGTGAACTGGCAGCAAGCTGGGGGGCAGAAGCCGGGGAGCTGGCAGGAGCGGCAGCAGAACTGGCGGGACAGATATTAGATGCCGGCAATTAGCAGAGGACAGCCCCTCAACAGAGAGCGGCTGTAGCTTGCAGCTGCTGATACATAATACATATATGCAGAGTTGAAAAACGGGCTGCCCCAAAAGCGTGGCAAAACATCTTGAATTATAGTTAACTTTTCACATATTCTTCACACAAATCCGTGAAACTCCTGCTATAATCCTAATTGTTCAATGAGGTTTGTTATTCTAATACAAACTTTCCTTCTTTTATTGAATACACACACACTACACGAAAGGGATGCGCAAGCGTCCTTTTCGTGTTTTTTGCTATTTTCCCGGCGTAACCGAATCAGTTCCGCCTTTATCTTTTATAATATTTTCTTGTTTTTCCCTCTATCGCATCGTCTACTATCAGCCTGATTGTCCTAAACAGATAGGGTTTGTAGTCGCTATATGTCACCGGTTCACCCATCAGGATGACGTTGTGACATGTCGAATTGATGAGCTCGACTACAGTGAATATCAGAAGCTCGGGGTTCTCGATAGGAAGCTGCTCTCTATCGATGATGTCCATGAAGAAGGATTTGAAGTCTACGACTTCGTCCTCGTCATGCTTGACCATAGTCGAACCGGTCAGCAGTCCCCAGCTCAAATGCTTGGAAATAAACTGCAGCAGTGCAATATCCTTCGAGAGCTTGGTGATCAGGTAATCGGTTGCGTAGATGACCTTGTCGGCCAGACTGAGTCCGAGGCTGCTCTTAGACGTGTAATCCTCCAGCGAAGCAACTGCGTCGAGCAGCAGCTCTGAGGATTTCCGGGCTATGAGCGTGTCCCTGACATCTTCCTTGCTATCAAAATATAGATAGAACGTACCTTTACCAACTCCGGCTTTGAGGGCGATATTGAGAATCGTCGTTCTTGCAAATCCAACTGTCGTAAACAGCTCGTACGCCGAGTTAAGGATGTCGGTGCGCTTTTTTTTTTTTTTTAATAATATCTTGCCCATTTGTGACTCTCCTTGTGTTGAAGATAATCATTTACATATACCATGCGGCATCCGCCAGATCAATGATATACCCAACTGTGACTTAGGGTCAATATGATATGCAGTTATAGAAAGCGGTAAAAAGTATATAGAGAGCGGTAGAAAATCAACGATTTATAAAAGCTTAAGCGGGTAAAAGAATTTAAAAAAAATAATAATTGACTATTGGTCAGTAGTGCGCTATACTATCATCGTTTCAAGGAGCAAGGAGGAAAGACCGATGAAACTAGGAGCTAAAGTCGTTAAGCACAGACGCATCATTCTGATTGCAGCTCTGCTGCTACTGATACCATCATTTATCGGTTACAAGACGACGAGAATTAACTACGATATGCTCACCTATCTTCCGTCTACGATGGACACGATGAAGGGGCAGAACGTATTGATGAACGAATTCGGCAAGGGCGGATTCTCAATAGTAGTGCTCGAGCACATGAAGAGTGACGATGTCACCAAGCTCAAGGCCGACTACAGCAGGATTGACGGGGTCGATCAGGTGCTCAACCTGGAGGATGTGTTGGATCCAAGCATTCCCAAGTCGATGCTGCCGGATCAGGTATCCAGGAATCTTTCAAATAAAGATGCGAGTCTGATGGTCGTATTCTTCAAGAACTCGACATCTGATGACAAGACTCTCACCGCAGTTGAGGAAATGCGCAAGGTCAGCAGCAAGGACACTTATGTATCCGGGTTGTCGGCTCTCGTACAGGATCTCAAGACACTGTGTGAGGGCGAGGAGGTTAAGTACGTCGCAGTTGCAGTCATTCTGTCGCTGCTCGCTATGATGCTTCTGCTGGACTCATACGCTGCACCGGTCATATTTATGATCAGCATAGGGATGGCGATTCTCTACAATATGGGAACCAACATATTCCTCGGAGAGATCTCATACATCACCAAGGCTATCGCAGCTGTCCTGCAGCTGGGGGTCACGATGGACTACTCAATATTCCTGTGGCACAGCTACATGGAGAAGCTCGACTCGGGACTTGACAACCACGAGGCTATGGGCGAGGCAATTGATGCGACCCTCGTATCCGTAACAGGGAGCTCGGCTACAACAATCGCCGGATTCCTCGCACTGTGCTTCATGACTTACACGATGGGCAAGGATCTCGGAATAGTAATGGCCAAGGGCGTCGTATTTGGAGTAATCTCCAGCGTGACAGTGCTGCCGGTGCTGCTCCTCAGATTTAACAAGACTCTGAAGAGGACAAGACACAAATCGCTAATTCCGGACATGACTAAGTTCGCACACGGATTGACGAGCAGGTACGGGATATATATAGCGATATTTTGCATACTGATTATCCCGGCGATCTATGGATATAATCATCAAAATGTCGTATACGACTTCACCAAGATGCTCTCAAGCGGCCAGAACGAGCTGCCTGCCGAGAAGACGCAGTTTCTGACAGCCAACAACAAGTTAAGTGAGGATTTTGGAATAAATACCTCATATATAATAATCGCTGATGCCAAGTTATCCGCTCTTGATGGTAGGGAGATGAGTGACAAGATCAAGAAGGTCGACGGCGTACAGAGTGTGCTCGGACTGGATTCAGTGATGGGGACATCGATTCCTAAGAACATGCTGCCGGACGAGCTAAGGAACGGTCTGATGTCCAAGAAGCATCAGATGATAGTTGTAAACTCCAAGTACAAGGTATCTACAACGGAGTGCAACAAGCAGATAGATACGGTCAAGACCATAGCTCACAAGTATGACAAATCTTCCACGGTAATCGGAGAAGCTCCGGCAACCAAGGACTTGATTAGATTGACGGATAAGGACTTCAAGGTCGTAAACTGGATTTCGATCGGGCTGGTATTCCTGATTATTCTGGCGGTGCTGAAATCGATATCTTTACCGTTCATACTCGTAGCGGCAATCGAGTTTGCGATATACGTCAACATGGGAATTTCCGGATTTACAGGACTTGAGCTGCCGTTCATCGTTCCGGTCTGCATCAGCACAATCCAGCTGGGCTCGACAGTTGACTATGCGATATTGATGTCGACGCGTTACAAGTCCGAAAGGCTTGCCGGCTTGGGCAAGAGGGATGCGGTAAGCACCGCGGCTGCAGCGTCGATTCCGTCGATTATAGTCAGTGCGCTTGGATTCTTTACAGCGACGATAGGTGTGTCTATTTATTCCAATATCGGAATCATCAGTACTCTGTGCACGATGATGGCTAGGGGTGCAATCATCAGTATGTTGACCGTAATACTGGTGCTGCCGTCGTTCCTGATGGCATTTGACAGCCTGGTATGCCGCACAACCGGCGGACTCAGAGATATATATGAGCATAAGAGCAATACTAATGTCGAGAGCAATACAATCTAGGAGGCATAGAAATGAATAGATTAGGTAACAGCAAGAAAATAAAGAGAAGGGCCTCAGCTCTGGCTCTCTGCCTGACAGTCGGAGTCATGTACGTTGTGACGCCGCTAAGTGCAAACGCAGCTAACAAAAGCAAGGGTGCAGATCTAATCGGAGAGACCAAGACGGAACAGGCTGTAGAGTCATCGTATCCAAGCCTGACGCGTGCAGGTACTGCGTCCAAGAAGGATAAGGTCGAGACTACATACACATCCATGGATGCAGAAGGCAATGTCAAGGAAACGGTGGTAACTGAGCAGCTTACAAATGATGGCAAGGTTGACAGGCTGAATGACTACTCGACTCTCAAGGATATAGAGAACACCTCAGGCCACGAGAAATTTACGCAGAACGGCAACAACGTTTCCTGGGATGCAGAAGGCAAGCCTATCAAATACAAGGGAACGCCGACCGCAGGACTCCCGGTGAATGTCAAGATTACGTATTTCCTCAACGGCGAAAAGATGTCTGCCAAGAAGATTGCCGGAAAGTCAGGGAATATAACTATCAGATTTGACTACACGGTCAATCAGTCGGAGTATGTAAAGGGACATCTGATTAAGCATCCATACACCGTAGCCAGCGGATTAGTGCTGAACAATGAAAAGTTCAGCGACGTAAGCGTTTCCAACGGAAAGGCTATAGATGACGGCAACAAGACTGTGGTAATGGGAGTTGCCTTCCCGGGGATGAACGAGAATCTCGGTATCAACCGTTCGCAGTTCGATATTCCAAATAGCGTAGTTGTAAATGCTCATGCTGATAAGTTCGAGCTTGACGGCACTTATACGATTGCGATGTCAGGAATCGCCGGCGATCTCGGCGGGAACCTCAGCGGTATAAAGGGCAAGGCGGCCAAGGTTCAGAGTGCTCTCACACAGATGGGGGATGCTGCCAACAAACTGGAGCAGGGCAGCAATGAGCTCAAGGCCGGTGCAGATGAGCTGGCAAGCGGAACAACTAGACTCAAGGCCGGCAGCGACGAAGCTCTGAGTGGAGCAAGGGCACTCAACAACGGATTGCAGCAGCTCACGGCTAACAGCGAGTCGCTCAGAAGCGGAGCTAAGCAGGTTGAAACACAGATATTTGCAACAGCCACTACAGAGATACAGGATCAGCTGGGTGATAACACTATAGTGCTCTCGCCATCTACATATGCGCAGGTAATTGCAGGGATCTCAGACGGAGCGCTGGCTAAAGCAGAGAACACGCTGAGAGGTGCGCTGGCTTCTGCCGGAGTATCTGATGCAGCAACACAGAACAACATCCTGTCACTTGCCTACAATAAGATGATGGCAGACGGCAAGTCGGAGGCAACTCAGGCAGAAATCACACAGTACATCCGGCAGGCGGCAGCAACAGCAGAACAGGCTAAGACAGCAGCCGAATATATCAACCATTATAGGAGCGCGGCAATTACAGCTCTCAAGGCAGCCGGATATACAGACGCCCAGCTGGGAAATCCTGATGGACAGCAGGCTGTAATGCTTACTGCCGTCGAGATGGGACTCACCGGTGGCAGCACCAACATGGCTACACTGCAGGCTCAGCAGGCTAATGCAACTAATCTGCTTACTGCAGCCAAGGAATACCAGATTGCAGGTCAGGGAGCAAGCGACAATGTCAAGAAGCTGTCTGCAATAGCAGTTGGCAAGGATGCACCGGCCAAGCTCAAGGCACTCAAGGAGCAGTTGGATTCGCTGGAGATGTTCATCGCCGGTGTTAAGCAGTACACTGCCGGTGTAGATGCGGCGGCAGCAGGCAGCAGCAAGCTTCTGTCAGGTCTGGATCAGCTCAACAACGGAATCGCACAGATGGATCAGGGCTCCAACAAGCTGGACGCCGGAGCTACTCAGTTAGCAGCCGGTATGACAAAATTCAACCAACAGGGCATACGGAAATTCATCGGAACGCTCAAGAAGGCGGAGCTTAACAAGATTGCAGGCAGACTGGAAGCAACAGTCGAAGCTTCCAAGCATGAGGTGTTTGTCGGCGGTAAGGACAGCAGCATGTCAGGTGAGAGCAGACTGATCTTCAAGAGCGGAGAGATTAAGGCGTCTAAATAAGCCTTCCGCTGTTGGCACTTCTTTCGTCGGCAGTAAAAGGTAAATAAGGATATTGTATGTAATACGTAAAACAGCCGAAGTGTGAGCCTTGGCTGTTTTCGTTATTTTTTGTCAATATACCGCTTCTCTCTGCTGAAACCTCTGCCGCTTACGCTTCCAACCTTGCTAAGTATTATAAAAGCATCGGGGTCAAGCTTATGCACGAGCCTTTCAACCTTGTACAGCTCCCTCGAAGATATGATAGTCAGCACTATATCTGTCTCTCTGCCGAGATAACCGGTCTGTCCATGCAGCAGGGTGACACTGCGGTCGATATCCTGCAGTATGGCTTTCTTGATCTCCTCTGATGATTTGGTGACGATTTCGAGCTTGGTTTTGGAAGCTCCTATCGCCAGCAGCCTATCAAGAGTTATCGTGTAGACGAGCACGAGCACGATTCCGTACAGACTGGTGCGTGTAGGTGAGAACATCATCTGTCCTATAAGTATGATGAAGTCGAACACGTACAGGCTGACGGAAACCGGCACTCTGAAATATTTATTTAATACGAGCGGCGGGATATCCATACCACCCGTGCTGGCGCCGATTCTGATAATCATAGCCAGCGACAATCCGATGCACAGGCCTCCGAACAATGCCGACAGGAACAAGTCGTCGGTGAGCTTGAAGGGGCCGATGAGCTTCTGCAGGAAGCCGAGCAACGCCGGGTAAGCAAAGGTGCTGATGAGCGTGGTGAGCGCGAACTCTTTGCCGAGCAGTGCAAATCCCGCTACGAACATCACGGCATTGAAAATTGCCACAAAGATGGAGATGGATATGCCAAAATTATGGTTCGTTATAATCGCAATACCCGTCGTTCCGCCGGTGATCAGGCCGGACGGAAGGATGAAGAGCGCGACTCCGATGGCGTAGATCAGGTTGCCGATGACAACCGTCAGAGCACTACGCAGGAAATGAGGGCTCAGTATGTAGCCGGAAATGCTGGTGTTGTTATCGTTCATGTCAGGCCTCCTTGTGTAACCAACTGAACTTTACATTGTTTGAACATGGCTGTCAATAGCCGGCGGGGTTACGAATAATGGCGGACGGTAGATAGGTTTTTCTTTGCCGGGTATTGCTATTATCATTTCCGGATCTTGTTACGAATAATATTGACCGGTAGGGAGTTCCTTCAGTGCTTTCGCTACCCCATCCTATTTAGGGTTACGAATAATGGTGTTCGTTAGGTAGGGTAGAGGCAATACCGGTATAAGAAGCGATAAAGCGGCGACAGCATCGACAGATACGATTAAAGAGAAAGAGGGTTATAGGACAAAGAGAGCTGTTGCATCGGCATCAATACCGATATAACGGGCTATAGGAGGACAAACGTGTTGGTCGTCAATTGCGCCGCTGCGCCATATTTCACGGCGCACGGTCGTCATAGGACAAACCTGTTGATAGTCCAATCTGAGCCATAGGGTCATAGGACAAATGTCAAAAACGAAAGTGAACCGCTGCTTGGCGACAGCGGTTCACTTCTACTACGAAATTATTTAATTAAGAAAGAACAATCAAAAGAAAATGTTTTATGCACTAATTTCTTTTGCACCATTATAGTACCATTCGATTATGACGATTCTGTTATGATTTGTTAGAGTGACCGTGTATCGTATATATCAAAAAGTACAAAGTCTTTAAGAAATATGGTATAAGTTATAGGTAAGTATTGAATTACAAAAGCTTTAGCAATGAGAGAAGCAGTTTCGAACCTAATGTCGTGAACTGCTCCCCGTCAAAAGTACATTGAAATAATAAAATAAGATTTTTGTACAATCAGTACATTGCTCGTTGAGAATCTGCCCTTTTTGTTTCATCAAACAAAATAAGAATTTTGCACAATCAGTACTGGTGCTGACCACTACACTTTATATATTATATTTAGGCGATAGGCAGACTTACAAACCTGAATTTTCAACAATTGACACTTGATTATATGAGGAGGAGATTAGAAATGGGTATTGAAAAGACATATGTTATGCTCAAGCCGGACTGCGTGAAGAGAGGCCTCATGGGAGAGGTTATCTCCAGAATCGAGAGAAAGGGCTACAAGATTGTAGATGCCAAGATGATGAACCTCGACGAAGCTATCCTCAAGGAACACTATTCACATATGGCTGACAAGCCTTTCTTCCCGGAGATTGTAGAGTTCATGACATCGGGCCCGGTTCTCGGTATGATCGTTGAGGGAGAGAATGCTGTACAGGGCATGCGAATCATCATGGGAGCTACTAAGTTTGAAGAAGCTGCTGCCGGTACAATCCGCGGCGACTACGCTCACAGCACAAGAGAGAACCTGATTCACGGTTCCGATTCTGTCGAGAACGCCGAAATCGAGATCAAGCGTTTCTTCGGATAAGGCTTCACGGTTGTGCAGCTGATAGAAAGACGCTGAAGCGGAGACTCCTTTACGGTATAATGCAGGTGCAGGAGCTTTCTCCAATCCAATCAATCCAATCCAAGCGAAGCTGGTCTCAAGCAATCCGTGAGGCAGCCGGATATAATGCATAGACCAGTCAAAAGGTTACATAACGTAAGAGGACAGCAGACCACAGCTTGATCATTCTGAAAAGGAAGAATTTTTATAGAGAGGACAAGATGATAGAACTCAACGACAACGCCATCGAATATATAGAGAACAGGGGTTTCTCGGACATTGTCATCGATGTAATAAGATTTACAAGCTGATGTGCGCCTCCCAAGTTGGAGATGTCAGTAGGTTTTACTGACAAGGACAGAGATGCTGAATATTACCTCAGTCGAGGATACAAAGTGGATCGAAGCGTGCTTGGAAACGTATACTATCCGAAGCGTGGTGCGGTAAAGACGGGCAAGATCGTCATTCGCTACGAGGAGAAGCCGTGGCTCAGCAGCTTCGAGATAGATGGGCTCAGGCCGGCAAAGGCACGGGGCAAGAATTATACCCGTAGCATGCAGCTGATACTTCAGTATGCGAGGGCATTTGGAGGAATTGCGCGCAAGGACGTGGCGGAGTTGTGCAAGCTGACACCTTCACAGTCTGGCAAGCTGCTCGCGAGGATCGTGGGTGGCGGATATTTGGAGCCGGAAGGATCGGGCAGAGCCAGGAGATATGTACTGACTGAGGAGGGTAAGAAGTACAGGTAGATGCGGGGGTTATCCGTTATATTTAGAATATTTAAACTGATTAAGCGTGGTAATTGCAGATCTTGGTAAGCTATCAGGCAGGGGAGTTCGTAAATAACAGATAGGAATGCTCGTGTGCGGCTTTTTGCGGAACGAGATAATATTGATGTCCACAGAGATGGCTATGAGTATCTTTTGAAGAAAATCGATTAGTCTGGTGCTAACGGAAAGCTCAAAACATCTGCGTATCAATTGATCTACAAATATTGTGATACATGCTTCCTCAAGCTTTCGATCACACGATCGAAAGAGCCTTCGACCTAATAAATGCTGCAAGATACAATTATTCGGTCGAGAAAAGTAGAAAAAATTCATGCTTTGATTGAGTGACTAACCCTTATAAAACATTATCTATATTGAAAAATGCACAAAACGATTGGGAAAAGCATTGTTCTGTGCAAATGGTAAAACGCAATTTATGAGCTTCGTGTTAAATGTTGAGTAGAAGGTTGGTTGCAAATATAATCGCAAATCACTAAAATATCAAAACTATGGAAGAATGTGTAACAATGATTTTGCAAATATTATGCAAAACAAAATAACATATTGATTATTTTTTAAAACATGGGTACACTATAAATAAGATTTTGCATAAATCTTGCAGAATGGAGGAAAGGATATGCTGTTAGAATTTAAAGCAACTAATTATAAATCTTTTAAGGATGAATTAATATTCTCAATGATACCGGCACCTAAACAAAAAGGACTTGATTATAGTATCTTACATGAAAAAATAGGTAATCGAACATACAAGGGATTAAGTTCGGCAATTATCTATGGAGCAAATGCATCCGGGAAAACTAATATTATTGGTGCGATGGATGCCTTTAAAAACATCGTGCTCAGAGGCAATATTCGTAATGATGAAAAAGATTCTCCCAATGCAGCATCTGTTGCACTTGAGTTAATTCCGAATAATACATGTATAGAGCCTGAACCTGTGTCTTTTTCAATAAAGTTTATAGAACAAGATATGCTTGTTGAGTATGCTTTTTCCATGGACATTGGAAAATTTTTAGAGTTGGAATATAACAGAAAAGTTGTAAAAGAATCATTGAAAATCAACGAGAAACTTTTGTTTAACAGAGAAGAAGAACTGGAAATTTGCTCACTTGATTTAATTGGAGATTATCTTGTAAATGAATTTGAAGAATATGCAGAAGGCGTTATTGCAATCGCAAAAAATAATCTAAATAATGAAGAGCTGTTCTTGATGAATGGCTTTAGAAATATGTTTAGCTCAAAAATTGCAAATATCGTATCGGATTGGCTAAATAATAAATTCATGGTGATTTATCGTGCTGATTCCATGCAACTTATTCGTAAGTTTGCTGATCCTAAAAAGAAATCAGTGTATATAGAGAAAACTATAAATGAAGCTGCAGAGCTATTTGGTATCAATTCTAATGCACTTGGATATGTGATAGATGATGAAAGTGAAAAAGCAAGGCTTGCTTCTATATTTGAAACAACAGAAAAGAATACAGCAATACCGGCAGAGTTATTTGAATCTTACGGAACAATTCGCTTTGTTAATATGTTTCCTCTTGTTGTAAATGCATTGCTAAACGGTGGAACATTGATGGTGGACGAGTTTGATGCTTCTATACATCCAATGGCACTGATGAACATAATAAATATTTTTCATAATGATGAGATAAATAAAAAACATGCACAATTGGTGTTCAACACACACAATCCTATTTTTCTGAATGCAAATCTGTTTAGGCGTGATGAAATAAAGTTTGTTGAAAGAGATGATGATACTCACTGTAGTATACACTACTCTCTATCTGACTTTGGAACATCAGGGAAAAGTGGTGTGCGTAAAAACGAAGATTATATGAAAAACTACTTTGTAGATCGTTATGGTGCAATCAAGGATATTGATTTTACACCGATTTTTGAGAGCCTTTTGAAGGATAGAAAAGGGGTGTAATGATGAGAAAAGAGACGAAAAAATATTATTTTTCGGTAGAAGGTGAAACTGAAAAGTGGTATTTGGATTGGCTACAGAAGACGATAAATTCTATTACGGAGTCAAAATACAATGTAAAACTTGACTCTAAAATCCAAAAAAATCCTCTTACACGGGTAAAAGGTATGACTCTTTTAGAATCGACAGAGATAACCCATGTCTTTGACAGAGAGAGTGAGGATGATGTTCATGTAAAGCAATTTCAAGAAACTTTAGATCGTATGAGCGATGCAGAGCAGCTTGGCAAAGATATTAAGTACAAGTTGGGCTATAGTAATTTTACTTTTGAGTTATGGATAATTTTGCATAAAACGGATTGTAACGGAGCTAAAACTCATCGCAAGCAGTATCTTCCAGAGTTAAACAAAGCCTATGATGAGAAGTTTGAAGATTTACAGGAATATAAGCGAGAGAATGACTTTAAGAGAATCCTGAAAAAACTTACCATTGAGGATGTGATTTCTGCGGTGAAAAGGGCTGAAGCCATTATGAAGAGAAATGAAAAAAGCGGATATAGGCTTCAGCAGTATAAAGAGTACAGTTTCTATAAGGAAAATCCGTCGCTTTCAGTTTGGGAAATTGTAGATAAAATATTGAAAGAATGTGAGATTAAATAATCCTAAACGGAGACCTTTGATAGCATGAAAAAAATATCAAATGAGAATGCTGAATATAATGGAAATGAGGAGGATGAATTTGTAGAAGAAATAGAATTAATGGATTTTATGGATCATTTATTTAGAACTCCTACTCTGGGGAGTACTCATTCTGCTGGCAAAAAAATAATGGAAGTGATAAGAAATATATGTAAATCTTCATCATCGCCCAATAAAATTGGGTTTGATGAAGATTTTTATTACCATTCAAGAGCCCGATATAGCGGCGTGGCTCCATATGTCAGTGCTCAGATGTTAAAGGCTCCGGTAGGTGTAACTGGACCTGGAAGGTACAATCATCCTGGAAGATCCCATTATTATTTTGCAAATACACAGCATGGAGCTATTGAAGAAGTAAGAAAACATCTTAAAAATGAACAGGAAATTCAAACAATTAAAATTAAGCCGGTTAACCCTATTGTTATACTGGATCTATCAATACGATGAGGAAAGGAAGCATTTTTTAAAGTATTTAAGGTATCCAATTGATTCAATTACCGATAAAATGCCAAGAGAGTATTTAATTCCATGCTTCGTTTCTGATTGTTGCCAGGTAGTTGGGGTTGAAGGCGTTAAATATTATGGTAGTAAATCGTACAATAATTATGTTTGTTGGAAGGATGGGTACTTTGAGTTTGTAGGTAATGAAAAATAGTTGTAACAAAATATTAATATTGTAGAGAGGAATTATAGTGATTAAGAAACTGTTAAATAGTGAGTGTTCACGCATGCCGAAGCATTGTTAAATGCAGCTTAGCTCATTGAAAGTACTGCAGTTTGCTCATCTGTAGTATAATGCAGGTGCAAGGAAATGTTGTAAAAACGGCTCAAAACCGTGAACCTGATTAAACCGGAGTCATCAATGACATGATCCTTGAGTACAATATTACGGATGATGACAATGATCCAAATGGATCATCTTCAGAGGGAGATACTGAAGAGAATTCATCAGAGCGTAATT
The DNA here is from genome assembly GCF_000293155.1 of Mogibacterium sp. CM50. Lineage (NCBI taxonomy): Bacteria > Bacillati > Bacillota > Clostridia > Peptostreptococcales > Anaerovoracaceae > Mogibacterium > Mogibacterium sp. CM50. Next base: position 86,259 of record NZ_ALNL01000012.1, on the reverse strand, counting down.
CTGGCACACTCATCATTGGCGCCATACTGTCTATTATCGCTATGAATGTGGATCGCCTCACCGGACTTTCCTTTGTGCGAGTTTTGCTATCAATGTTTCAAGGTACATACGTTAGACTCAGTTTAGATCTAACTTTCTAACAACCTAACAACAGATTGTTGTGTGTACACTAAACAACGAACGGGAATACTCAATGCACAGGTGTTTAGGTATTTGGGGTTGGAGACATGAACTATGATATTACAGATAACTGCTATAGCTGGAGCTCTAGTTGTGCCGGTGCTGATGGCTTTATCAGGATTGCTGGTATGGAAGTTCCCGGCCAAGAATATTAATGTCGCTTACGGTTACAGAACCAAGCGATCAATGAAGAATATGGATACGTGAATGTTCGCACAGGAGTATACCGTAAGACTGTGGGCCAAGCTTGGCTGTGGGCTTTTAGCATTGACTTTGGCAGTCTGTTTCTGCGTACGCGGCTACAGCGATGATAATGTCGCAACGACGTGTGTCATCATGGTTGGTGCACAGATAGCAGTGATGGTGTTGTCGACGTTTATAACAGAGCATGCACTGAAGCTGAATTTTGATGAAGAAGGCAAGAGACGGCAGTGTGAGTGATTCGGAAACAGGAGCCAGGATAACATTATTTTCTCAATGAATCGAGATAAATCGTTGATATTCCGTGTGCTTCGTCTGTGAGCGAATATCTACAATCTTCCAGCAACCAGTTATAAGTCATCCCTCTCTGAATTGCCGCAAAACGACGAGCGAGAGATAATGCGGATGATTTTTCGATAATTTGCCCGCGCTTTCTACCTTCTTTTATTAACGAAAGTATTAGCTGAAAATAGGGACGATTTTCAGCTAATATATATCTTGTGCCGTCTGTCATTACCTCGTAACCATATAGTTGCTGAAGGAATGGTCGGAATTTTGATTCTTCGAGATTTTTATAGACAAAAATGTCAAATTCGCATAGTTTATCAACACTGTTCATCCCGGGGTCGATTTTTTCAAGCCAATCTGAATAATCATTGTCAAAGTAATACGCCAAAGAGAACAGCAAATCTTCTTTTCCTTTAAAGTGATGGTAAAATCCGCCTCGTGATGTTTTAGAGGCCTCAAGTATATCGTTTAAAGTTGTATTATCATATCCATACTTTTGGAACAATTCCCAAGATGAATGTATTATACGTTCCTTTGTCTTGTTGCTTTTTTTAGGCATAATAAATCCTCTCCTCTTGCACACATTCAGCTAGCGTAAATTCGTCCAAACATTATTCTATACTCTAACAAATGCATTGTTAAGACATATAAATAAATTTAATAGTTGTTAGCATAATTGACAAAGCAGGGTGACGCGTTGTAGAATTTTGAAAACAGACCAAAGTACGGAACATACTCATATTCTGTAACGGAAAGCGTTTAAATATCAATGCTTTAGTAAGTGCATATTGAGGTGAGAAGATGCAAAGCACGCATGAAGGTGCAAGAATAATCGCACAAGAATGGATGAAAATTCAGAATGATGATCGAGTGGTTATTATAACGGGTAGGAAGCACAAGGATGATGCAGAAGTGATTCGTGAACAATGCTCGCTTTTATGCCCAAGTGTAGATATGCTTTCGGTTGATGTTGAGGATATGCATGTAGGTATTTTATTCGATAAGAATGAACAGATTTTTGATAATTACACTGCGATTATAGCTGCAACTGATTATTCTCTTGTAACTACTCGCGCGGCACAAAGAGCAATGAAGTGCAAAAAGCGATTTCTGTCGCTTCCGCTTTCAACAAATGATGGAAAATCAATGCTCACGTATGATTTTCTACAAATGGATACGAACAAAAGCAGGCTAATGGCAAGTGTGATTATGGATTACATCAAGCATTCGTCATTAGTGAATGTAACAACAGCTGCAGGCACAGATCTTAGATTTGATATGTCCGGAAGAAGCCCAGGGTTTTTCAATGGTGATGTTAGAGATGGGAGAGGCTTTTCATCAGCTAGCATAGAGGTATACATACCTGTCATAGAAAACAAGACTGAAGGGATAATGATAGTTGATGGATCTCTTGGGTATATCGGTAGAGCAGAAGTACCGACAAAAGTGACTTTTTCAAGAGGAAGGGTTGTCTCAATTGAGAATACCTCAACCGGAGTCAAACTTGCTAAGTACATGCGAGGCTATGAGGAGCCGCGTATCTATGTAGCTGGAGAACTTGGCATAGGACTGAATACATTTTCTAAATGTAGTGGTAGATGTTACATAGAAGATGAATCTACATATGGGACTTTTCATATTGGCCTTGGAAGGAATATAGCTCTTGGAGGCAAGCAAAGGGCAAGTGGGCACTTTGACCTTGTCTCATGGAAACCGGATATATATTTTGACAATCGATTGGTAATGAAAAGGGGAGAAATCACATTACCGGAATTTCCACTATATTAGAAGCTATCATTAGATTTACTTTTGCAATGGGAGGTAGAAATGAAAGTTTTAATTACCGGGTTTGATCCATTCGGTGGAGAAAGTGTTAATCCTGCATATGAGGCTGTAAAAATGCTACCGGATGAAATAAGCGGTGCCGAGATTGTAAAACTTGAAATTCCAACTGAGTTTGTTCGCAGCAGAGATATGGTTTGCCGCGCAATAGATAACTTCAGTCCTGATGTTGTGATTAATGTCGGGCAAGCCGGAGGAAGGTCATGTGTTACTGTGGAAAAGGTAGCAATAAACTGTGAAGATGCAAGGGTTCCGGACAATGCAGAGTATTCACCACATGATGTAAAGGTTAAGGATGACGGCCCTGATGCGTACTTTGCAACACTTCCGGTTGTCGAAATCGTAAAAGAAACGAATGCCCTATCTATACCATGTGAGATGTCTTATACAGCGGGAACATACGTATGCAACTCCGTAATGTACAACGTGTTGCATTACGTAGCAACAAAGGGCTTAAAGATAAAAGCCGGATTTATTCACGTACCTTATGCGGCTGAACAGGCTGTAACTAAAAAGCAAATACCGTATATGAAAGTTCAGGACATTGCTGATGTCCTCAAAGTGGCAATAAAAACGACAGTTGAATCCATGTAGGCATACAAAGAAGGTGAATTTGATGGAGCTGGATAATTATAAGATTTATGTGAATTCGGATTTAACCGTAATTGAGCAAAGGATTTTAGTTGATATTGGATTTATTTTGGGATTTTATACAATTTCAAGTACCTTCCCTGTCACAACTGTAAATAGCGGCAAAAATACCATAAAGATTGTCAAAAATATAGGCCAAGAGGTTGCTGTCCATGGTTCAATTATTGAAGTTGCAGTTCCTGAACCCGATAAATACAATGATACTCTAAAAGAGGTTGCTGAAATATTTCAGGCTGAGACGGAAATTACAGAAAGAGAGGTTGTTACTCCTCGAGGATATGAATCTGCAAGCCAATACGCAAAGGAGTGGAAGGATAGAGACTTTAGACAAGTGCAAGGGCTTGAAGCACTTTTCGATGCAGGGTTATTTCTTAATGATATGGATAATGATTTATTGCCTGACTCGATTACTGCCAAGATTTTGATTAATGCTTCAATGACAAGTAAAATGCTCGAGGCTGCTATTAACCTTGCGTATAGATTCGGGATGGAAATGACACAAGCCGTGCTGCCGTTCACAACCTGCCCAGATGATGACACCCATCGAGAATATACGTTAATCAGGTTTGTCACAGGGGCTGGATTTGGAGTCTATCTCAAAAGGAAAAACAATTGCGAATTTCAATCTGCAAGCAATATCTTAGAAATCTGTGGAGACGGGAATTTGCTGGTCGATAGAATCTCAAGGCTTTGCAATAAATATCCAAATCTGGGGGAAGGAGCGGATTGGCAGAGCTTTATTTTACGCATAATTAACTCGTTCACAATGAATGATGTAGATGGACAACTTGCGTATTTAAATGCTTTTGCAAAGAATGATAATGTAACATGCGTTTTTTCACCGGAATATGAAGAGAAAAGGGACCTTATTGAAAAGATTTTCCCGAATGCGAAGTTTGATAACTATAAGAGAAGAACAATCAAAAGAGAGAAAACGTACGACATCACATGGGAGGTTGAAGATTTAAAAGCTATTATCAGAGAAAAACTCTTGCCAATTGTTCATTTAGGGGATTCCGTAAGTTTACAATGTGCAGTTAGTGAGGATAAGAAAGCACGAGATAAGCTCAACGATAAAATATGCGCAGAGCTTAAAAATCACGGAGTCAGCGTAGACAAATGCCAAATTATATGCTCGTATAAGCAAGGCTTCAGTTGGATTAATGATTTCGTTATTCCCGACTTGAGAAAATTAAAGAAGCTGCAAGAGATAACGATATATTTCAAACCGATGCTTGCAAGCGACTCTGACGAATGGAATGATGAATCGGGAATTGCTCCTAACTATGGGAACATATATGACAACGATCCGGAAAAGTGGCGGGATATTCCGATTAGAAATTTGCAGGAACTGTATCCAATTGATGATGTAATATCTGATGCGCTTAATATTCATAGAGAGTGCGTTAAATTTGAAATCTATAAGGGTGATGAGAATATAACATATGAGGTAACTGCGCTGAATGAAAATGGAGAGGAAATATATCAGAATTCTTACCTGGCCAGATATTATGAGCGGCCATATATTGAAGAGTTTCCTGACATGGGAAAGGTGCATCCGGCATCGGCCTATGTATATGCTACGGTCAATGACAAGGCCGTTTTGAACGAAACTTTTGAAACGGATCTGACCAAGATTTGGAACATATATCAGCGTGACATACTACCGGAGGTAGGTAGAGTTGTCATGGAGAGAAGCGGCGGGCATCCGAATCCGGAACAGCAACCTTATTTTGGATGTTTGAATCTAAAAATAAAAGTAAGTGAGCCTGATTACGAGCTTCCATATAGAGATGACATGATTACATCTATAGATGCAATGCATGAAGATATTTATTTTGTTGGAGCTGATTATTTCAAGATGTTGGGCATTTCGGTCGGTGTGAAGCCACTGGATGCACCTGGGCTCATATTGCCGGAGATCGAGAAAAAAGAGGGAAAGCCGGAATTTTCATACGCATTATACGATCAAGTGTCTGATTTACCATCAATCATGGGTGAGGATTTGAACATAATACCGCAGTTTAAAAATGGAGATATTGAAATATTTATCAAATCGTTATCATATTCAGATGCGGGTAGGTTTAATGTTGCAGTGGAAGTAATACGAAAATCCGGTTATGTGTCGTTTGATATGGTTGATAAATTTATCAACTCATATGCAGAGCTGCTATCAGCGGGTGTACTTGAGACAAGTGAGATCTTTGAGGATGACGCGAGTATAGATTTTTACTGCGAAAATCAGCTAATTGCGACGGCGGACGTTGGTAACAGGGTTCAGAAAACAAAGGACATATCAATTTGCGATGTAAATCTCCATGTTGATGAGGTTATAAGCCCGGCAATGTTCGAAGAAATAATACAATCGCTAAAGCGTGTTCGCGGGCTGAAAGTTATCCCCCTGTCAAGGAGTTATCAAGGAAGAAGGATTTATGGTATACAGATTACCCCACAGCGTGATGGATATATATCAAGGGTTAAGCTGATATCCAAGCAACCTTCTGAAATGATAAATGCTAGGCATCATGCCAATGAAGTGTCGAGTACAAATAGCACTTTAATGCTTATTAAGGAGTTATTAAGCAATCCTGAGTATGAGGAATATAGGAAGAATTTAAATCTGATATTTATTCCTCTAGAAAATGTTGATGGAGCTCAGATACACTATGAGCTGCAGAAGGTTAATCCTCTCTGGAAGCTCCATACGGCAAGATTTAGTTCAATCGGCAAGGAGTTCTATTACGAATACTTCAATTATGAGACCATACATACTGAAGCGAATGCTTTCACCAATGCCTGGTGGAAATCATTGCCGGATGTTGTAGTTGATAACCATGGAGTTCCTACACATGAATGGGATCAACAATATTCGGGATATGCTTCACCAAGCTTTAAAGGATTTTGGTTGCCCAGGGCACTGCTATACAGCTATTTTGTAATCCCGGATGATTCAAGGTTTGAATGGAATATTGAATTGAATCATCATATTGCGGATGCTGTGTCCGAATGGGTGGGGAAGGAACCTCGTATAAGGGAAGGAAACATTGAACGAATTGATAGATTCCAAAAATATGCAGCAGCATGGATGCCTAAAATGTTCCAGACAAAGTTGGAAGGTAACATGATTAATGCCTGGAATCCGACATCGTTAAATGGGACTTCAAACTATTTATCAATTAAAGTTCCGTGGATTACTGCTGCTGCCTATGTTTCCGAGGTAACGGATGAGACGGTTCATGGTGATATGCTTGAGTTCTGCGCAAGCACTCATTTATTGCAGGATTTGGGTATCATAGATCTTCTAAATAAGAGTAAGGCAATTTTTGATAAAAGATTGGAGGTGCAAAACGGACAAGTTGTCTTATCGATGAAACGGCTGAGACCTGTTATTTATAATGCAGGAAGTGTAAAAAAAGATTGATATTTTAGAGAACAATCAGAAATGGAGGGGTTTATGAACTATTTAGTATTAATCGGCGTACTCATTGTAATCGTAGGATTTGCTATGAAGCTGGACTCCATATTAATTGTAGTCCTCGCTTCTGTAGTAACCGCCCTGATTGGAGGATTGGGTATAGGAGGGCTTCTAGAAACCCTAGGAACATCCTTTGTGTCTAATCGAGCTATGGCAATCTTTATTTTGATTTATCTAGCTGTTGGTACGCTGGAAAGAAGTGGTTTAAAGGAGGCTGCGACAAAACTGATTCAGAAAACGCGGAACAGTACATCGGGAAAGGTTATTGCCGTATATGGAGTGTTAAGAGGAATACTAGCAGTATTTAATGTAAGTCTCGGTGGAGTTGCCGGGTTTGTGAGACCTATTATCATGCCAATGTGCTACGGAGCTATTGAAGCAAAAGGTAAGGAACCAAACGAAGAGTATATGGACAAGGTTAAGGGTATGGCTTCAGGTATGGAAAACATCTCTTGGTTCTTCTGTCAGGTGCTCTTTGTAGGCGGCGCTGGAGGCTTACTTGTTCAATCTACGTTAAAGCAACTCGGATATAAGGTTGAACTACTCGACCTAGCGATTGTAGAAATTCCAGTCGGCATAATTGCAGTTGTTGTTGGAGCGATATATTACATATATCACGAGAAGAAGCTATATAAAAAATATTATGGAAATGATAAGGAGGTGTAAGTATGTCGTTCTTCACATCACAGACAGTGACACCTGCAGAAAAGATTCTAGAAGTTATTTACATAATAATTGGTCTTTTGTGCCTTTATACTTCCGTTAAAAACTTTAAAGACAAAAACAATGCAGCACCTATTGGAACAGCAGTATTCTGGGGGATTTTGGGTGTTGTTCTGGCTCTTGGCAGGTGGATTCCGCCTAAATTCACCGGAGCACTTATAATTGCGATGGCTATACCTGCAATTGTAAAGCGTGTAAAACCGGGCTCGGATAAGGGACCGTCAGAAGAGGAGACAAGGCAGAATTTTGCCGCAATAGGAATGAAAGTTTTTGTTCCGGCGTTTTCAATTGGCTTCTTCGCACTTGTATTCGCAGTGTTTACAAAGTTGGGCGCTCTAGTTGGATGTGGCGTAGGCGTATTTGTAGCAGTTATCTTATTGATAGCATTTAATTCAAAGTCTAATACTCCAAAAGTGTTCCTCGATGATAGCGCCAGGATGCTATCAATGGTAGGACCGTTGAGTATGCTACCTATGCTTCTTGCAAGCTTGGGGGCAATATTTACAGCCGCCGGAGTAGGGCAGGTTATTGCGAAGCTTGTCGGAAATGTAATTCCTGCCGGAAATATGACAGTTGGAATTATAGTGTATGCTCTTGCAATGATGATTTTTACTATGATTATGGGAAATGGATTTGCAGCAATCACGGTTATAACAGTGGGAATTGGAGCCCCTTTCGTGTTGCAGTATGGAGCAAATCCGGTAGTTATAGGCATGCTGGGGCTGACCTGCGGATATTGCGGAACACTATGCACTCCAATGGCGGCAAACTTCAATATCGTACCGGTTGCTATGCTTGAGATGAAAGATAAGTGGGGCGTAATAAAGCAGCAAATTCCAATTGCGCTTGTTTTAATTGTCGTACAGATTGTATTGATGATTTTCCTCAAGTAAATATTTCTACATAGTACATATTGAGCGGTTAACCACATCCTGTGCAGTGTTAATACCGCACGACTGTATTTTAGATGAGATTTGCGATATACAGTCATATAAAACAGCACCTTTTCTAGTTTAGAGAAGATGCTGTTTTAGCTAGTGCTTATAGATTGTATCATGCCGTTTCTTTGACTATCGTGGATTTTACGAGTATAATTATATGATAATTCAGCGTGGTATGCGCTCTACGAAGAATATATGCATGATGACTTTCAAGAAAGCAGGCATGAATATGATTAATAGAAGCAAATTAAATTTTGATAAAGCATCCCTTATAAAGACATGTTTACTTATTGTGTGCGACTTAGCGGCAATCGAGACCTCGTCTTTTCTAGCACTGTTTATAAGATTTGATTTTTCTACAAGTGAACCGATGGGGACCTATTGGCAGATGTTCAAGGGACATCAGCTCGTAGTAATGGCTTTGGCAATTGTTATATTTGCAGGGTGTCATATGTATTCCAGTCTATGGTCTTATGTGGGTATCAGGGACATGCTAAATGTACTTGTAGCGACTATACTTTACACTCTTATGGTCACCTTTATATTCGCTTTTCTTGAACACGACAACTACGGTATGCCGAGAAGCTTCTATTTGCTTTCCGGTGGATTTTTATTTGCAACAACTTTTTTTATAAGGTTTGTTGCGAGGGCTGCCAGAGAGCTTAAAGGTATAGGGAACAGTTCTGGGCAGGCCAAGCGGGCTATGATTGTTGGTGCAGGGGCTGCAGGTGCTGGGCTAATTAAGGAAATCAAAGCAAATCCAAGTCTCAAGAAGAAGATAATTTGTCTTGTAGATGACGACGAATCAAAGACTGGAAAGAGAATGTACGGTGTTCGCATAGCTGGTACTACAAATGATATTGAGGCATTAGCAGAGAGATATTCAATCAATCAGATTTTGATTGCTATGCCTTCGGTTTCAGGTGAAGAAAAGAAAAGAATACTGGACATTTGTAAGCAGACCGGTTGCGAGATGATGATAGTTCCAGGAATTTATCAGATTATTCGTGGCGATGTTAGCGTATCACAGCTTAAGCATGTAGATGTTAATGATTTGTTGGGTAGAGATCCAATTGAAGTAGATATCGATGGAATTATGGAATACGTGTCCGATAAAGTTATAATGGTCACTGGCGCTGGAGGTTCCATTGGTAGTGAACTTTGTAGACAAATAGCCAGCCATAACCCAAAGCAATTGATCATGGTTGATATTTATGAGAACACGACATATGGAGTGCAAAACGAGCTTAAGAGGGATTTCCCTGAGCTCAACCTTGTTGTGCTTATTGCGTCTGTGAGAAATACAAAGCGAATTGATAATATTTTTGCGATGTATCGACCGGATATTGTCTATCATGCAGCGGCACATAAACACGTTCCACTTATGGAAGATAGTCCAAATGAAGCAATTAAGAACAATGTTCTAGGAACATGGAAGATGGTGCTTGCAAGTGATAAATGGAAGGTTAATAAGTTTGTGCTTATTTCTACAGATAAGGCCGTGAATCCTACAAATATTATGGGAGCTTCCAAACGCCTGTGCGAAATGATAGTTCAGACTTATAACAAGATGTCGGATACTGATTTTGTTGCAGTTAGATTTGGTAACGTGCTTGGAAGCCATGGAAGTGTTATACCGCTGTTCAAGCAGCAGATATCAGAGGGAGGGCCCGTTACAGTCACCCACCCTGATATCATCAGATATTTTATGACAATTCCTGAAGCTGTTTCGCTCGTGTTGCAGGCAGGTGCATTTGCAAATGGTGGAGAGATTTTCGTACTAGATATGGGCAAGCCTGTTAAAATCGATGATTTGGCAAGGAACCTAATCCTATTGTCCGGTCTCAAACCGGGGATTGATATCGAAATCAAATATGTTGGACTTAGACCAGGAGAGAAATTATTTGAAGAACTTCTAATGGATGAAGAGGGACTGCAGGATACCGCTAACAAGATGATTCATATCGGTCACCCAATCGCTATTGATGAGGAGCATTTCATTGAGCGACTTGAAGAGCTCAAAGATTACGTAGAAAATGAGCCAGATGATATCAAGAGATATATCAAAAACATAGTCCCAACATACACACCGAAAAAGTAGAGTGTATAATATTGAGGTTGCTTAGAGTGGGTAGGAGGAATAAATGAAGGTACCATTTTCACCACCAGATATTTCAGAGTTAGAAATAAACAGGGTTGTTGACGTACTCAGGTCAGGGTGGATTACAACTGGTCCTGAGGTTAAAGAATTTGAGCGCAGAATAGCGGAGTTTATCGGAGTTGACAAGGCCGTTGCATTTTCATCGGCTACAGCATCACTAGAAGCAGCGCTTCACCTGCTCGGAATAGGAGAGGGTGATGAGGTTATAGTTCCGGCCTATACATACACAGCTTCGGCGAGCCCGGTTGTACACAAGGGTGCGGAGCTTGTAATTGTCGATTCAGCGCCGGAGCAGTTCGAGATGGACTATGACAAGGTTGCCGAGGCGATAAATGAAAATACAAAGGCTATCATCCCTGTCGACCTAGGCGGAATTGTATGTGACTATGAAAGCCTATTTGATATAGTAGAGTCTAAGAAGAGTCTATTTAAGCCTACTAATAAACTACAGGCCGCGCTCGGCAGAGTAGCTGTAGTTTCCGATGGGGCACATGCTTTCGGTTCTGTAAAAAAGGGAGTTAAGGCTGGTGCAATTGCCGATTTTACCTCGTTTTCGTTCCATGCAGTTAAGAACCTGACAACTGCAGAAGGAGGAGCTCTAACATGGAGAAGCATAGAGGGCATCAACAACGAAGAGCTGTACCACGAGCTGCAGTTGTATTCGCTTCATGGACAATCCAAGGATGCTCTATCTAAGAATAGAGCCGGTGCATGGGAGTACGATGTAATGTATCCTGCATACAAGTGCAATATGACAAATATCAATGCGGCTATTGGAATTGCCCAGCTAGACAGATATGATGGCTTGCTCAAGAGGCGTAGGGAACTCAACGAGAACTACAGAAATGCTCTTGAAAAGCTTGGACTCAAGGTTATGCATCATTATACGGATGAGATGACGTCAACGGGACACCTGTATCTTGTCAGAATTCCGGGCGCTTCGGTAGAAGATAGAAATGCGGTTATCCAGGATATGGCCGAGCGTGGGATTGCATGTAACGTGCACTATAAACCGCTACCCATGATGACGGCTTACAAGAATTTAGGTTTTGATATTAAGGATTACCCAAATGCATATCATCAGTATGAGAATCTGATTTCATTGCCAGTGTTCTCGACAATGACTGACGAACAGAATGCGTATGTTATTGAAAATTTTGCAGATATCCTTAAGAAGAGAGGACTTATTAAGTAAATGGTTTTGTGCAAGTGGAGTGATATGCCAGAACATATGAAAAGTGATGAAGTAAAGGTTTATTACGACATTCTCAATTCCAGGAAGGGTTCGTTGATAGCGAAAAGAATATTTGATTTTGCCATTTCACTGCTAATGACTATTATCTTATCACCAATACTTCTGGTTTTAATAATCATTATCAAGCTTGATGATCCGGGGCCAGCTTTTTTTAGACAGGTGAGAATTACAACGTATGGACGTGCGTTCAGGATATTCAAATTCAGAACAATGGTAGTAAATGCCGAGGAATTGGGAACTCAGGTTACAAAGGAGAATGATCCCCGAGTAACGAGAATAGGCAATAAGCTTAGAAAGTATCGTTTAGATGAGCTGCCTCAACTGTTGAATATAATAACTGGAGATATGTCTTTTGTAGGAACAAGACCAGAAGTGCCAAGGTATGTTAATTGTTATTCAGAAGAGATGCTCGCAACGCTCCTATTGCCTGCTGGCGTGACTTCTGAAGCAAGCATAATGTACAAGGACGAGAATGAGCTTATCGGTAATGCCGAAGAGCCTGACAAGGTATATGTAGAGAAGGTTTTGCCGGATAAGATGAGGTATAATCTTGACGCTCTCCGAAACTTCAGCTTTTGGGGTGAACTCAAAACCATGTTCAGAACGATTGGGGCGGTTCTGAAGTAGTGAGTAGAGATAAAATCGAAAATTAAAACTTTTGTTCACATATGCTCGTGAGCACATTGGAGGATAACTTGAACATTCTGCTGATTAATCACTATGCAGGGTCTCCTGAAATGGGAATGGAATTCAGGCCGTATTACATATCCAGAGAACTGGCAAAAAAAGGACATAATGTGACTATCATCGCAGGCAGTTTTTCTCATCTTAGAAAGACAAACCCGGCTATAAGTGAGAACTTTACAGAGCAAGAAATCGATGGTGTAAAGTATGTATGGATTAAGACTGACGAGTATGATAGCAACGGTATAGCCAGAGCTTTAAGCATGTATCACTTCTGCAGGGCGCTTACTGCGAACAAGAAGAAAATAGTTGAGCGTTACAAGCCGGACGTAGTCATTTCATCATCTACCTATCCGCTTGATTCGTATCCGGCATACCGAATTGCAAAGCTGGCCGGTGCGAAGTACATACACGAGGTTCACGATATGTGGCCGCTGACACTTTACGAAGCGGGCGGAATGAGCAGAAAGAATCCATTTGTAATCGCTATGCAGTTTGCAGAGGATCACGCATACAAGAAATCAGACGTTGTGGTATCACTTCTCCCTCATGCAAAGGATTATATGACCGAACACGGGATGAAGCCTGATCACTTCAGGTATATACCCAATGGTGTTGTAATAAATGAGTGGGACACTACGAGAGAGGTTCCGAGCGAGCACCGAGAAGCTTTTGATAAGCTAAAGGCAGAAGGAAAATTCATTATCGGATATTTTGGAAGCCACGAGCTTTCATACGGGCTCCACAATTTGCTAGATGTGACAAAACAACTAAACGATGAAAATATTCATCTAGTAATGGTTGGTAAGGGCAAGCTTAAGGATGAGCTAATAAGTTATGCGAAGAAAAATGCGATAGACAACGTAGCATTTTTGCCGCCTGTAGAAAAGAGAATAATCCCGGCGATAATTGACAAGTTTGATGCGATATTCATAGGCACAATTGAGTCCCCGCTATACAGATTCGGAATCTGTATGAACAAGATGTTCGATTCCATGATGGCTGCAAAGCCAATCGTAATGGCGATAACAACTCCATCAACGCCAGTGAGTGAGTCAGGATGCGGGATCATAACAAAATCGTGCGATAATGATGCGATAAAAGCTGCAATCAGAAAGATTCAGGCAATGAGTGAAGATGAGCGGAACAAGATGGGAATGCTCGGACGTGAAGCAGTACTAAGTAAGTATACATATGAAAATATTGCAAGTGAATTTGAAAAGGCATTTGAGCAAAAGAGGTGCATGTGATGAAGATAGTGACCGTAATTGGAGCAAGACCACAATTTATTAAAGCAGCAGCTGTTTCGCGCAAGCTGGAACAACACTGCGACGAAGTGATTGTTCATACTGGTCAGCATTATGATGCTAATATGTCGGAACTATTCTTTGAAGAACTGCATATCCCAAAGCCTAAATACAATTTAGGGGTGGGCTCGGGATCGCATGCGAGGCAAACGGCAGAGATGCTGGTTGGAATAGAAGACATCCTGATTAAGGAAGCCCCGGATTACCTTATGGTATATGGGGATACGAATTCCACACTTGCGGGAGCGCTTGCAGCATCCAAGATACATATACCCGTAATCCATGTAGAGGCCGGCCTTAGATCCTTCAATATGGCTATGCCGGAGGAACAAAACAGGATATTGACTGACCACATCTCAAATTTACTGTTTTGTTCTACAGATGCATCTATTGAGAATTTGTCCAATGAGGGAATCACAAAAGGTATATACAGAATCGGTGACGTTATGTGTGATGCGGTTCTGTATTACTCACGAGAAATAGACAAGAAGGCTAGAGAGCAGTACTTTGAAGAGCTCCATTATATATTTGGTAAGAGAGAGAAAGTAGACCGTTGGTATCTTTCAACTGTTCATAGAGCTGAGAACACAGACTCTGTTGAAAAGGTTAGGACGGTTCTCAAGGCCTTCGAGAGTTTTGATGCTCCTGTTATTCTTCCAGCTCATCCCAGGACGTGTAAGATGATTGAGCAGATTAACGAGGAGCAGCATTTGCAAAATACAATTTGCGTAGAACCAATAGGATATCTTGAGATGTTGTATTTTACAAAGAATTCAGTTAAGGTAGTAACTGATTCCGGCGGCCTTCAGAAAGAGGCGTACATTCTTAACACGCCGTGCGTAACATTGCGTGAACAGACCGAGTGGGTGGAAACTCTTAACGGTAATCACAATGCGCTAGCACATATCGATGAAGCGGATATACTTGATAAAGTTAATAATACCGTTATTTCTAAGGAAAAAGCAAATTACTATGGCGCGGGAGATGCCGCAGAAAAACTTGTAAAAGTAATCATGGAGGAGGCTTAAAATGAGCGAATATTTTGTACACGAAAGCAGCTATGTTGATGATAATGTCGAGATAGGCAAAGGCACTAAAATATGGCACTTTTGCCATGTTCAGAGCGGTGCAAAAATCGGAGAGAATTGTTCTTTGGGACAGAATGTAAATGTTGCAAATAATGTACATATTGGTGATCGCGTCAAGATTCAGAACAATGTATCTGTATATGAGGGTGTTACTCTTGAAGATGGTGTCTTCTGTGGCCCTTCGTGCGTATTTACAAACGACTTAACTCCAAGAGCGCGTTACCCAAAGGGATCCGAGAACTACGGCAAAACGCTTGTCAAAGAAGGAGCATCCATCGGCGCAAATGCCACAATCGTGTGCGGTCATACTGTAGGTAAATGTGCTATGGTAGCAGCCGGTGCTGTAGTGACAAAAGATGTGCCGGATTACACGTTAGTTGCTGGAGTTCCTGCCAGGACTATTGGCAGATTAGATGAATACGGCAATATTGTAGAAAAATTCTAGTGTTTTAAGAGAGAATTTTGTAGAAGAAGAAAGATGTGTTCGGGGTATTTAATGGATAATAAGATATCGTTGAAAGAGTTATTATTGATCATTAAAGAGAATAAAAAAATGATCGGAGTGATCGTAATTGCATCCGCTATTTTTGTAGGTGGGTTTAGAGTATATTCAGATTACCGAGAGCAACATAAAGCAACTACTGCCACTACTACAACAAATTCAGGGAGTTACGAAAAAGAACTGAAAGAATATAATAAGGACAGCAAACTCCTCACAGACACCTTAAACATAATTAATGCTGAAAAAAAGTCCTTAATTGCCATGATTGGAGAGAATCCTATTATGAAAATAGATGCATTCTCTTCTGAAAGTGTCAGGATCAAGATTGTGGCTACCGACAAGGCTCGCTATAACACTGTGGAGAATGTCCTTTTATCTGCTAACAGCGATAATCTATTTGGGAAATCAACAAGTGCCCTTGAAAGATATAAATGGGATATTGTGCAGATTCCTAATACGGGTTCCACAAATGAGAGCGGGAATAATGAAGTTGCATCAGAGGGTACATTTATAGGAAATGTCTATGTATATACTGTAAAAGGATATAAAGCTAAAGATGTAGCAAACAACATTGTTAGATTTCTTGAAACTGAGAGGAATGGTAGATTGCAAGGCGTTGACTTCTCCATAACAGTTGTAAAATCAGGAGAAGCAGCAAAGCAGTCTCTGTACAATAAGCAGAAAATGTATCGTACTAATCTAGAGAATTTGAAACTTGAAAGCGACAAGGTGAACGAGACTATGAGATCGTTACAAATACCGTCACAGAACACGTCTTCAAGTACAAATTATGTTAAACGAAGCATAAAATCGGGAGTTGTTGGTGGCATATTTGGTGCACTCGTTGCAATTATTTTTGCGGTTTACAGATATTTGAGAAAGCAGAAATGTGACATTGGTGCTACAATTGAATCGGAGCACGGGATTCCGGTTCTTGGATGTATTGGGAATGATGCTGAAGTTGATATTCTAGTTGCCGATATTAAGCAACTTGATATTGATAATGAAGGAGTTGCCTTTGTAACGCTTGATTCTAATATTGATTACTCCGCAGCTCTCAAGGAGGTAATAGAAAAGCTAGGGCAGAATACGGACTACATAGGCTGCATTGTTGGAGATGTAAGTGCAATAAATAGAATAAACGAATTTAGGAAGTTTATCCTCGTTTTATCCGATAAATACGAAGATATGAATGCAAAAACCACAATAAATAAACTTAATCGATTGGATAAGCGAATTCTAGGAAGTGTTAATGTTGAGCAAAAATAGTACGATGGAAACTTTGAATAGGAATAAGATGAGGCTTTTAATAGCCTCAATTATTCTTCTAAAGATTTCATTAGATTATAAATATTATTCCTGGCTATCGATCTTGGAGACAAATGTTTATACAAGGGATTTTAATCTGATTAAATACATCAATGGAATCCTTTGGTTGGTAATTCTTTTCAATGCAATCAACCATACACGAAGAAGTGTATCAACATTTTTGATAACCATAGTTTATGTTATGCAAATTATCCCAATAACCACGATTTATGCTTTAGGAAATAAAGAGGCACTGTGTTATAACGGGATATGCTTTTCTTTTTACCTGACAATATTTGTAGTGAACAAGATAGACTTTTCGGCAGAAAATAAGCTGCTTACGCCTAGTACACAGTATTCTAAAGCTATTGAGATTGCTATGCTTATAACATGTTTCTTGATATTTGCATACATAGTGAAAGGTAATGGACTTCCTACTCTCACGGCACTTAATATATATAAAGTATATGATCTCAGAGAGGCCGGCTCATTTAGTATCGGGACATACCCAGGATATGTATTGGCTTGGGTAACTAATGTGATCATTCCATTTTTTGCAACAAAAAACATACTAGAGAGGAAGTATGCAAGAGCAGCAATATTTGTTGCGATGATTTTTATTATATACCTTTATGATGGACATAAGACGAATTTGTTCATTTCGATTGTTGTAGTGATTGTGGCGTTCTGGCTGAAACGTGACGATGCGTACACTGAAATAATTTCATGCCTTTGTCTAGGGGTATCGGCGTTAGCGGTACTATCATCGGTTAATATACCAGGAAGTAATATTTTTCTGGAGATCTTCTCCCTATTTGGGAGAAGAGTGATGTTATTATCTGCTCAAAATAAATTTGCATACTTTGATTACTTCAGCAAAAGTCCAAAGATGGGACTCGGAGGATTATTTCCAACATGGTTCCTTCATTTTAATACGAGATATGTTGACCTAGATTATACCCGCGCAATTTCGGGGATATACTATGGTACGCCAGAAGCAGTATCTAATACTGGATATTTTGCAGAATGTCACGCGAGGTTCGGATATATTGGCTATATTCTTGGAGGGGTGTTACTGGCAGGAGTTTTAAAGCTGTTAGATTCTGCACAGAAAAACAATGGATTCGCATTAATGACGGGGGCGTCTCTGTGCGTATTCTTGGGATTAAGTGATGCCTTTCTACTTAACTCAATAGTACTTGGCCCAATGATGATATTAATTGCTATATCACTGTTTTACAAAAATAAAAATGCCGTAAACAGTGATCTTAAGACACTTGGGCAGTAAGTGATTTTGTGGAAAGTACATGCGAAATACAAATATGAAGAAATATATTTTACAAATAAAGAAATCGGTAATAGCAAAGAATATAGTTACTCTGGTTTCAGGAAATATAATTGGTTATGGTATAAACACGTTTTTCTTGCTGTTTATAATCAGGGTTTATTCTCCTGCAGAGATTGGAACTTATGACTTAATCGTATCAGATGGAGCAATCATCACCACCGTGGTGGGACTTGGACTTGTGATGGCTATACTTATCCCAAAGGATGACAGAACAGCCAAGATGCTATGCCAAATAGTTAGTATTTTCAGCATAATTTGCATGATATTAGGTACCATCGTACTGATTGCTATATCAGGGAAATACCGATTATTTTCACTGAATTTTAACTACAGTTGGGCATGTATATTGCTAGCGATATACTCATATTTCTTTATTCAGCAGCAACTTTTTTATGCATTTGTAAATAGAAAAGGGTTATACCGTGTTCTTTTTTGGAATCCGATAATAATGGCGGCGTCTAATTCTGGAATATCTCTGATTTTAGGATTAATGGGATGGAGTTCACCAGGATATCTGATAGGTACTATTTGCTCACTCCTATTAAGTATTTTGTTGATGATGAAAAATGCAAATCCATATGATGAGAGATTTTCGATTAGAGAACTAAAGGGAACGCTTGGCATATATAAAGAATTCCCGCTAGTTCAAATGCCGGCTAATGTAGTGTCTGTTGCCTCGCAGCAAATTCCTATTCAGTATCTTGGTAATGTTTTTAGTAAGGCTGCCCTAGGTGGTTTTACAATGGCGAACAGAATTCTTAGCATTCCAATTGCCTTGATTTCAACACAGATAAGCAAGGTATATCAGCGAGAATTGGCAATCAGAAACGGTAAAGGGGAGCGAGTAGGTGATTTTGCACTAGACTTGTTAAGGAAAAATTATTTTCTGGCTTTTGCACCAATTTTTGTACTGGTTGTTTTTGGGGAACCCGTTGTTGGATTAGCCTTAGGGAGTAAATGGAAAGTGGCGTCTATCTACATGACAATACTTGGTGCCGACTATTTGCTAAAGTATTGTACAAGTTGCATAAGTGGAACGTTTGTTATCGTCGATAGACCGAGAGTGTCACTTTTGTTATCAATATTAACACTTGCAATAAACGTGATGTGCTTTGTAATTGTAGGGCAGCTTGGTTTCGGTATAATGAAAACCATTATATTCTATGCCATATCCGATGGTTTGATTAATTTGATTAACATTTTTCTTTGTATGAAAGTTATAAATGCAGATTATAAAAAATTAATAAGATTTCTATTTGTAGAAATGTTAGGCTCAATTTCGGCAATGTACCTAATATATGCATTGATGAACAAATTATTTTATTAGTACATAAAGGAGACAAAGATGAAAGAGATAAGGTATTGCAGAAGATGTATAATGAACGATAAAGCAGATCCATATATCACTTTTGACGAAAGTGGTATATGTAATTACTGCACAGAGGCTCTAACACACATTAATACAGATGTATATTTCCCTAACGAAGAGGGTGGTATACGTCTGAACAGAATGATTGAGAAAATTAAATCTGAAAATGCAGATAAAAAATACGATTGCATAATGGGAATATCAGGCGGACTCGATTCAGCATACCTTGCATATCTTGGATACAAATGGGGACTTAGGATTTTAGCTGTACATATTGATGACGGTTACGATACAGAAATCTCAAAAGAAAATATTAAGAAACTTTGCGATGCTGCCAACATTGAAATGCGAACGATTACACCTGACGCTGAGCAGTTTAATGCATTGACCTTGGCATATATGAAGGCAGGGGTTCCTGATGTTGCAGTTCCGCAAGACAATATATTGTTTGCATTTCTATACGACACTGTAGAACATGAAGGAATAAAGTACTTCCTTTCTGGAGGAAACTTCGCACTTGAATGTGTGCTTCAGAAAGGAAATGGATATAGTGCAATGGATGTTACAAATATTAAAGATATTCACAAGCGGTTTGGCACAAAGAGCATAAATAGACTGAAATTCATAACATCCTACAAGAAATATATGAGGATAAAAAGGGGAAGCGTAATTACACTTAGACCACTTGACTTAGTTGATTACAACAGAGAAAGAGCTTTTAAGGAGTTGGCGGAATTTTGCGACTTCAAGTATTACGGAAGCAAGCATCTTGAAAATGTTCTTACTGCATTTATTCAGTTATACTGGCTTCCTAAAAAGTTTGGTGTAGACAAGAGGTCATCACACCTGTCTAGCATGATTGTGTCTGGTCAGATGACCAGAGAAGAGGCTATGGCTGAGATGCAGAAACCAGCTTATGATAAGGAATTGATGGATGAATACATCAGTATAATTAAGAAAAATTTGGGTATAGATGATGAAGAGTTTGATGAAATTATGAGTAGCCCAACTCATCAACACACAGAATATAGAACAGAAAAATTTGCACCATTTATTCGCAAACTATTAAGATAGCATATAGACATGGATTAGAGGGATCTGATGAAATTACTAAAGATTTGCTGTAGCAAATGGGTTAATGAGAGCAGAGACTACAGGGAGCTAGGGGTATACAGTGAAGAGGGGGCTGAGATATCGGTACTTGTTAAAGGCGATATTGGGGATAAACCTAAAAAAGACATAGTTGAAGGGTTTGAAGTGTTAAGATATACGACAAAACCTTTTGGTGAAAAGGCTCCGAGTGCTTTTAACAAGCTCATAAGCTTGTTTCAATGGGCTAGTTTTGCAAGAAAGCAGCAACCAGATATTATATCTGGACATGACCTTCTTGCTTTAACTATTGGTTGGCTATCAACCTTTTTCACAATAAATAAACCTAAACTAATTTATGATTCACATGAATTTGAGATTGGGCGAAATGCGGATCGATCAGGGTTCTCAAAGTGGTTAGTTTTGCACTGGGAGCAATTTATGATTAAGAGAAGTACTCTGACGATAGTTGTGAACGAAAGCATTGCAGATGAAGTAGCAAAGCTTTATGAATTAGATGAAAAACCTACTGTCGTGAGAAACATACCGATTAGCTTTGAAGTAGATGAAGCAGAGTGTAAGAAAGTTAAAAAGCAATATTTAGAAAAGCTTGGTGTTGAAAAACTGCTAATATATCATGGGCTGGTATGCAGCGGCAGAGGGATAGAATCAACTATAGAAGCCTTATCCATGCTTGAAAGTGTGGGGTTGGTTGTTGTTGGGAACCCGGATTCACCAGAGTATTTAGAAAAGCTAAGACAAATGACGAGGCAGTTTAACGTTGAAAAAAGGGTAGATTTTCATGACGCGGTGCCACACGAGGTTCTTTGGAAGTTTGTTGGGGCGGCAGATCTGGGAATTGTCATGATATCACCCGTTTCCAAGAGTTATTATTATGCACTCCCTAATAAATTATTTGAATGCATACAATCTGGCGTGCCTGTCATTGGATCAGATCTTCCAGAAATAAAGAAAGTTGTTGTTGGATACAATGTAGGGGCGTTAGCGATTCCAGACAATGCAGCGAGCATTGCAGAAGCAGTAAAAGGTTTAATTTGCGACCAAGAAGCGTATGACAGCGTTAAATCTAATGTCGAATTAGCAAAAAAACAACTGTGTTGGGAAAACGAGAAAGTGGTGTTAGCTAAGGCTTTCAACAAAATTTCACAGTAACTTTAAAAAGCTTGCACGCATTGGAAATATTGACATCTTAAGTTATTGTTATATATAATTATTCGAGTTAGTTTAGCTATTACTTTGTATAGTATCGATTAACTTAAGAGCTAATCGTTGATGTAGCAAACACATACAAGAAAGGTATAAAGGTATCATTAATGGGCATGAAGGAAAGGTTACTCGAGAAAATCGCAAAGCGCGACATTACTGTGGGAGTTGTAGGCCTGGGATACGTAGGGCTTCCGCTTGCTGTCGAAAAGGCCAAGGCGGGTTTCAAGACCATCGGCTTCGATGTGCAGGAAGAAAAAGTTAAGATGGTTAATGAGGGACACAACTACATTGGGGATGTAGTAAACGAAGATCTCAAGGAGCTGGTGGAGAGCGGCAAGATGAAGGCTACATCAGACTTTTCATTCGTAAAGGATGTCGATTTCATCGCAATATGCGTGCCAACTCCTCTTGACAAGCATCAGGAACCTGACATCAGCTATGTAAAGTCATCGGCAGAGGCTATTTCCAGGCACCTGTCTCGTGACACGATGGTTGTGCTTGAGTCCACAACTTATCCGGGAACTACAGAGGAGCTTTTGCTTCCAATACTGGAAGAGGGCTCCGGACTAAAGTGCGGAGAAGACTTCTATCTCGGGTTTTCGCCGGAGCGCGTTGACCCGGGGAACCTGATTTACAAGACAAAGAACACTCCAAAGGTAGTTGGTGCAGTTGGTAAGGAGGCGACAGAAGTAATTTCCGCGATGTATAGAGAGGTTCTCGAGGGGGAAATATACGAGGTTTCCTCACCTGCTATCGCAGAAATGGAGAAAATACTGGAGAACACTTATAGAAATATCAACATTGGTCTTGTGAACGAGCTCGCAATGCTCTGCGACAAGATGGGAATTTCACTGTGGGAGGTAATCGAGGCAGCGAAGACTAAGCCATACGGCTTCCAGGCATTCTATCCGGGTCCCGGTCTCGGCGGACACTGCATCCCGCTAGATCCGTATTATCTGACATGGAAGGCAAGAGAATTCGGGTTCCACACATCTATGATTGAGAGCTCAATGATTATTAACGACAGGATGCCGGAGTACACAGTAGATAGAGCGGCATCGGTTCTTAACAACCACAAGAAGGCTCTCAACGGTGCCAGAGTCCTAGTGCTCGGGGTTGCTTACAAGAACAATATCGATGACTATAGAGAGAGCCCTGCGCTTAACGTAATCGATATCCTTAAGGACAGAGGCGCGGAGACAGATTTCTATGATCCATGGATTTCAAAATATAAGAGACATGGTAAATGGTACAATGGTATCAGCGGGATAAACGCAGATATAATCAAGGGATATGACCTCATACTCGTTGCGACTGCACACGATGCATTTGACTATGAGATGAT
Source organism: Mogibacterium sp. CM50 (assembly GCF_000293155.1). NCBI lineage: Bacteria > Bacillati > Bacillota > Clostridia > Peptostreptococcales > Anaerovoracaceae > Mogibacterium > Mogibacterium sp. CM50. The sequence continues at coordinate 63,275 of NZ_ALNL01000012.1, read as the reverse complement.
TAGAAAGAATGCAGTAGCAATATTCGATACTCGCAATGCATTCAAGGACGTGAAGGAAAGAGACAATATTTCTCTCCTATAAGCCCGGCAAAATACAATTAACAAAGTAATGAGATTTCCGGAGGATATGTAAATGAAATATGCATTGATTGGATGTGGTAGAATCGCAACAAATCACGTGACTGCTGCAGTAAATAATAATATGGAGATAGTTGCGGTATGCGATATCGTGCCAGAGAAGATGGAAGCGATTCTCAAAAAGCACGGCTTGGTTGATGACAAATCAATCAAGAGATATACTGACTACAAAAAGATGATTGAAGAGAATGAGCTTGAGCTTGTCAGTATCGCGACTGAAAGCGGAAAACATGCATCAATTGCGCTAGATGTAATCGATTCAGGTATTAACGTGATTATCGAGAAGCCGATGGCTATGAATATTGCTGATGCTGAAGAGATTATAAAGAGAGCCGCGGAGAAGAACGTAAAGGTCTCGGCTTGTCATCAGAACAGATTCAACGTAGCTATTCAGGAAGTAAGAAAGGCTATCGAAGGAGAGCGTTTCGGCAAGTTATCACACGCATCCATCAATGTCCGCTGGAACAGGAATAAGGGATATTACGACCAGGCTCCATGGAGAGGAACTTGGGAGGAAGATGGTGGCTGCCTAATGAATCAGTGCATCCACGGAATTGATCTTCTCAGATGGATGATGGGGGACGAGGTAGTGGAAGTTTATGGAGCAACCAGACAGCAGTTCCATGATTATTTAGAAGCTGAGGATGTCGGAGTAGCTGTGGTTAAGTTCAAGAACGGTGCTATCGGAACAATTGAGGGAACGACTAACGTATATCCTCAGAATCTCGAAGAGACACTGTATATATTTGGAGAAAACGGAACAGTAAAGGTTGGTGGAAAGTCCACCAACACCATTGACGTGTGGGATTTCAAAGACGAGACCGCTGAAGACGAGAAGAACAAGGGTCTCGAGGAAGAGACAAGCAATGTATATGGCAATGGGCACACAAGCCTGTTCGCAGACGTAATCGAAGCAATCAATGATGACAGAGCTCCTTACGTAGACGGAGTTGCCGGGAGAAATGCGCTGGAGATGGTTCTCGCTATTTACAAGAGCCAGAAGGAAGGCGTTCCGGTTAAGCTTCCATTGACAGATTTTGCAAGCACTGATATGCGAGGCGAATTCAAGTAGAAGCGGAGGAAGATAATGGAATTTAGAGATTTAAAGAAACAGTATGCTGTGCTCAAAAATGATATAGATCGCCATATTGATGAAGTCATTGCCAGCAGCAGATTTATCGGAGGCAGCAAGGTTTCAGAGCTTGAGGAAAAGCTGGCGGCATACGTTGGTACAAAGCATTGCGTTACATGTGCAAACGGAACAGATGCACTTGAACTCGCACTTATGGCTTGGGGAATAGGAAAAGGAGATGCTGTATTCGTTCCTGACTTCACATTCTTCTCATCCGGCGAGATTGTGGCAATTCTAGGAGCTACACCTGTTTTTGTCGACGTAGATGAAGATACTTTCAACATGAACTCTGTTTCGCTGGAGAAAGCGATAAATGAAGTTATAGCGGACGGCGAACTCAAGCCGAGGGTAGTTATTCCTGTTGATCTCTTTGGACTACCGGCTAACTTCGTTAAGCTAAGAAAGATTGCCGACAAGTACGGTCTCAAGATCCTCGAGGATGGAGCGCAAGGCTTCGGAGGCGAGATCGACGGTAAGAGAGCGTGCAGCTTTGGAGATATCTCAACGACTTCGTTCTTCCCGGCAAAGCCACTCGGTTGCTACGGAGACGGGGGTGCAATCTTTACAGACGATGATGAAGCAGCAGAGCTCATCAGGTCATACTGTGTGCACGGCAAGGGTAAGATGAAGTACGATAATGTGCGCATCGGAATGAATTCCAGACTCGATGCTATTCAGGCGGGAATCCTTCTTCCTAAGCTGGCAGCATTTGCAGAGTATGAAATAAAAGATGTTAACGCAGCAGCTGCGAAGTACACAGAGCTTCTGAAGGGCATTGTAACTACACCGGTAATTCCTGAAGGATTCCTGAGCAGCTGGGCGCAGTATACAATAAAGCTTGATAGCAGAGAACAGAGAGATGCGCTTCAGGGATTCCTCAGGGAGAGATCAATTCCTTCGATGATTTACTATCCAAAGCAGATGCACAAGCAGGAGGCATTTGACGGCGAGAAAAATTACGAGATAGACTACTCGGTGACGAATAAGCTTTGCGATACGGTTCTGTCCCTACCGATCCATCCATACATTTCAGATGAGGATGTGGATGAGGTTGTATCGGTGATTAAGGAGTTTTTAGGGAAGTAAGAATAATGAAAATAATCGTTTCACACGATGTAGATCATTTATATGGGAGCGACCATTACAAAGACTTAATCTACCCGAAACTGTGGCTAAGAGAGACTTTATCGCTTTTGAAGCGTAATATAACATTTTCTCAATGGTGGAGACGCCTGCTTGGTGTTTTTTCAAAAGAGAGAAATTATATTGAGCAACTGATGAAGTATGATGAAGGTAATGGTATACCTTCGTCATTCTATTTTGGAATGGATAACATACTAGGGATGTCTTATAAATATATTAAGGCAATTCCATATATTAAAAAACTTCAAAGTCATGGTTTTGATGTTGGTGTACACGGAGCGTCTTTCGATGATGAAGAAAGTATGCTCATAGAATTTAATCGATTCAAAGAGATTTCCGGAGTAAGTCCATTGGGAATCCGCATGCATTACGTGCGTTATGATGACGAAACTTTTGAAAAGCTGAGTCGATGTGGATATCTCTATGATGCAACTGAATTTGTGAAAAGCGAAGGCACCTGCCTAAAAGAGCCTTATAAGGTTGGTCGCATGTGGGAGTTTCCACTTAACCTAATGGACGGATACCTCCCGAAAAGACCGGAAGGCAAGAAGGAAGCATCACTAAGGTTGCTGCAAGAGGCTGAAGAAAAGGGGTTGCCATATTTTTCGATATTGTTTCATGATTATCAATTTTGCGATGGGTATGCATATGAACGAGATTGGTATATGTGGCTTGTTGAGTATTTAAAGAAACGTGGATATACTTTCATTTCATACCTTGATGCAGTACAAGAGTTGGAGGGCATTGACTCTAATGACGACTACGAATAGTGATGTTACAACAGAATATGCTAATTCGATTTTTGAGCAGCCGTGGTATATTGATGCAGTTACTAATGGCAATTGGACAGAAGTAAAAGTTGAAGAAAAAGATGCCGTTGTAGCTAGGTGGGCAGTCCCATACGATGGCAACAAGATAAAAATGCCAGGTGAAACCCAGACTTTAGGAATATGGTTTGCACCTAACACTAAACTTAGTAAGCAGCAGAAGTATATAGAGGAACTCGTTCGCTCACTTCCAAAAAAATCTGGAATTGATCTTATGCTAGATCCTATCAACGACTACTTCCTTCCGTTTAAGTGGCTTGGATTTAAAATTAGTCCAAGGATAACTTATCGATTCACAGATGTTACAGATATAGAAGCAGTCAGAGCTAAATATGATAAGACTGTTCGTAAGAACATCAAGAGCGCAAGCAATAAAGTTGAGATAATTGAAGATAGCAGTATTGACAATCTGTATGATATGTTAAAAAAAACATTTGAGAACCAGGGAAGAAGTTGCCCTCATAAAAAAGAATTTATAAAGAAAATTTTCGATACTTGTAATGAACATGATGCGGCGAAAATTATTACAGCAGTCGATAATAATAACAATGTGCATGCTTCTTCCTTATTTATATACGATGAAAATACTTGCTACTATTTGATTGCTGGAGCAGACCCTAAATTTAGATCAAGTGGAGCTCAGACATTAGTGTTGGATGCGGGAATAGAGTTTGCATCTAAACATTCAAGAGCTTTTGATTTTGAAGGTTCAATGATAGAGGGTATAGAGAATTTCTTTAGAAGATTCGGAGCAGATAGAGTTCTGTATTATCAGGTGGAGAAAAAGGGGTTAATCGGTGAGATGATGAGCATCCTTAAACCGAGAATAAAGAAGTTGCTGAGATATAAAAATTAGGAGAGAACAATGCAAAAGGTGTGCCATGTTACGAGTGTTCATGATGCGCTTGATGACAGAATATATTACAAAGAATGTCTGTCTTTAACAGAAGAAGGATATCAAGTCTTTCTGGTTGCCCCAGGCGAAACCTTTACAAAAGACGGAATACAAATTATTGGCTGTGGTGAACAACCGAGAAGCCGCGTTGAAAGGTTTTCAAAGTTTTGCAAGAAGGTGTTTCAAAAGGCGCTCAATATTGATGCAGATGTTTATCATTTTCATGATCCGGAAATGCTAAAATATGCTGCTAAATTAGCTAAAATGCATAAGGTTGTTATATTTGACAGCCACGAAGATGTGCCGGCACAAATATTAGATAAACCGTGGATTCCTAAACGCTCAAGACAATTTGTTTCGAAAGTGTACAAGCGTTTAGAGACAAAGTACGTAAAAGAGCTGTCAGGAGTAATTACTGCAACTGAATATATAGAAAACAAATTTAAAGACAGGGCAAAAAGAACAGAAACCATTAAGAACTACCCTAAGCTAGATGAAATAATAAAAGATGAAACAGCATTTGCTGAAAGGGATAAAGCAGTTTGTTATGCAGGGGGCATTTCCCACATACGTGGAGAGAAGATAATGGTTTCAGCGATGGAGGAGATGGAAGGTTATTCTCTGAAGCTTGCAGGAAACTGTGATGATGAAACACTTAAAAATTCTAAGCCTAAAAATGTAGAATATCTTGGCGTGTTAAGCAGGGAAGGTGTAAATGATCTATATGCCTCAAGTAGAGTGGGAATTTGCGTGTTGTTACCTACAGCGAATTACATAAATTCATTGCCTATCAAAATCTTTGAGTATATGGCAGCGGGGTTGCCAATTATTGCATCTGATTTTCCAATATGGAGAGAAATAATTACCGAAGCCAATTCGGGAGTATTGGTTAATCCTGAGGATATAGTTGCTATTAGAGATGCAATTAAGTATTACATCGATCATCCAGTGGAAGCGCAGGAAACTGGGGAAAGAGGCTACAGAGTAGCAACAGGGAAGTATAATTGGAGAGTTGAAGGGAAAAAGCTTGTAGACTTTTATAAAAAGCTGTTAGCGTAATTACAACAATTATTTCTGAAATAGGGAGCGAATAAGTTATGGTTGTAAAATCAAAAAAAAGAAATAATGTGCTATTAGCCGCTTCAAGGCTATTGGGACTCGTTTACTTGGTTGCTGCATTGGTATTTGAAGCTACATTGCTAGTAACGGATTTTTTACCAAAAAAATGGCTTCTAACATTACTTATAGGTGTTTTTATCGCAAGCGCGGTTTTATTTATTCAGCTATTTTTTAGAAATATAAAAAGAAAATCTAGAATAGTGGCGGTAGTAATTAGCATAATGCTTTCCATTGTATTTGTGGTAACATCAGTATATGCAGCTAAAACAGCTAGCTTTTTGAACAAGATTTCAAAGGCAAAAAGTGTTGGTAATACAAAAATTGCTGAAAAGCCTTTTACAGTGCTTATAAGTGGCATGGATACTACAGGAAAGATTGATGAAGAAGCTCGAAGTGATGTCAATATGCTTGTTACAGTAGATCCCCAAAAGCACAAGATCCTTCTAACATCTATCCCTAGAGATTACCTGGTTAAATTACCTTCGAAAGACAATGCTGAAGATAAATTAACTCATAGCGGACTATATGGAATTGACGAGACGAGAGGTGCTATAGAAAAGCTTCTTGATGTAAAAATCGATTATTACGTTAAGGTAAACTACAATACCGTTGTGCAGTTTATCAATGCTATTGGTGGAATTTATATTAATTCAGATCATGCATTCACTACATATATAGATCACTATCGCATTAATAAGGGTACCAACTTCCTTAAAGGAGAACAAGCACTAGCATTTGCCAGAGAGAGACAAGCGTTTAAAGATGGAGATAATCAACGAGTTAAGAATCAACAGATTGTACTCAAGGGCATTTTCCACAGGTTCACACAATCACCTGAGATAATCGCAAAGTATACGAAGATTCTAGACAGAATTGCACCATATATGGAAACAGATATGTCTCCTGCTGAGATTAGAGCACTTGTAAAGCTTGAACTAAAGAATCATAAAGAATGGAAGATAGAAAACAACGCAGTTGAAGGGGCGGGTGATTCAACGAGACGGGTTTACTCAAGCGGATCTACACCAGTCTATGTCATGACACCAGATAAAGAGAGTATTAAAAAAGCTCATGACTTGATAAAGAACTTCATTAATCCGCCGAAGAAGTCGAAAAAGAGTAAAAAGACGATAGATGGCAGCGAGGAAGAAACTGAATATAATGAATCATAATTTGGAGATGCAAGACTCTTGCAAAAGCCTTTAAGGCTAAATCGGGGCAACATACTATTCGGCGATGGGGCCTCGATTTTTGCGAAAGTAACATTATGATTAAAAATATTCTAGAGTTATTAGAGCATCAGGCTGATTATATTGGCGATAATACTGTCTTCTACTGTCTTTGTATGTGAAGACAGTAGCTTAACATATTTCCAACTTCGTACTGTAGCCAGGGCTGCATTTCTATGAGTAGCCTTCAAAACTCAGATATAACTCCAGAATATAAAAGCTCTGTTATAAATGAGGATGGAAGCGAAGATATTCTACGAGAATACTCATATTCTAAAACGTTGGATATTAGAGGAATTCAATGAAAGATTATAGTACCTGCCAGAGTAAGGGGTAGTAGGGCGTATGAAGCGTTTCAAGAGTATAGTCTTAATTAAAATATGGATTGAATATTATCGTTCAATACTATATAACTAAAGTAGTTTAGAAGCTGATAGGAGAAGGGATATGAAAAGAAGATTTAGAATCTCATTGCTCTTAGGTGTAATCTTTATATTCAGCGTTGCTTTTGTTAATGCCGACGAAGTCGACTCTAATGAGCAAGATGCTGTAAATGATATTACAACAGAGCAGAACATTGAAGCTCAGGTTGAACAGGACAATCACGGTAATGGGATTCAAACTTCCAATCCCAAAATGGAAGCTAAGGCAAATAACAATACCGATGTTCAAGCACCCCCGCTTAGTGCCCGAAGAGAACCTAGATACAACTCATGGGTTGATGAAAATGGGAATCGTTACTATGTAGATAGCAATGGAAATTATGTAAAGGGAATTTATGAAATTAATAATGTTATATATTTCTTCGACCCAAACACTGGAGCGCTAAAGAGAGAAGCTGGCTGGAGAACTTGGGGAAATGGAAGATACTTCACAAATGGTGAAGGAGTTGCATATAGAAGTAGATTCATAACATTTGGAGTACCTAAGTTCTATATGGGAGCAGACGGTGCAGTGAAGACGGGCATCTTTTCGACGCCTGATGGACATCTGTATAATGCAGATGATTACACTGGGGAAGTGATTCAGATAGCACAGTGGATAGAGAAGAACGGAAAGAAATATTTCTCAAATTCCGAAGGTGAACTCTATAAGAATCAGTTTATAACATTTGGAATACCTAAGTTCTATATGGGAGCAGACGGTGCAGTGAAGACGGGGATGTTCACTATGCATGATGGACGCCTTTATAATGCAGATGAGCACACAGGAGAGATCATCCAGAAAGCGCAGTGGATAGAGAAGAACGGTAAGAGATACTTCTCAAATTCTGCAGGAGAGTTGTATAAGAATCAGTTTATAACATTTGGAATACCTAAGTTCTATATGGGAGCAGACGGTTCTGTAAAGACTGGAATATTCGCAACAAGTGATGGACGCCTTTATAATGCAGATGAACGCACAGGAGAGATCGTCCAGAAAGCGCAGTGGATAGAGAAGGACGGTAAGAGATACTTCTCAAATTCTGCAGGAGAGTTGTATAAGAATCAGTTTATAACATTTGGGAAGCCTAAGTTCTATATGGGAGCAGATGGTTCTGTAAAGACTGGGATATTCGCAACAAGTGATGGACGCCTTTATAATGCAGATGAACACACAGGAGAGATCATCCAGAAAGCACAGTGGATAGAAAAGAACGGCAAAAGGTACTTTTCCAACTCTGAGGGAGAATTATATAGAAGTCGTTTCATCAGCTTTGGGAATATATACTACTACATGGACTCTAAAGGTGCAGTTATTGTTGGTTCGTTTTATTATAATGGCGAAGCCTATTCAACTGAACAAGATGGAGCTGTAAAAGAGTTAATGGGCCCTGTTGGCAGCAGATCGCTAGGAATAGATGTTTCATATGCACAGGGGTTTATTGACTGGGAAAAAGTTGCAAGAGCAGGAATTAAATTTGCTTATATAAGGGCTTCGTATAGAGGTTATGGAACAGGACGCATAGTTCCTGATGAATGGTTTGAAAGAAACATCAAAGGGGCAATTGCAGCAGGTATAAAAGTGGGTGTTTACTTCTTCTCTCAGGCTATTAATGCGGAGGAAGGAAGAGAAGAGGCAGATTATATTATTAATCAGGTGAAAAAGTATAAAATTTCACTTCCTATTGCAATAGATACGGAATATGTTTCTGCACCAAATGCAAGAGCAAATTCTATATCTAAGGAGATTAGAACTGAGGCAGTAAAAGCTTTTTGTGCTAGAGTTTATGAACGTAGATATACTGCATTGATATATGCAAGCACAAGCTGGCTGAATAATCAGCTAGATATGAGCAAATTGAGTATATATAAAGTCTGGGTTGCGCAGTACTACAGCCACGTAACTTATGGTGGAGAATTTCAGTGCTGGCAATATACAAGCTCTGGTTCTGTTCCGGGAATTAACGGCAGAGTGGACATGAACTACTGGTATAACAGGTAGCTGACGATACACAAATTATATGGGAGGGTGATTAGCTCACCTTCCTTTTTCTGGGTTTAACGGTAAGATACGCCGTAAACCGTAAAATGCTTCTTAGTCAGTGAGTGCGTAAGCACTCACTGACTAAGAAGTTTATGCGCTTTAATAGCGATTTAAACACTTGGAATTACTGAAGTTGGCATTTTTGTTTATAATAAGGATTTAGAGGGAATATGAATATAGCAATTGTCGGAGGCGGAAATATGGGAACCTTGATGGCTGCAGAGTTTGCACATCAAGGTCATAATATCAAAATATATAGCAGGCGTCCAAACGACTGGAGTGATACTATCGAAGTTTATGATAGAGATGATAAGTTGTTGTTCTATAGCAGTAATATAATGATTTGTTCAGAGCTTGACAAAGCCGTCCGGGGCGTAGACATGATCTGTATTACGACACCTGCATCAACTTTCGATGAGTTTGCAAAGAGGCTGGAGCCACTTGTAAACGAAGGACAGACCTTGTTTGTAGTGCCCGGAAGTGGGGGTGCTGAATTTGCATTCTACAATCTCATTCAAAAGGGTATGATACTGCTGGGAATGCAAAGGGTACACAGCATTTCGAGGTTAAAATCGTACGGGCAATCCGTTTACATGCTGGGAAGAAAGGAAGAACTGCATATCGGCACAATTCCTGCGTATGCAGTGGATCGATATAAAGAAATAGTAGAAAATTTATTCTCGATTAAGACGGATACTTTACCGAATTATTTGAATGTAACGCTTACTCCATCTAATCCGATATTACATACAGCAAGACTGTATGCTTTGTTTCATGCACAACCTAGAGATTACGAATATGCAGATAACCCGTTATTTTATGAGGAATGGGATGATGAAAGTTCAGAGGTTTTACTCAATTTCAATGATGAATTGATGCAGATATGCGATAAGCTTCCGTTAGATGTGTCGGGTGTAATCTCTTTGCGTATATACTACGAGAGTGACAGCATAGAGTCAATGACAGCTAAGATTCGTAATATGGAGGAGCTTAAAGGACTTGGATCACCTATGTGTAAATCGGGAAATGGGTGGAAAGTAGACTGGAATTCAAGGTATTTCACTGCGGATTTCCCGTTTGGACTTAAGATTTTGATAGATATTGCGAAATTGTTTGATGTCGAAACTCCGGAAATGAATAAGGTATGGAAATGGTACTTAGGTACCGGAACGATAGAATCTGTATTCGAAATGCCGGTGGATAAAGAACAATTTATAGAATTTTACAAATAATAAATGAAATGAAATACTAACCGCAGCAACCGGAGGACAAATGCTTTACGACATAGTGATCATTGGTGCGGGAATCTGTGGCACGATGCTTGCCAGAGAGCTTTCCCGGTACGAGTTAAAAGTAGCAGTGCTTGATAAGGAAAATGATATAGCAAACGGAGCGACAATGGCTAATTCGGCAATTGTACATGCCGGATATGATCCTGAGGACGGTACACTGAAGGCGGAGCTCAATGTTATAGGTGCGCGCAAGTACCCGCAGCTATGTGAGGAATTGAATTGCCATATCAAGAATACCGGTGCGTATGTCGTTGCATGTGGTGCAGAGGAAGAAGCCAGGCTTGATGTGCTGGCAGATAGGGCTGCACGCAGGGATATTCCGCATGAGCTCCTGTCCGGTGATGAAGCAAGAGCTGTCGAGGCGAAGCTCAGTGAGAATGTTACAAAGGTTTTGTCATTCCCGGCAATGTCTGTCATATATCCGTGGGAGGTTGCAATTGCCTGTATGCAGGTTGCTGTGAGCAATGGCACTGAATTATATCTTAATCACAAGGTGGACGATATAGAGAAGACGGAAGATGGATATTTAATTACCTCCGGTGGAGAGGCTTTTCATGCCAAGATGGTAATTAATGCTGCAGGGTTAGGTGCGGCTTCAATTTGCCGGATGGTTTCAGATACAGTGGATTTCGAAATGCTGCCAAGACGCGGTGAATATTACGTCATAAGCAATGATGAGCAAGTGGTAGACCGTGTTATCTTTCCGGTTCCGACGGCAAAGGGCAAGGGCGTGCTGGCCATTCCGACTGTATATGGCAATACTCTCATCGGTCCTAACAGCGAACAGCTGGACGAACCGGCCACTACGGCAACAAGTGTCGGGGGAGCGGCATACATACGTGAGAACATTTCCAAGATTATAAATGATGTACCGCTCCACAAATCGATACGAACCTTTGCCGGCTTGAGACCGAGTTCGACGTCAAAGGATTTTATAATCGGGCCGTTGGATGTCGACAATCCGGATTTTATAAATGTTGCATCGATTGAATCTCCGGGGCTTGCCAGTGCTCCGGGAATTGCAGAGTATGTTATAGATAATTTCGTAATTGATAGATTTAACCCGCTGCCTAACGCTGACGCAGTTATGACGAGGAAGCGTCCGGTTGTCGTGTCTGAGTTAAGCGATGAAGAGCGAGACGAGCTGGTTCGTGCAAAGCCACAGTATGGGAACATCGTTTGCCGATGTGAGACAATATCCGAGGGCGAGATAGTTGCGGCAATACATGACGTATGCGGAGCGAGGAGCGTCAAGGGCGTCAAGAAGCGAGTACGGCCGGGAATGGGCAAGTGTCAGGGCGGCTTTTGTGAGCCGAAGGTCGTTGAGATATTGGCTAGAGAGCTTAACAGGTCTCCTCTTGAGATTGTACTGGATGGCCGGAATTCACAAATCTTGAAAAAGGAGAATCGCTAACATGAGACATTGTCAGGCAGTGGTAATTGGCGGAGGCTGTGGCGGACTTGCTGCGGCTGCAAAGCTTAAACAAGAAGGTGTGAATGATGTTGTTCTAATCGAAAGGGATAGAGAGCTCGGTGGTGTGCTGAACCAGTGCATACATAACGGCTTTGGGCTGACGACCTTTAAGGAGCAGCTCAGCGGACCGGCTTTTGCGGAGCGTTATGAGCAGCAGGTGTTTGACGCGGAGGTTGAAGTCAAGTTGGGCACTATGGTTACGCACATGAGCGGTGACCGTGTCATACAATATGTAAATACGGAGGAAGGATATCAGCAAATTCGTGCAGATATCATAATTTTGGCTGTCGGATGTTATGAGAGAAGCCGTGGGGCTCTTGGAATACCCGGAGAACGTCCTACCGGCGTCTACACCGCAGGACAGGCACAGAGATACCTCAATATAGACGGATATCTCGTGGGCAAGAGGGTGTTTATCCTCGGCTCCGGAGATATCGGTCTGATTATGGCTAGGAGGATGACCCTCGAAGGCGCGGAGGTTCTGGGTGTAGCTGAGCTGATGCCATACAGCAACGGGCTCCCGCGAAATATGAAGCAGTGTCTCGATGATTTTGGGATACCGCTGTACCTGTCACACACCGTTACAAACATCTATGGGCACGACAGACTTGAGAGAATAGAGGTATCCGAGGTCGATGCGGACAAGAGGCCTATTACAGGTACAGAGATGTATTTTGACGTGGATACATTGCTCCTTAGCGTGGGGTTAATTCCTGAAAATACTCTCGCGGAGGAAGCCGGAATCGTTATGGATCCGAGCATTCGAGGCCCTGTGGTCGATGAGAATTATATGACTTCTGTGCCGGGCGTATTTGCCTGTGGAAATGGACTCCATGTTCATGATCTTGCAGATTTTGTCACCAAGCAGGCGGGAGAAGCGGCGCTTGGTGCAATACGTTATATCCGTTATATTAATACAGCGATGTCAGACAAAGCAACTTCAGACAGCCGGACTGAAGTTGCTTCTGCTCCGGGGGATGAGGCTGAGGCTCAGCCTCAGGCGGATCTGCAATCCGGCTACGATGATGTAAAGAATGATATTACGAGCGGATTGCGAATCTCTGACATGGGGAAACTGCAATCTGATTACGACGATATAAAGGCCGGTAATCTGGTGGGGTACGTGGTTCCGGCGAGGATTCATAGGATGAATTTACCCAAGACAGTAACCTTCTATTTCCGAGTTCGCAAACCGATGAAGAATATTACAATAGAGATTGCTAAAGGTGATACTGTTCTGAGAACGATCAATAAAGATGCCGTTATTCCGTCTGAGATGGAGCAGATAGTCTTAGCGGGTAAGCAGCTTGAGCAAGCTTGTGGGAACCTGGAGATTCGTATAAAGGAGGATTCGCATGAGAGAATCTGAGCTAGTGTGCGTCAACTGCCCAAAAGGCTGCAAAATTACCGTACTTCTTGATGGAGATAAGGTTAAAGATGTGCGGGGATACAGCTGCGAGGAAGGTCTGAACTATGCCAGGCAGGAAGTGACAAGGCCAATGAGAACCCTGACTTCAACTGTAAAAATCGATGGGGCAATTGACAGAGTGCTCCCCGTGATAACTGATGGTGAGATTCCGCTGGATATGTGGCAAGATGCTATGAATGAGATTCAAGGAATAAGAGTCTCGGCACCGGTTAAGATAAACGACGTGATATCAGAAAACTTCCTTGGCACAGGTGTGAATTTGGTGGCGAGCAGGAGTATTGGAGTAGTATTGGAATAGTATCATTTAAATGCAGTCGTTAAATCCACTACAGGATTCCAACATGCAGGATGAGGATCAAGTGAAAAAGATCATCTTTCGCCTCGCCCGGATCTTCTTTATCCAAGTTCTTTGAGATACTTGCTTTTATCTATGGGATTTGTAATATATAGTCGCAAATGAGAATCTCCATAAGCATTATCTTAAGCCTTCCTTAAATTTTGTCGCGCGGAATTGCCTGAACCGGATGTCTCACGTATAATTAATATGAAATGCGGGGCGGTCAATATTGGCGGCTCGGGTATTCGCGGGTATTTAAGAGAAGAGATTATTTAGATGAAGAATAAGATCGGCAGTATATTGGTAGCAGTTGTAATCATTGGAATTGTGATTGGAACAATTCTGGCATATTTTGTAGGATTTACCTTCATTCCGGGGTTACCATTGGGAGCGAGAATAATTGCGGCGCTTATCTGTGCCGGGTTTGTATATGGGGTGCTGCACATCTTGATTGAGAGAATCCGCGAGATTCAGAAGGGAGAAGACGATGATCTTAGTAACTACTAATGAAATTGCAGGCAGAAAGCTTGAGACTGTCGGCTTGGTTAAAGGTAGCACAATTCAGACTGTTAATGCTATCAGAGACATCGGGGCGGGGTTTAAGACTCTTGTCGGCGGTGAGCTCGTTAAGTATAACGAGATGATGAACAACGCCAGAGCGCTGGCAACCAAGAGAATGGTTGAAGAGGCCGAGTCTGTAGGTGCGGACGCTATCGTGGCGATTCGTTACTCGTCTGCATCGGTAATGCAGAACGCTGCAGAGGTTATGGCTTACGGCACAGCTGTAAAATTCCTCGACTAATTTGATGATGTCGCACGCCGTGAGCAGTGCGATAAATGAATAACCGGGCTCCATCAGAGTTGCGCCACCGTGATATTTGCGGCTCGCTATGGAGCTCGGTTTTGCTTTTTTTACATTAATTCCTTGCGTACGACACGAACGAGGAATATCATATTAACTATGCTTAAGATTTTTAAATTCATAATTAAGTTAATATTGTTGCTCGTCCTGGTGATAGTCGGGATAAATCTTTTCGTAAAATTTGGCGGCGAGAGATACCTCCGGACACCGGATCAGGTGTCAAGCGAACCTCGTGACTGTATCATTGTGCTGGGAGCCGGCGTGTACGGAAACGGCAAGCCAACCAAGATTCTGCAGGATCGTCTGGATCGAGGTATTGAACTGTATAAGGCCGGAGCCGCGCCCAAGCTGCTGCTCTCCGGCGACAATGGCAAGGCAAATTACGATGAGGTCAAGGTTATGCGTAATTACTGCTTAGAACACGGGGTCTCGGCTGAGGACATTTTTCTCGACCATGCAGGCTTTTCGACCTACGAATCGATGTATCGTGCGCGTGCTGTATTTGGTGTGAATTCGGCCGTAATCGTCACCCAACACTACCACGAGGGGCGTTCATTATACACGGCCAGAAGACTTGGTATAGAAGCGGTTGGAGTCAGCGCAGTTGAGAAGGATTATCCCGGGGATGAGCGTAGAGCTGTCAGAGAATTTCTGTCCAGAGAGAAGGCTTTTGTGCAGTGTCTGCTCAAGACTAAGCCGACATTCCTCGGAGACAAGATAGACATCAAGGGTGATGGGCGAGTCACCTGGTAAGGGATGATTTTACTGCACGAATCTCGGGGAAGTGACCGCATTCGACAAGTATTTATATAAGTGCAATTTAAATCGTTGACAAAACAATTTGATGCAATATAATTGTATATGCAAGAGCTGCAGAGAACGGAGCTAAGGGGTTGGAGTGCAGCGTATGCTGCGGATATGCCGGGCACCTTGCAGCATAACCGAGGAGGAAAGGGATATGAGTTTTTACGATTACACGGTTCCGGCAGCTGATGGCAGCGAAATCTCGATGAAGGCTTACGAGGGTAAGGTAGTGCTGGTTGTCAACACAGCGACAGGATGTGGATTTACGCCACAGTATGAGCCAATCGAAGATATGTATGAAAAATACCATGATCGGGGATTGGAGGTGCTCGATATTCCTTGCAACCAGTTCGCAGGACAGGCGCCGGGTTCCGACGATGAGATTCACGAGTTCTGCACGCTTCACTACAACACGAAGTTCCCTCAGATGAAGAAGTCGGATGTTAATGGCGAGAATCAGCTGGAGCTGTATAGATTCCTCAAGCAGGAGCAAGGCTTTCAGGGGCTCGGTAAAGGGCTCAAAGCAACCGGACTTTCACTAGTCGTTAAGAAAATGGACAAGGATTACAAGAATAATCCCGATATCAAGTGGAATTTCACCAAGTTTGTGGTTGATAGAAACGGCAACGTCGTTGCCAGGTTCGAACCGACTGCCAAGATGGAGGAAGTGGAGAAGTGCGTAGCTTCTCTCATGTAAATTTGTTGTTCCAAGCCTTCGGGCTGTGACATCCTTAATAATAAATATACTGCAATGGAAAAAGCGTGGCTTGTGCCGCGTTTTTTCTGTGCGAGTATTCCGGCGAGACTCAGTGTATGGGTATCCATGGGTGTTGGATGTGCGCTGAATGATAGATGCCGTTCGATAACACTGTTTCGACAGCTCCATTCCATATAGAGCATAATTGCGAGTACAATGCTTGCGTACTGTCTGCAGTTTGTCGTGCATGGTGCGTAAAAGGTGAGAAAACATACATGAAATATACGTAAATAGTGCAAAAGCCGATCGCTTTCGTGCAGTTGACACTGGAAAAATCAAAGCACAAGATGGTATAATGACTAAGAAGATTGAATGGTGCTTGGGGGAGGCTGTCATTCAGTCATTTTTGTTTATATAAAAGCTTTACACAGGGGGAATGATGGGTAAAGAGACAGATACAATAGATACAAAGGAAAACATACTGGGGACCGCAGCCATACCGCCGCTGATCATCAAGCTATCGGTGCCGCTGATGGTGTCGATGTTCGTGCAGTCACTGTACAATATCGTCGACAGCATATTTGTGGCGCAGATTGACGAGGATGCGTTGACTGCTGTTTCGCTATGCTTTCCTATCCAGTCGATGATGATTGCGTTTGGTATAGGCACAGCGGTTGGTATGAGTGCTCTCATGTCGCGTTACCTCGGAGCCAAGAGCTTCGGTAAGGTAAATGCGACAGCCGAAAACGGTATCTTCCTTTGCTTTGTGACGTATGTGCTGTTCATAATCGTGGGATTTTTTGCTAAACCGTTTATGGCGATGCAGACCGGCAACCAGAAGATTATTGACTACGGGGAGACATACCTGAGTATCGTTTGCTGGCTGTCTATCATGGTATTCCTGCAGATTACTATCGAGAGACTCCTGCAGAGCACAGGCAAGACCATCTACATCTTTATCACTCAGAGCACAGGTGCAGTTATCAACATCATCATGGATCCGATTCTGATATTCGGGCTGCTCGGGGCCCCTAAGATGGGTATCGCCGGAGCAGCTGTTGCGACAGTGTTTGGACAGACGGTCGGTGCTTTGTTGGGGGTATACTTCAATCTTACCAAGAACCGTGAGGTGCGCATCAGCTTCAAGCGTTTCAGACCGGGATGGAAAACTATCAAGGAGATATACGCAATTGGAATTCCGTCGATTATCATGCAATCAGTCGGTTCGGTCATGGTATTCGGTCTCAATCAGATACTGGTAGCGTTTACAACCACAGCGGTTGCGGCCTTTGGAGCTTACTTCAAGCTGCAGAGCTTCATCTTCATGCCTGTCTTCGGCATGAACAACGGTATAGTGCCTATCATCGCTTACAACTACGGTGCGCGCAACCGAAAGCGGATGGAGCAGGCTATGAAGCTGGCTGCCATATATGGAGTAGTCATAATGTCAATCGGGCTGATAATATTCTGGGTAATTCCGAACGTGCTGCTGGGTTTCTTCGCAGCTTCTCCTGAGCTGCTCAAGATCGGAACTGTCGAGCTGAGAGTGCTGTCGCTGGCATTCCCGCTGGCGGGATATTCGATTATGCGAGGAGGCGTATTCCAGGCTCTCGGCAAGAGTGTATACAGTATGAATATTTCAATTGTGAGACAGCTAGTCGTGCTGCTTCCGGCTGCATATCTGCTGTCCAGGTTAGGCAACATCGACATCGTATGGTGGTCGTTTGTTATCGCCGAGTTCGTCGGACTTGCGATGTCGATTATATATACCAAAATGATCAAGAAGGATATTATCAGCAAACTGTAATAGGAGAAAAGGAGCTGCAGTGGACACAGATAGAAACCCGACGAGCGCGGAGATACAACAGAATAAAAGGGCTCTCAGGGCGAGGTGCAGGGAGATTGTCAAAGGGCTGTCTTCTGAATATATAGAAGAAGCGAGCAGGCGCATCGCCGAGCGGGTGACGGCATCTCCGGCTTACAAGACGGCAGGGACTATATTTTGCTACATGTCCATGGCCGGCGAACCGATTACGGATGCTATTATAGATAAAGCACTTGCTGAAGGAAAGCGTGTCGGTATCCCACTCTGCATCGGTCCTCATGAGATGGTTGTCAAGGAATACAAGCTGGGGGATGAGCTCACAAGAGGAGCATTTGGCATCAGAGAACCGTTGCCGGAGGCTAAGGAGATAACCTCAGACGAGTTCGATCTCGCTATTGTTCCATGTGTGGCATGTGCCGAGGACGGGAGGAGAATCGGACACGGGGCAGGATACTATGATAGATTCCTCAGAGCGGCAGGCTTCATCAAGCTGGCCATCTGTTTTGAGAAGCTGCTTGCAGACGACATACCGCTTGAGGATACGGACATATACATGGACGGAGTTGCCACCGAAGATGCTATCTATGGGACGCGATGGCGCGGCTAACTGATACCGCAGTGTGTTAATCGCAGCGCACAAACAGCAGAAAGCAGTTCTAAGCCGAATGTTGTGGTGCTGACCGCTACACTTTATATATTAGATATGTCAGGCGCAAGATCCGGGATCCAATATAAGCATTTAGAAAATAAGAGGTAATAACATGGCTAAAGATAAAATCGTATTGACCGGTGACAGACCCACCGGCAGGCTTCATATCGGACATTACGTGGGTTCTCTCAGACAGAGACTCATCCTGCAGGAAGACCCGAGCATCGACAAGATGTTCATCATGATTGCAGATGCGCAGGCGCTGACTGACAATGCGGATAATCCTGAGAAGGTGCGCGAGAGCGTACTGCAGGTTACGATGGATTATCTGTCAATCGGAATCGATCCGGACCGCACAACTATATTTATCCAGTCTAAGATCCCGGCGCTGCACGAGATGACGATGTACTACATGAACCTTGTCACAGTCGCCAGAGTTCAGCGTAATCCAACTGTCAAGAACGAGATCAAGATGCGCGGATTTGAGGCCAATCTGCCGGTCGGATTCTTTACATATCCTATCAGTCAGGCTTCGGATATCACGGCGTTTATGGGTACTATCGTTCCGGTTGGCGAGGATCAGGAACCGATGATCGAGCAGTGCCGCGAGATTGTCCGCAAGTTCAACGCTACGTACGGCGAAGTGCTTGTCGAGCCGGAGATATATCTGCCGTACAACAAGGCTTGTCTGAGACTGCCGGGAACGGATGGACAAGCCAAGATGAGCAAGTCGCTCGGCAACACTATCTACCTCTCCGACAGCGAGGAGGAGCTCAGGACCAAGGTTATGAGCATGTACACGGATCCTAACCACATCAGGATCGAGGATCCCGGCCAGGTCGAGGGCAACACTGTATTCACATATCTGGATGCGTTAGTGCAACCCGATTCTTTCGAGAAATACCTGCCTGAGTACAAGAATCTCGATGAGCTCAAGTCACACTACAGGCGCGGCGGACTCGGTGATGTAAAGGTCAAGAAGTTCCTGCTCAAGGTGCTTAATGAATTCCTCGTGCCGATCCGCGAGAGGCGCGCATACTACGAGGAGCATCCAGAGGTTGTTGTAGACGTATTACGCAAGGGTACAGAGAAGGCCAATGCAGAGGCAGAACAGACATTGGACAAGATGAAGAAGGCTATGCAGATCGACTACTTTAATCAGTGGGCAGAGGATTATAATTTAGACAAAGTGGATATGTGAATGTCTTTGTCATTGTTGGGCACTGCAAAATACCTCTTCTTATGTTGTAATGCTAAATATGGCAAAGAGCATATAAAAGTAAAAAGCGACGTAATTTGTAATAATAAGGACTTAAATGATTGAGATTTTGCATGTTTGAAATATTATAGCGTGCTATAATATTTGTACTTAAGGAGGAGAGGGTATGTATCGAGTTCTTGATGTATGCAGATTTGTAATAAATTACAGTAATGAAAAAGACTATGGGGTTTCTAATTTAAAACTTCAGAAATTGCTTTATTTTATTCAAGTGTATTTTTTGGTAAAAGGGAAGAAACCTTGTTTCATAGAAAAAATAGAAGCTTGGGATTTTGGCCCTGTTGTACCTGTGGCATATCATGAATTTAAACAATATGGAAGCACAGATATACCACCTGTAAACAAATTTCGTTATGTTGATGAGGAAGCTACTTGGGATAGTATTGTACACGAGTATGATGATAATCATATTGACGACGACGACAAAAAATTGATTAAGTTAGTCGTAGATAAACTTTCAGGGTATTCGGCTACGGATTTGGTCAAAATTACACATCTACAGGCACCTTGGAAGAATGCCTATGTTCCATATAAAAATAATGATATTACAATTGAGGCAATGAGGTCATATTTCAATGAGGAATGATAGTTTAGAGGTTGATTTATTAAAAACCGATGATGATACATTCAGTCACGAAGGACAAAATCCATCGCAATATAAAAATACGAAAAAAATGTTGCGTTCACTGTGTAAGTTATTAAGCGCAGATTCTGTTAGTTTTCAACCTAAAGATTTGGTTGACATAATAGATGAATATATTAAATCTAGTGATAAATTGGATAGAATACTTTATTCAGAGATTAGCAGTCACTTTTTTGGCTTAGAATCAAAGATGCGTGGACGATTTTTGACCAACATTGAAGATGCGCTCATGTATGTTCTTGAGGCAAACAACGTGGTTAACGATGACACAATGAAAATTATCGTGAAAATGTACGATCATACACAACTAGCGTCACATCAAATAGAAAATGTCAATAATATATTTGAAGATAGCATTGATGATGCAAAAGAAAAATTACATGCCGAAACCAAAGGTATTGAAAGGGAATATGTAACGATCTTAGGAATATTTGCAGCAATCGTTCTAGCGTTTGTTGGCGGGATAACGTTTACAACATCTGTATTGAATAACATAAATAAGATGAGTATATTTAGGTTGCTCATAACAATAGATGCAATCGGAGTGGTGCTTATTAACACAATATTCTTATTAATGTATTTTATTTACCGTTTAAATGATAAAGAAATAAAGACTGAAAAACAGCATATCAAACGCATCAATTGTGCCTTCTTTATAATGGCAGTAATCATAACGATATGTTGGTTGCTGAATCTTGATGGGTTTAAAGAATATCTGAGTCATTTCCTAAAATGGGGCGTTTAAAAGCAAGATGCTGTATTAATCGGCACAGGTTGGTGTGACCTGTGCTTTTCATTTTATCTTCACAAAAATGCACACTAATTAAACATTCTATTTTATTCCTCGTGGTAAAATTCATTTATATTTGAGGAAGGATATCTCATAGACTGCATTCATATACGAATTATGAGCGGAATTAGATACAGCTGTGTGAGATTCAAACATGATTAAAAACGTTGTAGGCATGTATTTTAGTCCATCCGGCGAGACGGCTAAGATCACCAAGAAGATTACAATAGAAATAACTGACAATATGCGGGACAGCTGTCTGGATGATCTGGGCTATTCGTTCTACGATATGCTGGAGCTGACCAAGCATCCCGGCATCAGCCCTTCGATAGACTGCAGCGAGGAGACCATAGTTATCATGGGAATGCCGGTCATGTCGGGCAGAATCCCGGAGATTTGCAAGGAGATGCTTGCCAAGGTCAACGGCAATGGAGCGTACATGATTGCGCTGGTGGCATATGGCAACAACAGCTATGGTGACGCGCTATACGAACTGTATACCTATGCGGGCGAGCAGGGCTTCAACGTGATAAGTGCGGCTGCGTTTATCGCTCAGCACTCGATGTTCCCCAAGATTGCGGAGCACAGGCCGGATGAGAATGACATCAAGAAGATGCTTGAATTCAGCAGGATTAGCGCCAAGAAGCTCAAGCGCTTCGTATGTACTGATATAGATTCGATGCGAGGGAGACTGGCACCGCTGGCAATCTCGGGCTCTATGCCTAAGCGCAAGCCTGTTAGCCTGCCCATCCATCCGACTGCGAACTCGATGTGCATAGATTGCGGTACCTGCGCAGAGGTGTGTCCGGTCGGCGCCATAGATTCCAAGAATCTCAGAAAGTCGGATCCTAAGAAATGCATTTCGTGCACGGCATGCATCAAGGCTTGTCCTCAGGATGCGAGAGGCTTCTACGGATCTCTTGCCAAGGCGACACGTATCGCCAGGGAGAAGCTGCACTTTAAGCGTAAGGATCCGGAGTGGTTTATTTAGGAATATTAGAGCACACGCAGCAGATAGCGTATGCAGCAAAGGAAACACAAACGTGAACGCGAGCCGACATATCCGACATAGCTGATACATAACAGCTGTGCAGTTTGGATAGATATGCAGATAACATGGGAGAATATCGGGAGTGGTTCGACGCGATGGGCACGGAGAACGCACATCGCGGCAGCTACGCAGATAACATGGGGAAATGCCGGGAGAGTACGAGCTCTCCCGATTTTATTTTGCTGAGAATTCACATCGAGTACTGTTCAAACGGGCAAATCCACTGTTTAAGCAAAATATGTTGATTAGATGAACGTCACAGGTAAAATAAGGCTTAAATAAAGTATTGGGATATTCAAAATTTATATGTTATACGGGGTATTCAAAATGGAGACTAAGAAGAGATTCAAGATTTCACTTACTACCCAGATCCTGATTGCGACCGTTGCAGGTATTGTATTCGGATCTCTCGTAGGACCTTGGGCGGCAAATCTGGCATTCATCGGAAACATCTTCCTGAGATTGATCCAGATGTCTGTTGTATTGCTTGTAATGACAGCGGTTGCCGGCGCAGTAGGAAGCGGAGACGGTCAGGATGTCGGCAAGATGGGATTCCACACCTTCAAATGGATTATTATCTTCACGATTATATCTGCAGGACTCGGAGTTATACTCTCGATGGTCATGAAACCGGGTGTCGGAATAGACATCTCGCAGGCTGCGGGAGTTGCAAAACAGTCGGTGAAGTCAGCTTCGCTGCAGGATACTATCCTCAACTTCGTACCTACCAATGTGGTGCAGTCGATGGCTGAGGGAGCGATGGTTCCGTGTATAGTATTTGCGCTGTTCTTTGGTGTAGCGATGGGATCTTACGCCAGACAGAGCGGTAACAGAACCGTAGTTGATTGGATTAACGGAATAAACGGAACGATCACCGCAATCATCAAGATCGTAATGAAGGTCGCTCCAATCGGTATTTTCTGCCTGCTTGCAAATGTTGCAGGCTCTACAGGCTTCAAGGTGATCATTCCGATGCTCAAGTTCTTGCTGCTGCTGCTTATCGGAGATGTTATTCAGTTCTTGCTGTATACACCGCTTACCGGCTTCCTTACCAAGACCAGGTTGAGCAGGATGCCTAAGAAGTTTGCCAAGATGTCCATCATGGCTGTTACGACGACTTCCGGTGCTATCTGCCTGCCGACTAAGATCGAGGACGAGGTTACGAAGTTCGGCGTTAGCCGTAAGGTTGCTGATTTTACCGGGCCTATAACGATGGCGATGAACAGCTGCGGAGCAGCTCAGTGTTACGTGGCTGCTATCTTCTTTATGGCACAGTCGTTGCACATCAACCTGAGTGCATACCAGATGGGAATGGCTATTCTCCTGTCTTGTCTGATGTGCCTCGGAACAATTTCCGTACCCGGGGGTTCGGTAATCGTATACACATTCCTTGCAAGCTCGCTGGGACTTCCGCTCGAGAGCATCGCTATTCTCATCGGGATCGACTGGTTCGCCGGAATGTTCCGTACATTGATGAACGTAGACGTAGACGTAATGGTTGGAATGCTCGTTGCAAGCAAGCTTGGTGAGCTGGACCACGACGTATTCGACGACAAGAAGGTCGTAACATACTAAGAGATACTCTGATTCAGAATATCATACATACTCAAAAGACCCGCCGGCATTTGCCGGTGGGTCTTTTGGGGTTCAATCTATCTTTCTATCTTTACGGGCTGTCGGTTTGAGCATAAATATTCTGACCTTCCTTGTATCAGCTTGTTAGGGCGTTTCAGTTTTATGAATAACCTTGAAACGGTCTCCGGATTAGTGTATCTTGACATGCTCAAGTAAATTTACTATATTAACTTAAAAGCGTATCCCTTACAAATAGGGGGATACGCCTACTAATCCGCCACAGAAGACTAATTTACAGAAAAGGTTTCATACGCCCAAAAAGGGGGCTGAAATGCTGACTGGGGAACTTGCCGATCATCTGATCATCAACCTTGCCGCATTAATAATAATTGCTAACCTGCTTTCGCATATTCACGTGTTCCGGAAGACCATACTGCAGGAACACAGAAGCGTGAAGCAGGATTTTGTGTTGTCTCTGGTATTCGTAGCGCTCATCGTCGGCTCGACATCGCTTGAGGTGAATATGGGGCTCTACGGATTTAACACCAGGATGATAGGCGCGATGTCGGCAGGTCTGTTGGGAGGTCCGCTTGTCGGCTTTTTTGCCTCTATGCTCGGCGGCCTCTACGTGCTGCTGACGGCATCACCGGCTGTGCTTGCCCATTCCGAGGCGTTCTCAACAGTCTGCTTCGGTTTGCTCGGAGCAGGCTTCTATCCATACTTTCAGCGTGGTAAGTGGAAATATCGCGATCTCATACTGCTGGCTGTCTTTGCCGAGCTGTTTGAGATATTCTCGCTACTCAGACTTACCGTATCCATGAAGGTAGCCATAGAGGCCATCATAGAGATGAGCATTCCGATGATGTTAATAAACGTAGTCGGTCTTATGGTATTCATCGCGAACTTCAACTATGTGTTCATACAGCAGGATGCCGAGACTACGCGTCAGCTGCAGCGCATCGGGACAGTGACAGGTGAGCTGATGGATTTATTTGAAAACGACAGGAGTTATGCGGATAACCTGTCGACATTTATAGACATACTGATGGATAACTTCGATTACAGCGGGGTGATGATTACCGACAGGAGTAAGATCCTGCACTGGCGCCATCCTGACATACGCTTGACCGTGGACGAGATGACGGAGCTGCCGCTGATAGCCGTGCATGCTATGAATTCGGGTCAGCTTGAGACGATGGAAACTCCACCTGAAGGGAGCGTTTGGGAAGCTGCTCTCAACGACAACTATTCGGCAGCAGTGCCGTTCGCGGTAAACGGACAGGTACGAGGCAGTCTCGTCGTGTGGGTGAAGCGCACGTGGTTCCAAAAGACCATTGAGCTGGAATTCATCCGGATAGTTCACAATCTGATACTGTTTCAGCTATCCAAGCGTGAGCTGAGCAAGCAGCTGGAGCTGACGTCGCAGGCAGAGCTCAAGGCGCTGCAGTTTCAAGTCAATCCGCATTTTCTGTTCAATGCGCTAAATACCATTTCCTTCGTATGTCGCGAGGATTCCGAGCGAGCGGTCAAGCTGCTGCGCGTACTGGCTTCGTATTTCAGGTATAGCCTGAAGCAGCGCAATTTCATGACGCCGTTGGCTGATGAAATTCAGCATGTGAAGGACTATCTCAGGATTGAGGAAGCGCGTTTTGAGGAGAAGCTGGATATCAGATTTTACGAGGATACAGAATCTGATATACCGGTGCCGATATTGATACTGCAGCCAATAATCGAGAATGCTGTCAGGTACGGAATATCAGCAGACGGGTATAGGCATGTAACAGTGAGGGTCAGCCGTCTTGAAGGCGGTGTAAGCGTCAGGATTCGCGATAGGGGGCCGGGAATTCCCGAGGCGGTACTGGCGGATATCGCAGCCGATAACGATATAGACGATCATATCGGGCTTACTAACGTAAATCGCAGGCTCAAAGCCATCTATGGCAATGAGGGTGGCCTGCAGATTACGAGTGATGGCGACGGTACGGTGATTGAGATTGATTTCTATGGGGAGCGACAAGATGAACAGGGAGACAGATAGTGTGATTAGCATTGCGATTGTAGATGACGAACGCCCGGCTAGAGAAGGCCTCCGCTATGAGCTTGAGAATATCCTGCCTGAGGCGCATATTGTATATGCTGATTCGGGAGTTGCGGCGGTTCGGCTGCTGACTGATACCGACATAGACCTGCTGTTTTTGGATATTAACCTCGGAGATGTGAAGAGCACAGCGCTTGTGCCGACCTTTCAAAGGCTGCAGCCTGATATGATGATATGTTTCGTCACGGCGTATTCCGATTATGCGGTGGAGGCCTTTCAGCTGGAGGTTGACGACTACATAATGAAGCCATTTGAGCCGGAACGCATCGAACGAATTGTGGCTAAGGTGCGAGAGCAATCAGCTCAGCGCAATGAGGGCGAGCCCGCGCAGATAGCAGAAGGGCTTGCGAAGGCAGGGGCTGAAGAAGAGCAGTCGATACGCAGGCTGCCGATCCACGGCAGGGACAGGACAATATATGTGGACATGGATAAAATTGTGTATATTGAAACCTACGAACGAGGCTGCAACGTGTATATGACCGGAAATAAATACTTTGATCCGGATTCAATTGGAATTATGGAGCGCAGGCTGCCGGACCTGTTTCGAATACACAAGAGTTATATGGTTAATCCGGTCAAGGTCAGCGAAGTGTTTCCGTGGGGTAAGAATAATTACTGTCTCAAGATGGAGGGCTATCCCGAAACCATTCTGCCAATCAGCAGAGATAAGGTGAAGCGGCTCAGAGAGATACTGGATAGGTAATATGCGAACCCCTCGCCGGGCTGTCGGCGAGGGGATTTTTTATGAGCTGGTTTGGCCGTGGTGACGACGGTCACTTGACATAATAAATATTGCATATTAATATACATGTATACAATTTAACGCAGATTAACGCAGGGCTATATATGACGGATAGTTTGACCGGAGATAAAGAGATAAGATCAAGAGACTCCGATTTTACGTAGAAACAAGTCTACAGTGCATAAACAAATTGTATATTAGATTTTAATTACCCCGGCAATACCGGGAGAGAGGAAACATCCAATATCATCTATGATAATCGGATTATGCGTGAAATAAATGAATGACATCAAGATCAACAAGCAATCAAATCTGCTGGAACAGGATCCATATAACTACCGGCTGCAGGATGTTGAAGAGCCTAACTTGATGCGTGAATTCTTCGAGTATACGGAGATTCCAAAGGTATCCTTCAACTTTAGAAGAAATCCATTGGGCATGCCTAAGGAGATATGGATTACAGACACGACATTTCGCGATGGTCAGCAGTCGCGCGAACCATACACAGTAGATCAGATAGTGGACATCTACAGGATGCTGTCAAGGCTGTCCGGACCAAACGGCAAGATTCGTCAGACGGAGTTCTTCGTCTATAGCGAGAGGGATAGACGGGCAATCGAGAAGTGCAGAGAGCTGGGTCTGGATTTTCCGGAGATAACAACGTGGATAAGGGCCAAGAAGGAGGACTTCAAGCTGGTTCACGATATCGGTGTCAAGGAGACCGGCATTTTGGTCAGCTGCTCGGACTACCACATCTTCACCAAGCTGGGCATGAACAGGAGACAGGCGATGGAGCACTATCTGTCGGTGATTTCGGATGCGTTTGAGGCAGGTGTTATGCCGCGCTGTCATCTCGAGGATATAACGAGGGCAGATTTCTACGGATTTGTAGTTCCATTTGTCAAGGCTATACAGGAGCTCGCGGAGCAGGCAAACATGTCGGTTAGGATTCGCGCATGCGACACCCTCGGTTATGGGATTCCTTACGGCGGCGTCGCTATGCCTCGCTCGGTTCCGGGCATCATTTACGGGTTGCAGCACTATGCCGGTGTTCCCAGTGAGATGATAGAGTGGCACGGTCACAATGATTTCTACAAAGCGGTTACAAATGCCGCTACCGCGTGGCTGTACGGGGCATCTGCGGTAAATACTACGCTTTTTGGCATAGGGGAAAGAACCGGGAATGTTCCGCTGGAGGCGATGGTCTTCGAATACGCGCAGCTGCGCGGCACGCTTGACGGCATGGATACGACGGTAATCACCGAGCTGGCGGAATACTACGAGAATATAATCGGATATAAGATTCCTGAGCAAACTCCGTTCGTCGGCAAGAATTTCAATGTCACCAAGGCGGGAATTCACGCAGACGGTTTGCTCAAGAATGAAGAGATATACAATATATTTGATACCAAGAAGTTCCTCAACAGACCGCCGCTGGTTTCGATTAACCAGAACAGCGGCGCTGCAGGCGTTGCGGTATGGCTGAATGAGAAGTATCACCTCGAGGGTGATCGCAGGGTTGATAAGCATAGCGAGGTTGTAAGCTACATCAAGAGATGGATTGATGACCAGTACAACAATGGCAGAGTATCGGTAATCGGAGCTGATGAGATCGACCACCTGGTTAATGAATACGTAAGCGGCGAGACTGACGGCAAGAACTGGTGATGGCGAGCGTATGACAGCTTGTGTCCGGCAATGAGATGCACAAGGGTACGTTGAATATCAAGCATAGAATATATAGAGGACTGAAGGGGAGTAACGTTAAAATGGGTTATACAATAGCAGAGAAAATCATTAGGGCTCATCTGGTGAGCGGCGAGATGAAGACGGGAGAGGAGATTGGGCTCAGGATAGACCAGACTCTGACTCAGGATGCGACGGGAACTATGGCGTATCTGGAGTTTGAGGCGATGGGGATTCCACAGGTCAAGACTGAGCGTTCCGTCGCGTACATCGATCACAACACTCTGCAGTCCGGGTTTGAGAATGCAGATGACCACAGATATATTCAGAGTGTTGCTGCCAAGCACGGTATCTATTTTTCCAGGCCCGGCAACGGCATCTGCCACCAGGTTCATTATGAGAGATTTGGAATTCCGGGCAAGACTCTGATTGGTTCGGACTCGCATACGCCGACCGGCGGCGGACTCGGCATGCTGGCGATGGGCGCCGGCGGTATGGATGTGGCCGTTGCCATGGCGGGCGGAGCTTACCATATACCTATGCCAAGGATGACCTTTGTGGAGCTAATCGGACAGCTCCGCCCTAATGTCAGCGCCAAGGATATTATTTTGGAGGTTCTGCGGATGCTATCTGTCAAAGGCGGAGTCGGTGCGATTGTAGAATACGGCGGCGAGGGTGTAGCGACGCTCAGCGTACCTGAGAGGGCTACTATCACCAATATGGGCGCTGAGCTGGGCGCTACTACCTCGATTTTTCCGTCGGATGAGGTGACCAGGCAGTTCATGGCGGCTCAGGGCAGGGAGGCTGACTGGTCTCCTCTGACCGGCGATTCAGACGCTGAATATGCCGAACGCTATACTATCAATCTCAGCGAGCTGGAGCCTATGGCAGCATGTCCTCACAGCCCTGACAACGTCAAGCCGGTTCGCGAGCTGACCGGTATCAAGGTTGATCAGGTTGCAATCGGCTCCTGCACCAACTCCTCGTTTGCCGACATGACTAAGGCGGCATCTGTGCTGAAAGGTCACAAGATTGCAGACGGAGTCAGCCTGGGCATCTCCCCGGGGTCGAGGCAGGTGTTCTCGATGATGGCAGAGAGTGGAGCTCTCACCGCCATGATAGATGCCGGCGCCAGAATCCTAGAGTGCGCTTGCGGACCTTGTATCGGTATGGGGTTTGCTCCAAATTCCGGGGGAGTAAGTCTTCGTACATTCAACCGCAATTTCCTCGGACGTTCAGGAACTAAGGACGGTCAGGTATACCTGGTGAGTCCTGAGACAGCTGCAGCGTCTGCGCTTACAGGTACCATCACCGATCCGACAACCATGCCGCCGATCGAGCGGCCGCAGCAGCCGGACAGATTCCGCATCAACGATGACGGAATCATCGCACCGCTGCCGACCTGTGAGGCCGAGACGGCAGAGGTGCTCCGCGGCCCTAACATCAAGCCGTTCCCGGAGACCGGCCCGCTGGATGACCGGATCGAGGCCGCGGTCATCCTCAAGGTAGGTGATAACATCACCACAGATCACATCATGCCGGCAGGAGCCAAGGTGCTGCCATACAGATCCAACGTGCCTAAGATCTCGGAGTTCTGCTTCAACGTAGTGGATGAGACCTTCGCATCCAGAGCAAAGGCAGCCGGCAAGGGCTTCATTGTAGGAGGATCCAATTACGGTCAGGGCTCGTCAAGGGAGCACGCAGCGCTAGCGCCGCTGTATCTCGGAATAAAGGCAGTAATAGCCAAGAGCTTTGCCAGAATCCACGCGGCAAATCTGGTAAACGCAGGCATCTTGCCGCTGATATTTGAGAAGCCCGAGGATTATGACAGGATAGAGCAGGGCGATGAACTCAGACTGGATAATGTCAGAGCTGCTCTTGCAGATGATAGAATCGTGTTGCATGCCGGAGACAAGGAGATTCCGCTGCGCATGGATT
This sequence comes from Mogibacterium sp. CM50, assembly GCF_000293155.1. Taxonomy (NCBI): domain Bacteria; kingdom Bacillati; phylum Bacillota; class Clostridia; order Peptostreptococcales; family Anaerovoracaceae; genus Mogibacterium; species Mogibacterium sp. CM50. Next base: position 33,155 of record NZ_ALNL01000012.1, on the reverse strand, counting down.
TAGCTGAGAGGCAGAAGGCTGTTCTGCTGGCCGGCGGATTGCTGGATTACACAGCACTCGGTAACTAGGATTGGAGATTGAAATGAGTAAGAGCACATACAGCACTGAAATTGAGCACGACATCGCAGCGGCAGTTCAGAATTTCGAGTCGATGCTGCGCGAGCAGGTTGCCAGAAATGAGCGCATGAGAAGCGAGAGAGCTGCGGAGCCGATGAGCACGGAATTCTCCGGTAATTATAAGGCAAAGCAGATAATAATCGGCACCGCAGGTGGTGACGGAATCGGACCGATCATCATGCGAGAAGTCGAAGCAGTGCTTAACACATTGCTCCGGGACAGACTTGCCGGCGGCGAAGTCGCGCTGCGTCCGATCGGCGGATTCACTCTGGAGAACAGACTGGCCGCAGGCAAGACAGTCCCGGACAACATCATGGCAGCGATGCAGGAGTGCGACGTCCTCCTCAAAGGGCCGACGACGACACCTAACGCAGCCATGAATGCAGCAAATATCGAAAGCGCCAACGTCTATCTGCGCAAGGCCTTCGATCTGTTCGCCAACGTCAGACCGGTGGTGATTCCTGAAGAGGGTATAGATTGGACCTTCTTCCGCGAGAATACCGAGGGTGAGTATGCCCTCGGCAGCAGAGGTGCGTATATCAGAGGCGAGTTCGCGGTGGATTTCAAGGTTACGACGGACGAAGGGACGAGGCGAATAGCTCGTGCGGCCTACGAGTATGCTAGAGCTAACGGTAAGAAGCGTGTATCGATTATTACCAAAGCCAATATCATGAAAAAGACTGACGGCAACTTCCTCAACATCTGCCGCGAAGTTGCCGAGGATTATCCGGAAATCGAGACAGACTCATGGTTCATCGACATTATGGCTGCCAACCTGGTCAACGAGGACATCAGAAGCGATTTTGAGGTTTTCGTGCTTCCTAACCTGTATGGTGATATAATAACTGACGAAGCAGCTCAGATCCAAGGCGGTGTCGGCACGGCAGGCAGCGCAAATATCGGCAGGAACTACGCTATATTTGAAGCTATTCATGGCAGTGCACCGCGCATGATTGAAGAAGGGCTGGGCGAGTACGCCAATCCGGCGAGTCTGCTCAAGGCCGCGTCTATGATGCTGTCCCACGTCGGATACGCAGCGGAGTCAGGCAAGCTTGAGACAGCGCTGGCAGCAGCCGATGAGAAGCTCGGCGCACGCATGACCGGACTGGCAGGCGGCGCAACTTGCCGCGAGTACGCAAATGAAGTCATGTCGAGGTTATAATGGTACAGAATTTCTGGATTTGTATAAATGCGGTTATTCCGCTGATGATTTATCTACTGATCGGGATGCTCGTCAAGCGAGCAGGACTGATAAATGACGACGAGGTGAGCAGATTCAATCACCTCGTCTTTATTGTGCTATTTCCGCCGATGATGTTCGAGAACCTTTATGGGGCAAAGCCGAGCACGGCTTTCAATCCCGGACTCACAATATTTGCCATAGTATTCCTGTTTGCCTTCATCGCAGCGAGCGTACCGATCGTGCACAGGATAGAGAAACGTCCGGAGACCCGCGGCGCCATGATTCAGGCAATGTACCGCAGCAACTTTGTGCTGATGGGACTGCCGATTGCTTTGAATATTTGCGGTCGAGGCAACGTCTCGACGACAGCCGTCCTCGTGGCTGTCATTGTACCTATTTACAATATAATAGCGGTTATCATCCTTGAGTACTATCGCGGCGGGCATGCCGACATCTCCAAAATGTTCAGCAAGATTATCATGAACCCGATTATCCTCGGTGCTCTGGCGGCAGCTGTCGCAATTGTACTTGACATCAGGGTTCCAAAATCCGTAGATAACGTAATCTATACCATGTCCGAATGCACCACTCCGATGGCTATGATTATGCTCGGTGCGTCCTTCAACATCAAGAGTATCAATACCGACAGGCGTAATCTCAGCATTGTAACAATTACAAAGCTGCTTATACAGCCCGCGATAGGCCTCTCGTTGGCTGTGCTGTTCGGTTTCCGCGGCGTGGAATTCGTATCGCTGATCGTCATGATGTCTGCACCATGCGCAGTGTCTTCGTTTACGATGGCAAAGTCCATGGGCAGCGACGGAGATCTGGCAGGCAATGCGGTTATATTTACAACCGGGTTTTCAATACTGACGATATTCGGGTGGCTGTTTCTGTTCAAGAATATGGGGATTTTCTAGTTAAGGCAAAACGTATAAGCCTTGACCGTAAACAGGACAAGCCTTTCTTTTATTGACAGGCTCTTCTTTGCATTGAAGAGAATAAGCTAATCTATGCCCTTCGGGAAATTTCTGGCCAAGACATGTCTGCTTTATAACAACAAGCGGATAAAAACAGACAGCAGATAAATACCAGAGACCGTATATTGCACGCCTTCTTCTGCATAAAATTTCAAGATAATGAAATAAAATTCAAATACCTCTTGACAGCTTGAACCTGTACGAGTATATTTATACATATCAACTATAAATTATGCAAACGGCATAACGGTGTGTAACCACATAGTCAATCAAACAGTCAAATCATGATTAACATTATTTTAGGGAAAGGACACAGAAATGAAAAAGACAATTGGGAAAATCATGGCACTTATGATGTGCCTTATCATGGCAGGCGCACTTGCAGCTTGCTCAGGCAGCAAGGGTAAGACATACAAGGTCGGGACAGAGCCTACTTATCCGCCTTTTGATACAACAAACGAGGATGGCGATATCATAGGCTTTGATATGGATCTGATGAAGGCTATTGCCAAGGATCAGGGCTTCGAGGTTGAGTTCGCTTCATTTGATTTTGACGCGCTCATCCCGGCGCTCAAGTCAGATAGCGCTGACATCGTAATCGCCGGTATGAACATCACACCGGAGCGTGCCAAACAGGTAGACTTTTCCGATTCCTATTACAAGACAGGAGTCGTGCTGCTAGTCAAGAAGAATAGCACCAAGATTACCGGTTGGGACAGCTTTACTAGTGGCAGCGGCCTCAAGGTTGCAGCTCAAACAGGTACTCTGCAGGCGGACATCGCTAACAAGCTCAAGGACGAGGGCAAGGTGTCAAGCGTATCCGTCCTCAACCAGAACACAACAGCTCTGCAGCAGCTCGAGAACGGCGATGTAGACGCAGTATTGGTAGATAAGCCGGTAGCAGTGGATATCTCTGCAAGTCAGGGTGACAAGTTCAAGATGGTTGGAGACATCAAGCCGGACAGCATCACAGATAACGGCATTGCAGTCAAGAAGGGCAACAAGGAGCTTCTCAAGAAGATTAACACCGGGCTCAAGCACGTCAAGGAGAACGGTACTTATGACAAGCTGGCCAAGAAATGGAAGATCGAACAGTAGCGAGATCCGGCCATTGAGCAGCAACTCCAATCCGTAGAATAGGGTTTAAGACCATACCGGAGAGTGACTGAAGCAATTTAACTTATTAAGCAGCAAGAGAAGCCATGTGAGCCGGCTTCTCTTGATATGTCTAAGCAAATTTACCTATATTGTCCTAAAGGCGTATTCCTTACAAATGGAGGGATGCATTCACTATCTACCGCAGAAGGATAATTTACAGAAAAAGATTCACACGCGGACCGAAAAAACGAGCTGCGCGTCGGACTCAACGAGATTGTGTGAGTCTAACGCACAGCTCTATCATTATTTCTATCTTACTTTTCTTTTCCTGATGACCGTTAAAACGACTATGCTTCCTAATGCAATCAATATACCTAATGTGTATAGGGTTATATTTGTTCCATCGCCTGTTACCGGAGATTTCTTTTTTGTAACTTTGCCCGGAGCTTTTGTTTTATCCTCGGTTACCTTTACTGTAAGCTGTATAGCTCTTTTATCTGCATTCGCATCATTTTCAAGAACGGAATCTCTTCCGGCTTCCGATTGAACAGCATCCCAGCCTATAAACATTTTAGAATATTCTGAAGCACCGACATTATCATATCTTATCCCGCCATATTGAGGATTTGTCAGAAGCTCTTGCAATGCAAAACTGTCAATGTACATATCGACTATAGCGTCGCGTGCTTCGAATTCTCGCGATGCAAGTTCATGTAATCTTCCCTTTTCATTGTCTCCGAATGTAGATGATTTCTCTAACATCTCTTCGAGTTTGTCTATTACGGGTTTATCTTTAGCCTTTTGTTCATCGCTTATATTTCTGCTCCAATGATTATATAATTTTGGAACTTTAGCGATATTATTTCTTAATAAATTAATCTCACCATACAGAGAATACGCCTTTGCAGGTCTGTTTGCTGCTTTGTTGCCGTAATCTATGTCAGAATGCCCGTCATGCTGATAAGTCCTATTATAGAGCCTCTCTGTCATCATCTTAAAGGGTTCACCTGTAGGAAATTCAAAATTCTTGTCGTCAGAATAATTTTCGTAGAGAGTTTTATCATAAGGATCGTTATTGAGGTATCGGTCAATTACCGCTTTGTTATCAGCAACAAACTTATTAAATTCATCCCTTAATGCCTTTACTTCATCTGCAAGTTTTTGAATATCTTCTACGGCTTGACCAAGTTTTGTTACTTGAGTTTGGTAATCTTGGTATTCAGCAGGCATAATGTTTTTAAACTTCTCGACCTTTGACGGAGTCTTTAAATATTCATCTCGTAATGTTTTCATTCTAGGGTCATAATGAGCAGTAACAAGTTTTCCCATCTTATAATTCCCGGACAGTGCTCCTTTAACAGTCAGAACATCTCCGGCCTTCACCTTTGTTTTGTCAAACTTAACCCCCGGAATGGTAACCTCCAGATGGCTTCCAACCTTGTTTAGCGCATTGTTTAGATCCCTGGCAATATACGGCTTATTTTCTTTATGCGCTTTTTTAAGTGCCGGATCAACAAAGTCCATAGTTACTGTAACCTTCTGACCATCCACCTTTACATCTGTTACTTCAAATATGTCTTTTGCATTTTTTAATTTCACATTAGCCTTGGTAAGTTTTTTGCTATAAATCATTCCATCCGGAATAACAAATTCTGCCACGAACTGACTGCTCACTCCATCGAGTTTTGCAAAGGCACCAACGCCCGGAGTTATCATCCCTACCGCCTTTTTAATGACATCGACCCTTAGGGTTCCTGTGAAATTCATAGTATCATTGATGTTTACAGCCTTGATTTCTTTATGCTGCGTATCTGTGCCGAGCAGAATATCCCCATCCAGTCTGGTGAGTTTCTCATACTCCTCCTTAGCTTTCTCTTCACTATCGAAGGAACCGCTTAAAAGCACTGCAAGTACTTCTCTTAAGTCGTACCATCCTTCAGGTGTTTTGCTCACAGCGTGTTTTCCGGCTCCGGGTAATGCCTGATTATCATCAGCATGTACTACTGCTGCCGACGGTATTGCAGATAAGACCAGAATTGCACTCAATGTGATACTTAACACGTATCTTGTCAGATTCTTCATGTGAAATGTCCTTTCTCTAAGATTGTTTTTTAAGCTACTTAATTAGATGAATATAGATTTGTATTATTATTTATACATTATGTCAGTATATTAACATGTTTTGAGACATAAAGGAAGGGCAATTTTTAAAGCCCCCGCACTGAGACACAGTACGCTATGTGCTATCAGGATTCTCTTATGATCTTTCTTTAATGTGCAGTATTAATTTTATGCCTATTTGTCCACGTCCCGACTTCCGCAAGCGGATGCTAAGCTTAAAAATACCGTCAGTAAACAAAATCTTTTAGAAATACGAAACGGCAGATCAATAAGGTTTGCTGTTTTTCTTTTATCGTTAATACCGCAAACTTTCCAGGCGGTTTGATTTTTTAAATTCTTTTATCGCTAATACTGCAAATGCTTGACAGAAAAAGCAACGGGTGGTATTATTTGCTTACCGACGATGTCGTCGGTAAGCAAGGAGGAGCTGATGGGAAATAAAAGGTTAAGCAGAGAACAAAGGAGGAGGCAGATTAAAGACATAGCATTGGAGCTTTTTATAACAAACGGTTATGCAAATACTACAATGGATGAAATCATACAGGCTGTCGGAATATCTAAGGGAGGGATGTATCATCATTTTTCAGGCAAAGAAGAGATCTTCTTGGAGCTTTTAGATGACGGAAATGAATACAGAAAAAATATTGTAGTGAAATATATGAGGGAAAGTCGAAAAAACCGCAGCGAAAAGCTTATTGACAGTTTGCTGGATAAAATTCTCGATGTCAATCCGTACAAGAAACTGTATACCGTATTTCTTATAGAAATGCAGAACAACGAGAATTTTAAAAAATTATTTGCAAAGCTATACGATAAGGGAATTGAAGATTTTCTTGAATTCTGCAAGGCGGAGGGCTTGGACGAATATATTACGATAAATAATCGGGAATTTGTTTTTTTGATGAATTCTCTTTATGTGGGAATGTATCTGTTTGATATAGATAAGGAAAAGCTTAGAGAGATGCTTACGATTATGTTCAAAGCATATTTAAAATGTTAGAAGGATTTAATTATTGCACAACAGACTGAAATATAAGTTTTTGGTGCAAAATAAATTAAGAAAGTATATTGAGGCTTAAAACCATGAACAAAGAAAAAGAATTGATATTGAACGATAATTTGTGGAAAGTTTGTTGCAGGCTTTCTCTGCCGGCTATTATTGCGATGATTTTATACGGCTTAAATGTAATTTTTGACGGGATATTTGTAGGCAGACTGGTGAATGAGACAGCATTTGCAGGTTTGTCCATAGTGTATCCGCTTACCCAGTTGAGTCTTGGATTGGGCTCGTTGGTGGGGGTGGGCGCAGGCTCATATCTGAGTATTTTATTGGGGAACGATGACAAGGAGATGCAGGGCAAGCTTCTTGGAAATGCCAATTTAATTTCTATTGTGGCGACAGTTGTCATGATACTGTTCGGTTTTATATTCATGAATCCCATGCTTCGGGCACTTGGAGCAGAGGGGGAGGTTTTATCTTATGCGGTAAGTTACTATAGAGTAACCCTGATAGGTAGTGTATTCTGGATTATAGGGCTTGCCTACAATATGATAGTAAGAGCCGAAGGCAAGATGAAGACCGCGGCAATTATGATGGGTATAGGTCTTATAGTCAATATTATCTCAAACTACGTACTTATGGCTATTCTTAAGCTGGGGGTTGCAGGAGCGGCGTGGGGAACCAACATAGGTATGTTTGTCTATGCTCTGCTGTTCGTAATATATTGCAAAAGCGGAAAGGTAAGCTTCAATGCCAATGTATTTACGATAAATACGGATAGGGATGTGATAAAAGAAATCATTTCTTTGGGTATGCCGTCATTAATAATGAGTGTGATGGGGATCATACAGGGCATAATAATTCTCAGGGCATTGAAAGCCTTCGGAACCGAACTGGACATAACTTTTTATGGAGCGGTATTCAGGATATTCAACTTTTCACTCACACCTATTTACGGACTTATGAGAGCTTTACAGCCTGTAGCCGGAATTAATTACGGAGCTAAACAATATGAAAGAAGTATAAGCTCATTTAAAATATTCTCTTTTGTGGCGCTGATTGTTATGCTGCCGTTCTGGATTCTGTCAATGATAAGCCCTTCGCTTGTACTGGGAAGCATGTTGCCGCAGGTAAGTTTCGGTGCAGAATATATATTCTGCTTCAGAGTATTTATGACCATAGCACCTCTGCTTTCAGTTACGATGACAGCTATGACATTTTGGCCTTCCATCAAAAAAGGAAAGCCGGCAACGCTTATAGGACTCGGCCGGCAGTTGTTTTTATATATTCCCCTTATGATTATACTGCCGAGGATTTTCGGTATACAGTCAATCTATGTAGGTTCTCTTGCAATAGATGTGTTTCTTTCGATAATTGTAATATTTATGCTGGCCCAAAATTTCAAGGAGTTGCGTGAGCTTGAGGTCAAGGAAACACGATGCTGTTTGGAATAAAAATATTGAATCGATATATCCTCAAGTTAATCTGTGCTAACATTAATGTGTGTCCGGAATTTACTTTCGGACGTGGCGAATTAAAATTATTAAACTTAAGGCAGGTGCAGTTAATGCAGCAAAATAGACTGCAGGCAGAGCTTTTATTGCGATCGGTGTTTTTGCGGCTATTTTGTGGTCGTATAGATTAGACGATATGTCGCCATAAATGAAAAATCGGAATAGCTGGATTTCTACGGACTCTGTCGATATCCCTCGGGAATTAAAATTACTGATTTGAGCAGCCTTCAGTGTGCACTTTCCCATTATCATCAATAAATTTGAATATTCTGGAATAGTAGTCACACCTGATATTGTCGGCAGCATTAAATATCTCGTGCTTCGAATCCTCGTAGATATAGAACTCAATGTGTGAGACCTTCTTCGCAAAGCTGTAATGGCCCGCAGGTGATAGTAATGAGTCATTGCCGGCATTGAACATCAGGATTGGTATGTTGATATTGCTCGCCTGCCTATGCAGCTGTGACATAGCTCGGAGGCTCGCAGCACCCCATCCGTTCGAAAGACGATTCGTCTGATAGTGGGTGTCCGCCAATCGCTGATTGAATATGTAGAGGTAGCGGGCTTGCGACATGGTGCTGCTTGTATTGAATACGTTCCTGCCGGTCCAGGGCTTGCCGCCGGGGAATGGCTCTTCGACTTGGTGAAGCAGCCTGCTCTTGGCTCTCAGCAGATAGAGCAGCAGCTTGGGTGTAGTGCCTGTGTCAATTGCAAACATCGGGGTGCTGAGCACAGCTGCATCAAAATATCCCGGATGCTGCTCCAGAAAGAGCGCGCCGACAGCTCCGCCCATAGAATGAGCGTACATAATGTGCTTCAGATCAGCTGTGACAGGGTTAACTATCTCATCCATGAATATAAGCAGGTCGCTGACATAGTCGGCAAAATCGCGTACATGAACCATGTCCACCACATCAATCTCTCTTCCGGAATATCCATGCCCTCGCTGCTCGAGGAAGAATACCTCGTATCCGCCCTGCCAATAGTATTCCGACATCTCGTGGAATTTGCCCCAGAATCCGCAGTAGCCATGCAGAATTACGACACATCCCTTCGGGTGCTCCCCTGATGGCCGAACTGCGTGATAATACCGGAGCTTCAATCCGTCTGCAGCAGCAAAATCTCCCGATTGTACGTATTTGTCACGCCACTCCTTGTTGGCACCTGCCATGTGATCCGCATAGTCGTCTTCGCCCAGCATCCTGACTCCGGGAGGGAAATCAAATTGCTTCATTGAGTCCGGCTTCAGTATGAGTGGGGAATTATGCATATCTTTATTTTTCTTTTTAATGCTCATATTGCTTCTCAATTACTGCCAGTGCCTTATCCGGATAATTGGTTATTATAGCGTCGACGCCGGCGCTAACGGCCAGCTTCATGTGTTCCTCCTCATTAACGGTCCAGACGTTGACCGCAAGACCCTTGCGCTTGCACTCCTCTATGAAGCCGGGAAACTGAATGTTGTAGAGTGCAGGATGTAATGCTTGCACTCCATATCTCACAGCATAGTCGGGCATGCCTATCGTGCCGTCCGCATACAGGAAACCGAGCTTGGCATCCGGATTCAGCTCGCGCATGTGAGTGATTGTATAATGGTTGAACGAAGAGTACAGAACCCGGTCTTCACAACCACATTCCGCGGCGAGCTGCAACAGCTTTTCAGCCATGTCCGGGTAGAAAATGATGCCTGTCTTGAGCTCAACATTGATAATCATATCGGTAGTGGCAATCAGTTCAAATACTTCACGCATAGTAGGAATAGTGACTCCGGCGAATTCCGCACGGCCGCCGGAGAAATCCAGAGACCTGAGCTCTGCAAGCGTCATGTCCTTGATCCAGCCGCTGCCGCTCGATGTCCTATCCACCTTTTCATCATGGCAGACTACGAGCTCGCCGTCGCTGCTCATCTGCACATCAAGCTCTATGCCGTCAGCACCGAGCTCGTGCGCCTTCAGGAATGCAGGCAGCGTGTTCTCGGGGCAGTAACCGCTTGCGCCGCGGTGGGCCCATACCTGCGGACGTGTTTTGTCCGAGATATTTAATGCTTCAGCTAATTTATTCATGATATCCTCCATGTGATATATTACACAACATATACAGCAAAGGCACAAATTCAAGCTGCCTTGAATTTGCGCTCTCTTAAACGCGTTTATTTATGATTATGAATCCTGTGTTCGTTGGATTTCTTCCACAAATCCTCGTATGCAAAGCCCGTAGCCCTCTCGAGTATGCGCTTCTCCTCATCTGTTGCCACGCTGTCATCCTCACCGCGCCTTCTGGCGATGTCCTGCTTGACTACAGTGAATTCTTTGTTTGTGATAGGGAAGATGTAACCAAATAGTAGCAGAAATGCTACGAGTACGACCGGAATAATTATGAAAATCATCGCAATTCCCCGCTGCGTGAATAGTGCCTGTCTGATGCCGCTCTGCGCGAGCTTAGCGTCATAACCGACCAGAGACAGCAGTATACCGATAATCCAGACCGAAAGTCCTGCGGAAATCTTCCTTGCGAATGTCGCCATGCCTGACACTATGCCCGGGCGGCTGGCCGAGGTGATGAGCTCATCGACATCCGCCATATCAGCGAGGATAGCGAAGATGCTCGTGAGCGTTGCCGCGTTGCCAATACCGATGCCTGCGGCGAGCGCCAGAATAGGGATGATAGGCGCGCCCTCGTAAGAGAAGGCGAGTAATCCCAGTGTTGAAACAATTCTGATGGGTGCACCGATTAGGATGGTGGTGCGCTTGGATGTCCTGGTCATTATAGGCGTGAACACTAACATTCCGAGCAGCTGTGATACCATCAGCACGCCCATGAGCATGATCAGATATCCGCTGCCATAGCCGTTGAGCACTTCATCCACATAATAAATAGCCATACCGGACACGAAGTCCATCGCACACTGTCCCGACAGGTATATTCCGATAAATATTCTAAATGAGCGGCTCTTGAAGACCGAAGCAGCCTCGGAGAAGCTATCCGCAAGCCTTGTGCGAACCGGATTCTTGAGCTTTTCCCACGTGCCCGCAAATGTCACAATCGCCGAAAATCCGAACATAAATCCAAACAGGATAGCGACCTTGAGGTACATGCCGGTATTCAGTGTGTCCTTGATAAGCAGAGTTGGAATCATGCCGGCAGCGATAGCGCCGATTGTCGACCAGATCATCCTTATGCTGGAGAATTTTGCTCGGACAGTATAGCTGTCGATCATATCAGGCAGCAACCCGTTGTAAGGTACCATGATAATCGTGAAGCCTGTGGAAAACAAGCAGTACATCACTATGTAATAGATGAACAGCATGGTTGTGTTCCCGGAAGGGATGGTTGTCCACAGCATCACAAACGAAATAGCCGAAACGACACCGCCTACCAATACATAGAGGCGCTTTGCCCCGAAACGCGACACCGTCCGGTCTGTAATGTTGCCCATCACCGGGTCGGTAACTGCATCCCATACCTTGCCGACCATCGGAATAGCGCCGGCCAGTGCAGCCGGGATTCCCAGAGCTTTTGTCAGGAACACCAGAAAAAAGGTGTTGATAATAACAAAAGCGCCTCCGCCGTAGAACTCGGCCATACCGTACATAAGTCCGGCCTTGATTCCGGTGCCGCGGAACTTACCCGCTATCTTGTCGTTCATTTAGAGACTCCTTCATAGTTGTTGTCTCTGTCATATTATCATATATATCTATCTGCGGATAGCCGTAATGAGTTCGCCGAGCATTGGCTCGAACTTGACACCGTACCAGTGTTCCTGGTCATCAATTGTGTTCCTGATGCAGCTGAGTACGTATTCTCCGGCGATTTTTGCGGCCTCGGACTTGCCCTTTCCCGCCAGATATGCGCCTACAAAAGCGGATGCGAACACATCGCCGGTGCCGTGGCAAGAAACCGGCAGCTTTTCATGCATTATATATTGACATCCTTTTTCGTCGGAGACTAGGATGCCGGTAGTTGTGTCATCGTAGCTGACACCTGTCATGATTACCGTCCCTGTGCCGAGCGCGTGGATGCCGTCGATAAGCGCATTTGCATAAGACCTGTCGTAATGTTCTCTGTATTCGATGCCGGTGAGCAACGAAGCTTCCGTTATATTAGGCAGCGCAATATCAGCTGCTGCGACGAGAGACTTCATGACTTCTACAAAGTCCATGTCGAAGGCGGGATACAGAGTCCCTGAGTCGGCCATAGCCGGATCGACAACGCGCAATCCGTCCGGTGATACGAGCCTGTCAAATATATCCTTTACATAGGCAATCTGCTCGCTGCTGCCCAGATATCCCGTGTAGGCTCCGTCAAATGCAATCCCTTCGATCTCCCACTGTTCGAGAATTCCCGGAATGTCGCTCGTAAGGTCGTGGCACGTGAACCCTTTGAATCCTCCGGTGTGATTGGATAGCACGGCTGCCGGCAGGATTGCGGTCTCATGACCGCAGGCCGACAGGATCGGCAGCGCTACAGTGAGCGAGCACTGTCCGACGCACGATATATCCTGAATTGAAAGTATTCTCTTGTAGTCCATTGAAATCTTCCTTATATTTTCTGATGTGTGCAATCTGACGCAGGCTATTTATCTGATATTTGCAACCTATAGCTTAGTGTAAGCGTAGAGCAGGCACGGGCATATAGACACAGGATCTGAAAATACAGAGAACTGTATGATGCCGAAATACGCATTCTGCATATGTCGCCAATCGATTTTTTTAGCTGCGATCCTGCGTCAACAATCTCATTTTGCGTTAATGTTAATAATTTTGAGTCTGCATCAATAATCCCGAGCTTGTATTAATAGCTTGGAGCTTGCACCTACTGCATAGATCGCCTGTAGAAAAAATGCTTGCCCCAGGATGTCCGGCTTAGCGCGGTTGATACGGCAATTGCTATGACTGCTCCGACCACCGCTTGTAGAACATTGCCCGGCATGTCGGCAATTGGAGCTACCCAGTTACCGTAAATTACGCCTTGCGCTATATAGTAGCCGGTAACGGTCCAAACGACTGAAATCGCGTAGGCGAAGAGCTCGACAAGCGGCAACCCTGCAATTCCGGCTAAGCGCCTGCCTTGCAGCATCTTATTCATCGCATATCCAAATGCGATCTGTACGATTATAACCATTATAGCCTTGATGACAAGCGTCCAAGGGGCCCAGACAGCGTACCCGCCATAAATGTCAGCAAGCGCTGCGCCAACACCTCCGGCGAAGCAGGCGCACTTTCTGGGCAGCACGATGGCTGAAAGTAACACGAACCCGTCACCTAGGTGGATGTAACCCATGGCGTTGGGAAGTTTAAAAAAAGTGGTAGCAATCATGACCATTGCTGTCATCATCGCTGTAGTGACTAAAAGCATGGTCTTGCTGGATCTATCAAGCTTGTTAACCCTGCCGGATTCCGTTTTGCTGTCTATCATTTCTGCCTCCATAATCCGATGTGATTTAAATTTAATCATTGTGTAGCAAACTGGCGAGTATTATAATAGCAATATATTGCAGCCATGAAAATGTACAATTACTGTAAATTTTTAGAATACAGATAGGGGAAATTGCACGATGAGAAGCATTATTTTCGATTTTGAAGATAATAATAGCCAAAATCTATATATACAGATTTTTGATCAGATTAAGGCGAGAATTCTTTCCGGGGAGTTTGAGGCCGGCATGAAGCTGCCCTCGCTACGCGGTCTTGCAAAGGCCAACGATATCAGCGTGACAACGGTTGAGACCGCATATAACCAGCTGTTGGTCGAGGGCTACATTGAGAGTCGCCCCAAGTCAGGCTACTATGTGAGCGACGACATTTCGGGTGCCGTAGGCGCCGGCGAGGCCGGGGATGAGCTCACGTTGGATGAACTGCTGCCGCCGGAGAGCAGCAAGACTGCCAAGGAGAGATCGCTCATATATGATGAGGAGAGCTTTGAGTTCTCCAAGTGGAAGAAGTGCATGAGCAAGGTGTTTAACGAGTATGCGTATGCGCTGCAGACTGAAGCGGACGTACAGGGAGAAGCGGCTCTCCGCTATGAGATTGCCAAATACCTTTACGCAGGCCGCGGTGTAAAATGCTCGCCGGAGCAGGTAGTGATAGGCGCCGGCTCGCAGCAGCTTGCCACGCATCTCATTCGAATACTGAGAGATCTCGGCATCAGCAACGCAGCGATGGAATTTCCGGGATATGGACCGGTTCGCGAGATATTTAAGGATGAAGGGGTAAGCCTTTCCAATATTCCCGTTCGTGAGAACGGCATCACGATTGAGCGTTTGCCCGTCAATATGAGAAGTCTCGTGTACGTCAATCCTTCAAATCAGTTCCCGTCAGGTGCAGTAATGCCGATAGGCAGGAGATATGAGCTGATAAAATGGGCGGAGGACAACGACAGCTATATATTGGAGGATGACTACGACAGCGAGCTCAGATATTTCGGTAAGCCTATTCCGGCTTTGCAGGGCCTCGACAGGTCGGGAAGAGTCGTGTACCTCGGCTCCTTCTCATCAACGCTTTTTGCATCAATCAAGATTAGCTATATGGTGCTGCCGCATGAGCTTGTGGAGGTGTTTAACAGAATCAAGAGTCGTTACGCACAGACATGTTCCAAGGCGGAGCAGATCTGCCTTGCTCTCTACATGGAGGATGGGTACTATCACAGGCACATCAAGAAATGCAGGAAGCGTAACGCCGAGAAGCTCCATACCACGATGGAGATGTTCAAGGAATATGGCGATGGTTTGATTGAAGCCATAGATTCCAAGTCGGGACTGGCGGTCATGCTTAGGATTATGCTTCCTGTGCCGGCGGAGCAGCTCTGTCAGCTGGCAAAAAACGTGGGACTCATGATGAATCCCGTTTCGGATCTCTGCACGGAGGAGGAGCAGGTTCTGTATTTCTATTTCTATAGGGTTTCGGAACCGCTGCTGAGGCTGCTTATCAAGATGTATGTAGGAAATATAAAGAAGGGAATGAGGTATCTCAATGAATAGAATATTAGTTGGCAACGACGACGGAATAGAATCGTTTGGACTTCGTACGCTGGTACGCTTTCTGTCTCACATGGCGGAGGTGTATGTTGTAGCGCCTGCTTCGCAGTGCAGTGGACACGGGCAGGCTATAACTCTGAGCGGTCTAGTGACTGCGCGCGAGATTGAGCTGGAGGGAGCTGAAAGGGCGATTGCTCTCACAGGTACGCCTGCGGACTGTGCAAAATTCGGTATAGATATGCTGAGAGCTGAAGGAATTGAGCCGGATTATGTAATCGGCGGCATCAATCACGGTGGGAATGCAGGCACAGATATCAATTATTCGGGTACCTTTGCAATTGCCAACGAGGGTGCTTTGAATGGATATAAAGCACTTGCACTATCGGTGACCAGTCACAGCGCGACACATTTTGAATACATCTGCGAGATGCTGCCGGAGCTGCTTGAGGTAGCCAAGCAGCTACCTCAAGGAATAATCCTCAACGTGAACTCGCCTGACCTGCCCAAGTGGCAGATTAAGGGGACAAGGTACACTGAGGCAGGTGGAATCGGATTCGATAACACCTTTGTGAAGGCCGTTCATGAAACGGACGGCATGAACGAAGCTAATGGCAGCAATTCTCCGGCGACTAATGCAGGTGTCATTGAGCTTTCATCGAATGCAGTAGATCCCTCGCACATTAACGGTGAATATAGGTACAGGGCCGACGTCACAGACGGAAGTGCTGCACCTGCTTATACAGATCTCTACGCTCTTGCGGATGGCTACGCAACAGTTACGCCATACAGAGTGAACCGCGTAGACAGCGGTATGCTGGCCAAGCTCCGCGGACTCAGCTCCGACAGAACCTTGTGTATAATCATGGATGTGCAAAAACACATGATTCCGGAGATGAGGAAAAGTGAGAGGTTCATGAACAATGTGCTGAAGCTGGCAAGATGCTTGAATATACTTGAACTGCCAACGCTGTTAACTGAGCAGTACGGATACGATTCGGAGCCGGTTGCAGGAGAACTCAAAAACGAGCTGCGTAGCTATGAGAAGATAGATAAGGTTGACTTCGATTGCACGACTTCGCCTGACCTGGAGGCTCTGCTTCAATCGCACAAGGGCAACAGGATTGTGCTGGCCGGACTGGAAGCGCACATAAGCATAATGCAGACTGCCAAGAGTCTTATGGCCAAGGGGTACGATGTACAGGTAATCAAGGATTGCTGTGCGTCTAAACAGAAGGAGCCCATGGAGGCGGCTATGCAGACGCTTGCTGATGAGGGGTGCACAATTACCACTCTTGAAGCGTTTGCCTACGAAGAAGTCGGCAGTACAGTGGACTTCGCATACAGGCATATCAGGGCAGCGCTGGAGATATAGTGCTGTAGTTATATGCTGAATATGAGAAATGCTGCTAGAAAATAGACTCAAAAAGTGTTATCATTTAGTGCATTAGTGCTCGAATTGGAGTATTATCATGATTTTATGCGTCGCGACGGTGGAATGACGGCGTTACTAGGTAAGGACAGGTGGTTTAAGAAATGAACAACAAAAGATGGTTGTATCTCGGGGTGGCTACTATTTCGACGCTATTCCTCGGTCTGATTTACGCATGGTCGCTATTCAGAGCACCTTTCAGCGAGGTGTTCAAGACATGGACAGTTGCGCAGATGTCTATGACCTTCACAATCTCGATGATTATGTTTTGCTTGGGCGGACTCATCGGCGGACAGCTTGGCAAGAAGTTTGGAGTTAAGGTGAGAATACTCATCGCAGCAGTGCTGTTGCTTGTAGGCTTCTTCATGGTATCTACTCTTAACCCGGCAGATGCATCCGGCAGCCTTATGAAGCTCTACATATTCTACGGTATATTTGGCGGAGGCGGCGTAGGTATAGGGTATAATGCTGTAATCACTACTATCACCAAGTGGTTCCCGGATAAGGTCGGTCTCGCCTCAGGAATCATGCTTATGGGCTTCGGCCTGGGCGGGCTGGCTCTCGGAAGCGTTGTAACCAAGTTCATCGCCGGCATTGGTATATTCTCTACATTTAAGCTGCTCGCAATCGCAATCTTCGTTGTGCTGCTCGTAGCTGCGATTATCATCAAGGCTCCGGAAGCACCGACAGCAGGTGCGAGCAAGACTGCCGCAGCTGATGACAACACACATCACTATACCTCGGCGGAAATGATGAAGACTTCGAGATTTTGGATCTTTTTCCTCTGGGCTATCGCCCTCAACTCGGCCGGCCTTATGGTAATCAACAGTGCTGCGAATATCTCAGTTGCTTACGGCGGTTCGGCAGTTCTCGGTATGATCGTTTCGCTATTTAACGGAGCAGGCAGAATTGTTGCAGGCAACAACTTTGATAGGTTTGGACGTAAGACTTCATCTATTGTAAACAACATCTTCATGATTATCGCAGGTGCCTTGCTCATTGCAGGGGGAGTGAGCCACTCGCTCATCCTTGTTGTGATCGGACTTATCTTCGTAGGATTGTCGTACGGAGGAACTCCAACGATCACATCAGCGTACGTCAATAAGGCCTTTGGAGCGAAGTATTTTGCCACTAACTTCAGTATTGCCAACTTCTCGCTGATTCCGGCGGCTATTATCGGACCGATAATTTCAGCCAAGCTGCTCGAGGCAGCAGGCGGCAAGTATGATTCAAACTTCCGCGCCCTTATTGTATTCACCTTAGTTGCCCTTGCTCTGTGGATTGGGCTCAACATCGCCAGCAAGAAGAGCGACAACGAGGATTACAAGTAGGCGGAGAATCGCAGGAGAATCGGAATACTGCGACAATATGTATGCAAATGGCGGTGGTGCATGAGAGCCTGCCATTCCGGAATTTTTTTACGAGGCGACGCCGGTCGTCTCGTTTTTTATGCGGCCGGAAGATGGAGTCTGTCTCGGGGCGGACTCATTCATTCCGACCCTTCTTTTATCATATGCTCATTGCAGTATTTAATAAATTTTTCCATTTCCGTTTTTAATTCTTCACAGTTTCTGAAGTGAGTTCTACAGCTTAGTATAAAGCACCGATTACATTCTTTTCAGCAGTATTATTGCAGAGCGCTTCCGCGAAAATCTGATATAATTGCAGTAAATTATTTTTGATTTCAGGGAGGATAGAGAATGAAGAAATTCAGACTATTCTGGTCTATCGTTAAAAGATGTCGTGCCGAGAAGATAACCTTCGGCTTTTTCGTCAGCTTTTTTATCGTCTCGCTGATCATCATGATCCGCGAACCGGGAATATGCACATATGGTCAGGCCATGTGGTACACCTTCGTATCATGCACGACCATCGGTTTTGGCGATATCACGGTAAGCACCGCGTTGAGTAGGCTGCTGACCGTCTACATGACCTTGTATGAAATCATTTGGATTGCCATTCTCTCCGGAGTCATCGTCAGCCACTATTTGGAAGTCATCACCCGCAGGGAAAAAATAACCGCAACGGAATTTCTGGACAAGCTGGAACATCTGACTGAGCTTGACAAGAATGAGCTGCAGGAACTGTCAGATAAAGTGCGGGAATTCAGAAAAAATTCATAGGCAGTATAGCATGAATAGCAGAAAAGCAAAAGTTGCTTTATTCGGAATATTGAGTTTCATCATGGGCGCCGCGGCGAGCGCTTTCCTACCCGTTTTGAGCGTCGCTTCGTTTCTCTCCCCACTGCCGGGAAGACGTGCAGAAAAATCACGATAAAGGTGAACACCAAAAAATCATAAGGTGATATGAAGGAGCGTTAAGATGATAATCAAACTCGATTTTTTGGCAAAACTTTTTGTTTTTTATGATGACAGTTCTTTCATATGTGATGGTCTACGGTAATATGAACATCAAATGAAGGAGAAAGTATTTACTCGTTAAAGAAATTATAATAAATATCATCGAATTTCTTTTGTTAAATGATATATACTTCTATTCGTAAGGACACTATATTAAGGAGGAGTTGCAGTGAAAATTCTGGTTTGCGATGACGATAAAGAGATTGCAAGAGCGATAGAGATATATTTGAATAATGAAGGCTTTGAGGTAATCAAGGCATATGACGGGTTTGAGGCTCTTAGCATTGTTCGCAGTGAGGATGTGAAGCTCGCCATCATGGATGTGATGATGCCTAAGCTCGACGGGATACAGGCTACACAGATGATTAGAAATGAGAAGGATATTCCGATTATCATGCTGTCTGCCAAGTCTGAAGACTACGATAAGATTATCGGGCTGAATATCGGAGCAGATGATTATGTGACAAAGCCGTTCAATCCCATGGAACTCATCGCGCGTGTCAAGTCACAGCTCCGCAGATACACTCAGTTCGGAAGTGCTGCGGAACCTTCAGAAGAGGGTATTTACAGAGTGGGAGGACTTGTAATTGATGACAACAGCAAGAAGGTAACAGTTGACGGGAGAGATGTTATGCTTACAGCTACAGAATTTGGAATACTGAAGCTTTTTGCGGAAAATCCAAACAGAGTGTTTTCGATGGGACAAATTTACGAAGCTGTGTGGGATGAACCGGCGTATAATCCGGAAAATACTGTGGCCGTACATATAAGGCATATAAGAGAGAAGATAGAAATCAATCCCAAGGATCCCAGATACATCAAGGTTGTCTGGGGTACCGGATATAAGCTTGAAGGAGATAACTAATGAAGCAACAGGTCGTGACGGATGAGTTCCGCGGACTTAAGTCAAAAGTTGCCGTGGTATTAGCTACGGTCAGCACCGTGCTGCTCATCATGGCTGCAAATCGAATCCTCGTATATGAGGCATATACGAGCGACGACTTCAACGGACTCGTCGATAAGAAGAGGATAGTCAGCATCCTCACGACGAATTTTATATTGCTGCTCGTGTTTGTTGCGCTGGCACTGGCGGGGCTCGTATTTGTGGTGTATTTTTCCGGCAAATACACTGAGAAGGGCAAGGTCAAGCTTAACCTCCTCGATCGTGTATTTCCCGAGCTTCGACTGCTGGCGATATTTGCGCTAGGTGTCGGAATCATCATGGCGGAGAACATGTATTTCAGATATCTGTCCTCGGGTGCAACACTGGAGCGGATACTTAAGACTATCGCCAAAGGACAAGTAGTAACTCAGGAATTCAGAGACAAGACCTTTGAGGTAATGGGCAGAGGCTACGAGTTCAAACCCGAGTGGGTGGAGGGCTTTGCAACCATAGCTGCCATGACGTTGTTCATATTCTGCGCGATTATACTGCTTCAGTCGCTTGTTAAGAATATTAAAAACAACGATTTATTCGAGCGTTCAATTGTTGGCAAGATTCTCATCTCAATTCACAACGCAATTATATCTAAGGACGTAACCATCAAGAAGCTCTATCTGGGATTTGCATTGCTGCTTCTGCCTACGCTCATATGGCACTGGTGGGCAATAATCGCTCTGTTGATTGCTATAGTCTATGTTCCGAGGTGTTACAATGACTATGCCATGGTGCGCAGCGGGATACGCGCTATCAAGGACGGTGATTTCAATCAGAAGGTGGTGGTCAGACATAAGGGAGAGTTTGAGAGGCTAGCCGGAGACATCAACGATATAGCTAAGGCCGAGGAAATCGCTCTTGAAAATGAGCTTCGCAGCCAGCGTCTCCGCAACGAACTCATATCCAACGTGTCGCATGACCTCAAGACTCCGCTCACCTCTATGGTGACCTACATCGACCTGCTCAAGCTGCAGGGACTCGACAGCCCTGATGCTATGTCATATCTTGAGATTATCGAACAGAAGACCAAGAGACTGCAGAAACTCAGCGGAGACCTCTTTGAAGCCACCAAGGCTTCCAGCGGAGCGATGCCTATCAACATAGAAGTAATCGATCTCAACGGAGTTGCACAGCAGGCTATCGGTGAGCTCAGCGACCTGCTCGTGTCGAGCAATATCGAGGTGCATTTTGAAAATAATCAGGAGCACGTATTTGTCAACGCCGACGGTAAGATGCTGTGGCGCGTAATCGAGAACCTGTTGACAAACGTCAGCAAATACAGCCTCCCCGGCACCAGAGCTTATGTCAAGGTGCGCGAGATGGGCAAATTCGCGGCTCTGGAGATCAGCAATGTATCAAAGGATGCGCTGGATATCGATCCGGACGAACTGATGGAGAGATTCAAGCGCGGAGATAAATCCCGAAACACTGAGGGCAGCGGGCTTGGTCTCGCCATTGCACGCGATCTCATGCATATGATGAATGGAGATATCAGACTGGGAATTGACGGGGATCTGTTCAAGGCAAGAGTGCTCGTCCCCAGAGTCGGTCAGTGATAACAGAGGTATTACATGATGAACGCATTTTCGCGTTGTTCATAGCCGTTTGCTTACCGATGGCAGGATGTAATAGCGGCGGCTGCAATATCGCAGCAAAAATATCGGATATGAATAGGCTGACACAACAAGTGATTGTTGAGTCAGCCTATTACAGTTGCATCAGAGCGGCGAGATACTCACCAAGTGGGGCCGATATAAAAACGTATGTAGCATGTACACAAACGAGGGAAAAGTTGATCATAATGGAAATACTTAAAAGTGCATAAAAACCGAACACGTATAAGATCAGGTCAAAGTATACTTCGGAAAAATCTCCGAAATCCGCACAAATTTATATAAATGCCGCATTAAAATACGGGTTTTGATAACCCTTTTTGTTGACAATAGCAGCTCATATGATAAATTTAAATTACAAGCTTTTGACAACAATTACGTGTTGATGCGCGTGTATTTGTACAGTGTTTAAGGACGGAGGCCGATAGATAATTATGAAGAAAGTTGCAGTAATAATGGGTAGCGACAGCGATCTGCCAATCGTTGAAAAATGCATTGAAGAGCTGAAGAAATATGAGATTCCAACTGAGGTTCACGTGTACTCGGCACATAGAACACCGGATGAAGCTATTGGATTTGCAAAGGCTGCAGAAAGAAATGGCTTTGGCGTTATCATTTCGGCTGCAGGTAAGGCGGCACATCTCGGTGGAGTGCTCGCAGCGAACACAGTTCTGCCGGTAGTGGGGATCCCGATCAAGGCATCCTCACTGGACGGCATGGATGCGCTCCTGTCCACGGTTCAAATGCCGCCGGGAATACCGGTTGCGTCGATTGCAATTGACGGCGCCAGGAATGCGGCGATCTTTGCCGCCGAGATCCTGGCGGTTTCAGATGAGAAACTGAGGGCAAGTCTTTGGGAAGAGAGAAACAAGGCTCGCAATGACGTAATCGAGAAGGATGCAGCAGTAAGCGCTAAGTTCAATTAAGTATGTAGTTATTCTAATCAGCAGATACTGTACAGATGGATATTAAGGTTAGGAACAGTATGAGTGAGTTAAGAGAAGAATGCGGAGTTGTAGGTGTTTTCTCTCCCAGGGAGGCATATGAGATAGGCAGGACAGTGTACTACGGCCTATATTCACTGCAGCACCGCGGACAGGAGAGCTGCGGAATAGTGGTCAATGATGATGGTGTGTTTTCGAGCCACAAGGATCTCGGTTTAGTCAATGACGTGTTCAGCACTCGTGAGCTTGAGGCTCTCGGGCAGGGCGGCATGGCTATCGGTCATGTGCGCTACGGAACTACAGGCAAGAATGAGCGTGCAAATGCTCAGCCAATCGTTGTCAATCACATCAAGGGAAGCATGGCCGTCGCACATAACGGCAACATAGTAAATTCCGCAGAGCTGAGACAGGAGCTGGAACTCAAGGGCTCTATCTTTCAGACCACGAGCGACACGGAGGTAATCGCTTATCTCATCACCAAGGAGAGACTGCGTTCAAACAGCGTAGAGGAGGCGATTAATGCAGCTATGAATAAGCTTAAGGGAGCATATTCCCTTTGCGTTATGTCGCCCAACAAGCTCATCGCAGTTCGCGACGACAGAGGCTTCAGACCTCTCTGCTATGGGCTGACAGAGGACGGCAGATATGTAATCGCTTCAGAGTCATGTGCGCTGGATGCTGTGGGAGCGAAGTTCGTAAGAGATATCGAGCCGGGGGAGATTGTGATTTTTAATCATGACGGTATCCGCAGCATCAAGGAGCACTGCAACCAAAAGCCAAAGTCAATCTGCATATTCGAGTACATCTACTTCGCGAGACCGGACTCCAAGATTGACGGGATCAGCGTTCATCGCGCTAGAGTTGAGGCCGGCCGTGCGCTCGCAATCGACTACCCGGTAGAGGCCGACATTGTGATAGGAGTTCCTGATTCGGGTCTCGACGCCGCAGTTGGATATTCGAAGCAGGCGGGTATCCCTTACGGCATGGGCTTTGTCAAGAACAAGTACATCGGTCGTACGTTTATTGCACCTGGACAGGCGCAGCGCGAGAAGCTTGTAAATATCAAGCTTAACGTCATAGAGGAATCTGTCCTGGGGAAGAGAGTTGTCATGATTGACGATTCTATCGTAAGAGGTACGACTTCGAGAAACATAGTCGAGAAACTCAGAAATGCAGGAGCCAAGGAGGTTCATCTGATGCTTACAGCTCCACCGTTTGTTGACGAATGCTACTACGGAACCGACGTGTCGGATAAGTCACAGCTCATAGCAGCTAATCACACCGAGAATGAGATTTGCACGCTCATCGGATGCGACTCGATTGGATTCCTCAAGATGGACAGATTGCACGAGATGATTGGCAGCGAGCCGGGCAAGGGGTATTGCAGCGCTTGCTTTGGGGGTGAGTACCCGGCAGGGAGAGCTGTCACAGGAAAGTTTAAGTTCGAGATTAAGCTAAGCGATAGGAAGAAAGAGGAGAACTGAGATGAAGAGCCGGAGCGAGAGCTACAAGGAAGCGGGAGTAGATATCACTAGCGGATATAGAGCTGTTGAGCTGATGAAGGAGCACGTGGGCAAGACCATGAAGTTCGGTAATACAGCACCGGTTGGAGGATTTGGCGGGTTGCTGCAGCCTGATCTGACAGGCATGTCCGAACCTATTCTAGTCAGCGGAACTGACGGAGTGGGAACCAAGCTCAAGCTTGCATTCCTGCAGGATAAGCATGACACTGTAGGTATCGACTGCGTGGCGATGTGTGTCAACGACATCATCTGCGTCGGTGCAAAGCCGCTGTTCTTCCTGGACTACATTGCTTGCGGCAAAAACGTGCCGGAGAAAATCGCATCCATAGTTAAGGGTGTTGCGGACGGCTGCGTTCAATCAAAGTGTTGTCTGATTGGCGGCGAGACTGCGGAGATGCCGGGCTTCTATCCGGAGGATGAGTACGACCTGGCCGGATTTGCAGTAGGAATCGTGGATAAAAGTAAGGTTATCGACATCGAGAAGGTGGGTGAGGGCGATGTTGTCATCGGAATTGCATCGTCGGGCATTCATTCAAATGGATATTCGCTCGTCAGGAAGGTTTTCGACGTCGAGAACATCGATCTCTCCGTGAAGAGGGGTGATCTGGGCGGCAGATCTCTCGGTGAAGCGCTGCTGGAGCCTACCAGGATTTATGTAAGGTCTATGACAGAGCTGTTCAAGGAGATGGTACCGCATGCTGTAATGCACATCACCGGCGGCGGCTTCTACGAGAATATCCCCAGAGCGCTTCCGAAGGGAATGACGGCCAGGATAGATAAGAGCAAGCTGGAGACACCGGAGATCTTCAAGGTTCTGGCTGAGACAGGCAGCATCCCGGAGCGTGACATGTTCAACACCTACAACATGGGCATCGGCATGACGGTAGTTGTGTCTCGCGAGGACAGCGAGAGGGCTCTCGAGATCATACGTGGTGCCGGAGATAAGGCTTATGTCATCGGGGAGATTGTTAAGGGCGACGAAGGCGTGATCATCGACGGAATCGAAGGTTAGTCCGGCACCGATAACGAAGTAGACGGAGTTATCGCGCGAGATCATCGACGGAATCGAAGATTAAGCGACGCTTAATGCTAATGCGCTCGATATGGCCATATAGGGGATGTAAAGACTTCTAACCGCATAAAAGCATATTAGCAAATACCTGGATAGAAATATTAGATTTAACAATTTACACAGACGGAGACGAGAGAATGAGCAAGTGCGCAAAAGTTGCAGTTCTAATATCGGGCGGTGGCACCAACCTGCAGGCTATCATAGACAGGTCACAGGCCGGCGAGCTGCCACATGCTGAGCTCGCGCTGGTAGTGTCGTCGTGCGGGAGCGCCGGCGGACTGGCCAGGGCGGAGAGAGCAGGAATTAAGCATATATATATCGAGAAGGACAATTTCGAACAGAAGCTGATATCACTGCTCGAAGAGAACGAGATAGATATCATCGTACTCGCGGGCTTCCTGCGTATACTTAGCGAGGATTTTGTCAGCAGATACCCTGATAGAATCATCAATGTGCATCCATCACTCATCCCTTCGTTCTGCGGAGAAGGATTTTACGGGCTGCACGTGCACGAAGCGGCACTCGATTATGGCGTAAAGGTCACCGGGGCGACAGTTCATTTTGTAAACGAGATTACGGATGGCGGCAAGATAATCGCTCAGCGCGCGGTTGAGGTCCAAGAAGGCGACACTCCGGAAATTCTGCAGCGCAGGGTCATGGAGGATGCTGAATGGAAGCTACTGCCGGCGGCAGTCGAGAAGGTTGCGGCAGAGATAGTTGCAAGGAGAGGATAATGGATATTGCAGTAATTGGCGGAGGAGGCAGAGAGCACGCTATTATCAAGGCTCTCAAGCACAGCAAGGGGGTATCGCATATCTACGCGCTGCCGGGTAACGGCGGAATCGCGGAGGATGCGGAGTGTATAGCCATCGGAGCAAAGGAGCTTGACGCTATTGTTGACTTTGCGGTTGAGAAAAAAATCAACTATGTCGTGGTTGCTCCCGACGATCCGCTGGTGCTCGGTCTGGTTGACATGCTCGATGAGAAGGGCATACCTTGCTTTGGGCCTGACAAGGCGGCGGCTATCATAGAGGGGAGCAAGGCTTTTTCCAAACGGCTCATGAAGAAATATGGAATTCCGACTGCATCGTATGAGATTTTCGACGATATGGATGCAGCTCTGAAATACATTGAGACTTGCCCGATCCCGACTGTTATCAAAGCGGATGGGCTGGCACTCGGCAAGGGCGTGATAATCGCCGAAACTCGTGATGAGGCTAGAGTCGGACTTCGCACAATCATGGAAGATAAAAAATTCGGTGCCAGCGGCGACACGGTCGTTATCGAGGAATTCCTGGATGGACCTGAGGTAAGTGTCCTATCGTTCACAGACGGCAAGGTAGTAAGGCCGATGGTTTCATCCATGGATCACAAGCGTGCACAGGATGGTGACAAGGGGCTCAATACCGGGGGAATGGGCACTGTAGCACCTAATCCGTATTACACACCGGAGATTGCCGAGGAGTGTATGACCAAGATATTCCTGCCTACGATCAAAGCTATGGCTGAGGAAGGCAGAGTGTTCAAGGGCTGCCTGTATTTCGGCCTGATGATTACCGAGGATGGGCCTAAGGTAATTGAGTATAACAGCAGATTCGGCGATCCGGAAACTCAGGTAGTGCTGCCTCTGTTGGACGGTGATCTGCTGGAGATAATGAGAGCGACTACAGACGGAACGCTCGCAGATGTCGATTTCACATTCAGAGATGAAGCAGCTTGCTGCGTTGTGGCAGCGTCCGACGGATATCCGGTTGCTTATGAAAAAGGGTTTGAAATCACTCTTCCGGATGAGCGCGAGCACATCTACATCGCAGGCAGTAAGCTCGTAGACGGCAAGCAGGTGACCAGCGGCGGCAGAGTCCTCGGTGTGGTCGAGACTGCGGAAACTCTGGGAGAGGCCATAGATAAGGCATATGCAAAGCTCGAGGAAGTTCACTTCGATAACATGTATTTCAGGAAGGATATCGGAACCAAAGCTCTCGAGGCACTTAAGTGAAATCATAAATTCAGCAGACTGCATATCGCCACATCGCCCGCAGTGGCCTGAGCGTTCCCGGTCCCCGCGGCGTGGCGGTAATCAGCGCAGCAATCGTATATTTCAGATATTTCAGACAATCGTTAGACAGTAATAGACATACCTTTTGTAAGATGCCCGCTAAAGACATTTTACCATCAGGACATCCAAGGTTGAACAAGTTATTGTATGACACATTTCATAAGAAGATGTGTCGGTAAAACATATTATACGAGGAGTAATGGCATGGTCAAAGCTTTATACGTAGAGAAGAAGCCGGAATTCGCGAACAGGGCGAAGGAGCTCATCAAGGAGTTTAAGGAGAGCCTGCAGATTGTGAATCTGACTGACATTAGAGTAATCAACAGGTACCTGATCGAGGATCTATCAGACGAAGCATTCCTCGAGGCTGGGGAGACGATTTTCTCGGAGCCGCCTACGGACACCAGCTGTACAGATATGGATTTCCGTAAGCAGCAGGTAATCGCAGTTGAGTATCTGCCCGGACAGTTCGACCAGAGGGCAAGCTCAGCTGAGGAGTGCTTGCAGTTCATAGCACCCGACGAGACACCGACTGTAAAGTCTGCTGTCATCTACATCCTCGAGGGCGAGCTGTCTAACGATGAGCTCGAGAAGATCAAGGAGTATCTGATTAACCCGGTTGAGTCGAGAGAGGCTGCGCTTGGCGTGCCGGCAACACTCCGATCCAAATATCCGGATCCGGCGCCGGTGGCTACAGTCAAGAACTTCATCAATTTCACAGACGCAGACCTCGAGACATATCTAGTGGCAAATTCGCTCGCTATGGATATCGAGGACCTCAAGATGTGTCGCGAGTACTTCAAGGGACTGGACAGAGATCCAAGCGTGGCAGAAATCAAGGTTATAGATACGTATTGGTCAGACCACTGCCGTCACACGACCTTCAACACGACTATCAGAGGCGTTGTATTTAAGGATGAGACTATCAACAAGACCTTCAGTGAGTATCAGGAGCTGCGCAAGCAGCTGGGCGTGCACAAGCCAATCAGCCTTATGAATGTTGCAACCATCGCGGTCAAGGCACTCAAGGAGAACGGCAAGCTGGTGGATGTCGTGGAGTCGGAAGAGATTAACGCATGCACAGTTGATTTTAAGGCGAATATTGACGGTGAGGATCAGGATTGGGTGCTGCTGTTCAAGAATGAGACACATAATCATCCGACTGAGATCGAGCCTTTTGGAGGAGCCGCAACCTGCATCGGCGGAGCTATCCGCGATCCGCTTTCGGGCAGAGGCTATGTATACGCTGCTATGCGCGTGACAGGTTCAGGCAATCCGCTCACCCCTGTGTCGGAGACCAGAGAGGGCAAGCTCTCGCAAAAGAAGATTACAACTACTGCTGCCAACGGATATAGCTCATACGGCAACCAGATCGGACTTACGACCGGTCTCGTGGACGAAGTGTACCACGAGGGATATGTGGCTAAAAGAATGGAGGTAGGTGCAGTTGTTGCCGCTGCTCCGGCTTCTAACATCAGACGCGAGAGACCGGCTGCCGGCGATGTGGTTATTCTGCTAGGCGGCAGAACCGGCAGAGACGGAATCGGCGGAGCGACCGGCTCGTCCAAATCGCACAGCTTGGAGTCGCTGGAGACGTGCGGAGCCGAGGTGCAGAAGGGCAACGCTCCCGAGGAGCGAAAGATTCAGAGACTGTTCAGAAATCCGGAAGCGACTACCCTCGTAAAGCGCTGCAATGACTTCGGCGCAGGCGGTGTATCCGTCGCTGTCGGAGAATTGGCAGACGGACTGGATGTAAATCTTGACAACATTCCTAAGAAGTACGATGGGCTGGACGGCACGGAGCTCGCTATCAGCGAGTCGCAGGAGAGAATGGCTGTAGTCGTTGCTGCTGAGGATGCTGAGAAGTTCAAACAGCTGGCAGAGAGTGAGAACCTCGAGGCGACAGAGGTTGCAAGGGTGACTGAGGAGGCATACCTCACGATGTCGTTCAGAGGCCAACAGCTTGTGAATATTTCTCGTGAGTTCCTCGATACTAACGGCGCCGAGAAGGAGGCTGACGCTGTTATCGAGGGTGCTCGCAGATACGATAAGGAGATTCCGAGGGACTTTGAGAAGGGCATGAAGGATCTCGTCTCCGACCTCAATGTGTGCTCTAAAAGAGGCCTGTCCGAGAGGTTTGACTCTACAATCGGAGCCAACACAGTCCTGATGCCTTTCGGTGGGATCAACCAGAGAACCCCTATTCAGGCGATGGTGCACAAGATTCCGATGCTTGAGGGTGAGTGCAGCACTGTGTCCATGATGGCATACGGCTTTAACCCATACATCTTAGAGCAAAGCCCTTATCACGGCGCATATTTGGCAATTGTTGAAAGCGTGGCCAAGCTGATTGCGACGGGTGCAAGCTATGATCACATCTATCTCAGCTTGCAGGAATACTTCGAGAAGCTCGGAGACAATGACAAAGCATGGGGCAAGGCTTTCGGCGCAGTCCTGGGGGCGTTTAGAGCTCAGATGGAGCTGGGCATCGGAGCTATCGGAGGCAAGGATTCCATGAGCGGAACCTTCGAGGATATCCACGTGCCGCCAACGCTGATTTCATTTGCCGTGACCACAGATGAGCTGGACAAGGTGGTGTCTCCGGAGTTCAAGAGGCGAGGACATGAGGTCGTATGGCTGAGACCGGAGCTTGGTGAGGACGGGCTGCCAACTGCAGAGTCGCTCATCAGAAACTTCAATATGGTCAGGAAGCTCGTAGACAACGGACTGGTTGCGGCATGCTATACGCCCGGATTTGGCGGGCCTGCAGAGGCAGTATTCAAGATGGCTATGGGCAATAATATCGGTTTTGAGTTTGACGCGGACATCTCGATGCGAGAGATGTTCGGTTATGCTTACGGCAGCTTCATTATCGAGACAGGTCAAAACATCGAGCTTACGGCTGACATGAAGCTGCTGGGTAAGACTGTTGCTCGCGAATCAATCGGCAGCAAGAAGGGGCGCGTAAGGCTTGTCTCGCTGTGCGATCTGTACGAGGGCAAGCTTGAACCTGTATACAGCTGTAACATCGAGACACCGAAGGTCAGCATTCCGGACATGATATACAGGACCAGAAGCGATGCGGCACCACGCAATGCTGTTGCTAAGCCTAAATTCCTCATCCCTGTATTCCCGGGTACCAACTGCGAATATGATACAGCCGGAGCAGTCGAGAAGGCCGGCGGAGAAGCAGAGACTTTTGTAGTAAACAATCTCACAAGTGAGCACCTCAAGAAGTCGGTTAAGGACTTCGCGAAATCGCTCTCCGAGTCACAGGTGCTATTCCTGCCGGGCGGATTCTCGGGTGCAGATGAGCCGGACGGCTCCGGCAAATTTATCACTTCGTTCCTTCGCAACGAGGAGATTTCCGAGGAACTGATGAAGCTTCTCGACGAGAGAGACGGTCTAGTTGCCGGCATCTGCAACGGGTTCCAGGCATTGATCAAGCTGGGGCTGCTCCCATATGGAGAGATCGGAGTGCAGCAGTCAGACAGTCCAACGCTGACATTCAACAATATCGGCAGACACCAGTCCAAGCTCGTTAGAACTAAGGTGTGCTCGACCAAATCTCCTTGGCTCAGAAGGGCAAGCGTCGGGCAGGTTCTGACTGTTCCTATCTCACACGGGGAGGGCAGGTTCATAGCTAACGATAACGACATAGACACCATGCTCGAGAATGGGCAGATACTGACACAGTACGTGGATTTTGAAGGAAATCCAACTATGGATATCCGGTTCAATCCTAACGGTTCGACCATGGCTATCGAAGGAATCCTTTCTCCGGATGGCAGGATTCTCGGCAAGATGGGACACTCCGAGAGAATAGGGAAGGGCCTGTACAAGAACGTACCCGGCGAGTTCGAGCTCGGTATGTTCGAGTCGGCAGTTTCTTATTTCAGATGTGAAGAGTAGAGCTGTGCTGCGACGAGAAATAATCACATCCGTCCACCTTGAAATCGGTAATCTTGATGTGAAGAGCAGAGTAGTATGACGGCGAAACATAGCAGGCTGACCGATTGGTGATATGCTGCTCTAAATAAGACGCAGCTTGCTATAATATATGAGTCTTTACCAATTGCATAGCGCAATCGTTACTGACATTAAGGTATGCGAATGTGATATACTACATGACGTAACATCAGGTAATGTATTTATTATGATTTTGAAAGGGAGATGGATACATGAGTAAAGAGAGAATTCTTGTACTTAATCTAGGGTCGACATCAAGCAAGATTGCCGTCTATGACGATACGCAGGAAGTTTTCAAAGAGACAATCAGGCACACTCAGGAGGAGATGGCTCAATTTGACGATATCCTCGATCAGTTCGATTTTCGCAATGAGAAGGTTAGAAACACTCTCGAGAACAACGGCATCGGGGTTAACACGCTGACTGCAGTATGCTCAAGAGGCGGCAATATCATCGCGTGCCCGCACGGAGCTATCGGTATCGATCAGGAGATGATCGACTATCTGACTAGACCGGATGACACAGCTAAGCACGCATCCCTGCTAGGTAGCATGATCGCATTCAATCTCAAGCAGGAGTTCGGAATCCCCGCTTGCATCTACGACGCAATCGGAACAGACGAGATGCAGCCAATCGCCAGAGTTTCCGGCGTTCCGGAGATTCCCAGATATACGGTTGGACATACTCTGAACACTAGAGCAATGGCTATCAAGTGCGCTAACGAGGTGCTCAAAAAGCCTTTTGACGAGTGCACATTCATTGTCGCTCACATGGGTGGCGGAAGCTCAATTAGACTGTACCACAACGGTGTTA
This sequence comes from Mogibacterium sp. CM50, assembly GCF_000293155.1. Taxonomy (NCBI): domain Bacteria; kingdom Bacillati; phylum Bacillota; class Clostridia; order Peptostreptococcales; family Anaerovoracaceae; genus Mogibacterium; species Mogibacterium sp. CM50. The sequence continues at coordinate 1,453 of NZ_ALNL01000012.1, read as the reverse complement.
ACATCGATTGCGTTAACGACGACGAGGGCAACTTCTCGCCTGAGCGCGGCGGCGGAGTTAGCTGCAAGGATCTTGTTAACTACTGCTTTACAACAGATGAGGATGCCAAGACTGTAATGAAGAAGTTCCACGGCGCAGGCGGACTCAAGGCACACCTCGGTACTACAGATGCTATCGAGGTCGAGAATATGATCGACGCGGGTAACGAGTATGCCAAGGCGGTATACGAAGGGATGGCTTACGGCATAGCTAAGGATATAGCTAAGCTCGCAGCTCCGGTATCCGGCAAGGTTGATAGAATCATCCTCACAGGCGGAGTTGCTTACTCCAAGTTCCTCACAGGCAGGATTGATGAGATGGTAAGCTGGATTGCGCCGATTGAGATGATGCCGGGCGAGTTCGAGATGGAAGCTCTTGCAGGAGGTGCGCTCAGAGTGCTCAGAGGCGAGGAGCAGCTACAGAATTTCGGCGAGATCAAGGCTGCAGCAGTTGACAGAATCCGCATCTGCAAGGGGGTTGACCCATACACAACACCGGCGAAATAGTTATTTCGGTTCTTACTTATAAGCTCAAACAAGCTCAAACTGCCACCGTATCGTGGCAGTTTTCTATTGTAAAAATCGCACGACCATCCCGCTGAATCCCCGTGCCTTATTTTGCGTGCGTTCCGACTCTTCGCGAGTGCTCGGAGCACTGCGATTTATGAAAGCGATAAAGACGACATAAGCCTCAAACGATACTCGAACGATAAAGGTGACAGAGGTCTCGAAATATTGACAGGCTGCGCTATTTCGTGTACTATTCATGTATACGTGCTGTTGTAGCTCAGGTGGTAGAGCACTTCCTTGGTAAGGAAGAGGTTCGGCAGTTCGAGTCTGCTCAACAGCTCCAACAATTTTTAAAGTAAACACATTCTAAGGAGGCTATCATGGCAAAGCAGAAGTATGAGAGAACCAAGCCGCATATCAACATTGGTACAATCGGCCACGTTGACCACGGCAAGACAACTCTGACAGCGGCAATCACAAAGACTCTTCACGCAAGATATGGACTCGGAGCAGACGTAGCATTCGACCAGATCGATAAGGCGCCGGAGGAGAAGGCAAGAGGAATCACGATTTCATCTGCACACGTAGAGTATGAGACACCAAACAGACACTACGCACACGTAGACTGCCCGGGACACGCCGACTACGTTAAGAACATGATCACAGGAGCAGCACAGATGGACGGAGCTATCCTGGTAGTGGCGGCAACAGATGGACCGATGCCTCAGACAAGAGAGCACATCCTTCTGTCGAGACAGGTAGGCGTACCATACATCATCGTATTCCTGAACAAGTGCGATATGGTAGATGACGAGGAGCTGCTGGATCTCGTAGAGATGGAGGTAAGAGAGCTTCTTGACGAGTATGAGTTCCCCGGAGATGACACACCGATCGTAAGAGGATCG